>JBKPPO010000361.1:0-30228 GCA_046733635.1 Pseudomonadota bacterium | reverse complement strand
CGCTTCCACGACTCCGTCCGCGCATCGAATCGGCGCGGCGCCGTCCAGCGTGCTGCCGCGCCGTCCATCGCGGAACAGATAACGCAGGCCCGGAGCCGGAATGCCGGACACGGGAGCGAGCACGACGATGCCCTCTTCCCGCCCGAAGGCGCCCGTGGGACAGGACGCCGCGGCCGTGGCGCCGATGAACGACGCGATAATCAGCCACAGCGCCTTCATCGCCGCGACTTCCGCAAACGCTTCTCGAACCACAAGTCCGCATAGGGATTGTCGTTGTAGGCGTCTATCTTCTGGTAGCCGCTGCGCTCGTACAGGGCGATGGCCTCGGTCTGCGAGCCATTCGTGTCCAGCCGCAGAGTACCGAGTCCCATCGACACCGCGTTCTGCTCCGCGGCCTCGAGCAATCGCCGCCCGATCGACAGTCCGCGCGACTCCGGGCTCACCCACATGCGCTTGATCTCCCCGATACGCGCTCCGATGACCTTGAGCGCGATACAACCGATCGCCGCGCCTTCGAGGCGCGCCAGCAGGAAGAGACCACGCGGCGGTCGCAGATCGTCCGGATCGGCGGTCGGCCCGCGGGTCGGATCGAAGCCGTTCTTGAATCGCCTGGTGAGTTCCTTCACGTAGGCATCGATACACGCCTGCGCGTCCTCGCTGGCCGGATCCTCGGGCTCGATCTTCACAGCGCTCGCGGCGAGCAGATGCTCCACCTCGGCCATCGCGGTCAGCAGACGCTGTCGATTGGTCTCGTTGAGCGGCGCCAACAAGGTTTCCGCGATTCCGTCCGAACGCGCCTCCATCTCCTTCCACTCCGCCAGCCCCTTGCGGGTCAGCGTGATTCGCCGCACTCGCGCGTCGTCCTCCCCCGGTCGCGACTGCACGAGCTTCTGCGCCTCGAGCGAGCGCAGCAGGCGGCTCAAGTAGCCGGAATCCAGCGAGAGTCGCTCGCGCAACTCGCGCGCATCCGCACCCCCGACGCCCACTTCGAACATGAGCCGGGACTCGGCCCAGGGCCGGCCGCGGCCGAGATAATCGTCGGTGAGGATGCCGATGCGCCGGGTGACGGCGCGATTGAAGCGGCGGACTTGCTGGACCGGGTCGCTCTTCATTAGCTGACTGTAGTCAGATAATCGCCGGATGCGCAATATCCCTCGCGAGTTCCGCTGCTACCTCGATGCCGGAGGCCCGACCGAATGGCGGAACACGATGTCGCCGGGCGGCAGAGGCATGGGATTCGCGGCGGTTTCAGCGCCGTGCAGCAGATCGAACAGCCTGGCGGCGGCGCGGTCCGCGAGCGCGCGCGTCGGCGGCCGCACCGACGTGAGCGGCGGCCAGACCTGGCGCGCAATGGCCTCGTCTCCGAAGCCGCTGACCGACAAGGTCCCCGGCACGGCGATTCCCTTCTCATGCGCGGCCATGAGCACGCCCGACGCCAACGTGTCGGAGCTCGCAAAGACTGCCGTGGGATGCCGGTCCGCATCACGCAGCAACTGGCGGGCGCATTCGACGCCGGATTCGAAAGTGTCGGCGCCTTCGAGCAATGCGCCGGGCTCCAGCGCCAGGCCCGCGTCACGCAGTCCATCCAGGAATCCTTGCCGGCGCTGCTGCATGCCGTCCTGCTCCGCAGGACCCGACACGAATCCGATGCGCCGATGTCCCAGGGATGCGAGGTATCGCGTCATCTGCCTTGCGGCCTCACGATCGTCGCTAGACACGCCGTGCGCACCCGCGCTCGAGCCGATGCGGACGCACGGAACCCGCTGTGAATGGAACGCCGCGGCACACAGGGCTCGTTCGGAAAGAGGCGCGCAGAGGATCGCGCCGTCGATGGGCAATAGGCGCGCCAGCGCGGCGAGTTCCTCCGCCGCGTTCGGCGCACGATGCTCGCTCGAGCAGATGAGCAGGCGGTAACGCACGCTGGCCAAGGCGTAGGTGAGCTGCTCCACCATGCCCGCATCAGGAGGCGTGCACACGGAATGAAACAGCCCGATGAGATGCGACTTTCCGCTGGCAAGACGGCGTGCGGCCGGGTTCGGCCGGTAGCCGAGCCGCTCCACCACCCGGAGAACGCGATCGCGGGTGTCTGCCGTGATGTTGGGCTCGTCGTTCATGACGCGGCTCACGGTGCGCTTCGACACACCGGCGCGCGCCGCGACGTCATTGATCGTCGCGGTGAAGACACCGCCGGTTGCACTCCGCGGCCGCGTCAACGCCGGCCCGCCTCGTATCGGATCGTCCAGCGAATCGTGACGGGCTCGCGCAGCGTGAAGGCCGCGCGATGGCAGTTGACCTGGGTGGTGAGCGCGCCCTGCCCGGTGTGGTAACGGGCGTCATCGCGCGCCGAGGCCGCCTTGCAGGCGTCCAGGCCTTCGACGCTGAATTCGCGGATCGATCCTTCGCCGAAGCGGGTAGTCAGGCCGTTCGCGTCCGGCTTCCCGGAGTAGGTTCCGAAGGCCATCGCGATGTTTTTCACGGCCAGCGGCTGGCTGGCCGAATACACGTCGGTGCGAGTGATGATTCCGGGCGAGAACGAGTAGGTGGTCGACACGGCGAGCCGGCCATCGGCCACCGGCGCCCGTGCGCCCATGCGATCCATCTCGGTCTGGTGGTAACGCACGTCCGTGCGCCGTCCCTTCTCGAGCACCTGGACGTCGCGCATGAAAGCCAGGGGCATCAGCACCGAACCGTCCGCGAGCTCGAAGCGCGGCAGCAACATCGGCTCAGTGCCGTCGGCGATGCCCTCGAGCATCCCGGGCGAGAACGGAATCGGGAAATACGGCACGTTCATGTGCTGGGACGCGCCGCCATTGATGATCGGCAGGGAGATCACGCGTCCCTGTTCTCGCAAGGTGAGCAGCAGGCGGTCGTAAGTACCGCGCGCGAACCAGGTGATCGTGCGGGCGGGCAGCCGGTCGAGCCTCTTCTCGAAGTCCGGCAGCGGCGCCCGGTTGCGAAAGCCGAGGCGGTTCCACGCGGCGTTCGTGTAGAGGTACTGATGGCCCAGCGAAAGATTCTCGCCGAGGATGCGGAACTTGCCGCGATAGGTATCGGTCCGCCGGCCGCCATCCCAGAGGTTCACGGAACCCGTGCGTGGGTCCAGCCAGAATTCAGCGTAACGTTGCGCGGCGCGTGAGGCATACGTATAGGCCAGCGCCTTCTGATCTTCATCGAGCAGGTCGAGTGCCGCAGCCGCCGTGAGCACCTCGATGATGGAAGTCTCGCCGTAAGGACCCAGGCTGCGGCCGTACTCGAACCCCTCGCCGCGCGGATTGAGCCGCAACATCATGACTGCCGCTGACTTGCGCAGCCAGTCGACGATCTGCGCCGGCGGCGGCTCACCCGTCTCGAGGAACCGCTGCGCGATCTCACCCGCGAGCAACACGCTGTACCGGTCGAAGCGGCCCTCGCCGTCGGTTTCGTCTGCGAATCCGAACTCTCCGGAGTACTCGACGTAGTGCGCCGTCATCGCGGCGTAGAGGCGCTTCGCGCCTTCTCCGTCCTCCCACTTCAACTGCTGCCGCAGGCGCGCGATCGCGAACGCCACGCAGTAGTAGTTGTTGGGATGGTCGATGAGCTCGTAGCTTTCCCGGTTCACGAAGCTGCGCCAGTCCAGGCGCACGCGCAGCTTCGCCATCGTGAGCGGATCGAGCGCCGCGTTCAGATGCCCGGCCCGATCGAGCACCGCGAGCGCGGACAGGTAGTAATAGATGCCCCAGCTATCGTTGGGATCGTCCACGGTGAGCTTCGCGAGCCGCCGGAAATCCGCGACGTATCTCGCGGCTCGTTCATCCCCCGCGGGTAGCGACGCGATCAGGTCGGAAAACGCGAGCGCGATCTTCCCGGTGAGGAATTTGTCGGAGCCGTTGAACACCGGCGTGTCGTCGATGCGCATGGCCCGCCCGTCTTTCACGAGCTGCATGAGCAGGCGTTCGAGCTGCGGCTGGATGCGGTGCTCCACCACTTCGTTGAAGGGCGGCACCGCGGCCGCGTGAGCCATCGAACCGAGCGCCAGCAACGTGGCAAACAACAATATTCGGGGTGTCATCGTTCAGAAGAAGAAAGAGGCCCGCAGGCCGTAATAGCGCGCGAAATCCCGCGCCGGTTTCCAGTTCACGGCGTTGCCACCGGCCGGGACGTTGATGTGCGCGTCGCGCCCCTGCGTGAGCGCGTAACTCCGGTCGAACAGGTTGTTGACGAAACCAGTGACCTTCCAGTGTTCGCCCTTGATCCCGGTGGATAGATTGGCGATGCCGTAAGCCCGCTGCACCGAATCCGGATCCTGCAGCAGGTTGAAGATGACGCCGGATTGCCAGCGATATCCGCCATTGACGAACCCGGTGAGCGTGTCGCCGAGCGGGAACTCGTACTGCGCATTCACGTTGAAGTTCCATTTCGGCGCGTTGAACAAGGGCTTGCCCGAGAGGTCCTGCACCCCACCGACGCAACCTTGTGCGACGGTCTGCCTGGGGAAGCAGCCCGCATTCGGAAAATCCTCCATGATGGCGTCGTTGAACGCGCCGCCCGCGCTGATGCTGAAGTTTCCGAACAACGCGGCGAGCTCGGTTTCCACGCCGCGCGACGTCACTTTGCCGATGCTGTTCAGCAGGTTCTGGTTCAGGATCTGGTCGCGGCTCTGCGCCTGGAAGCCTTCGAACTCCATGTAGAACGCCGTGAGATTCCAGGTCAGGCGGTGATCGAAGAACGCGCTCCTGATGCCCAGCTCGTAACTATCTACCGTCTCCGCGCGCACCGGCTGGTGGGATGCAATGACGTCGGCGAGAGGCCGGCCGGCCATCGGTCCGTTCGCGACGGGCGTGCGCGTGGTGAGCGTACTCGTGAGGTCGTACGCCAGTCCCTTGTAGCCACGCGAGACCGTGGCGAAAGCCATCGCCTCGGGCGTGAAGCGGTATTGCAATCCCGTGCGGCCGGTGAGCGACGTGTCGTGGTTGCAGGTCTGGATGGTCAGGCCCGAAGGCGACGACGTCGAACATCGCGGGCTGCCGAAACCGACTCCGTTGCCGAGATCATTGAACGCGTACTCGATCTCTTCGCGGTTGACGCGCAGGCCGAGCAGGAAATCGAGGTTGTCCGTGAGCCCGAGATTGCCCTGGCCGTACAACGCGTAGTTGGTGGCGCGCGCCGTCGCCTGGTAACGCGCGTAGGTCGAGCTGTTGGTTGTCGGAAGATTCGCAGGCGTGGGTGAAGGTGCGGGCGAAACATTGTAGTCGTCGAGCGTGTTGGAGCCGCGAACGAAATAGCGCAGCGAGTCCGTATCGCTGTAGAACAGGCCGGTCACGTAGCGCAGGCGCTGATCCGGTGACGTCAGCCGGAACTCCTGGGTCTTCGATTCGATGTCGAAGTGGCCGCCATTGGCCGAACCACCCGCGGGCGAAATCGGCTGGAACTGCGAGAAGTCGATATCCGTGGAATCGGTGTCCTGGCGGTCGTCTAGCCGGTACTTGTCGAACGCCGTGATCGACGTGAACGTGTGGCCGCCGAAGTTCCGCACGATCCGAAGGCCCGCACCATAATCCTCGGCGTCGCCACGCGCGTCCACATCGAGGCGTGTGCGGTTGTTCCGCGGGCCTGGCGTGATGCCGGCGAGGAATGCCGACATTGGAATGCGCGACGGCCCCGTCGCCGGGCCGCCGGTCGTGGATCCGGGGCTCACGAAATATTCCGCAGGAGCGCAGCACGTGGAGTCGGTCCGCGTATAGAACGGCGAAAGCGTTACCGACCATTCGTCGTTCGGTTCCCAGACCAGCTTGCCGCGCAGCGTGGTATCGGCCGTGCCATTGAGCCAATGGCGCGTCGTGAGGTTGTACACGTTGCCGCGATAGTCGCTGAGGTTTCCGGCGAGCCGGAATTTCAGTGAATCGGTGAGCGGGCCGGAGATCGTGGCCAGCAGGCGCTGCTCGCCATCGTCGGTGAGCAGCAGGTCCGCGCGGCCCGTGAGCTCATCGGTCGCGGGCTGCGTGGTGATGTTGATCACGCCCGCGGACGCCGATTTGCCGAACAACGTGTTTTGCGGCCCGCGCAGCACTTCTATCTGTTTGACGTCGACCAGCGCGGCGAACGCGGCCGCCTGGAAAGCCTGCGGCACATCGTCGATGACCACCGCGACGCTCGGTTCCGTGGCGATGCTGTACGCATAGGTGCCGATGCCGCGGACGTTGATGCTGTTGTTCGCGGGTTGTGAGGTCTTGGTGATCGTGAGCGACGGCGCGATCTTCACGAGGTCGTCGAAGTCGCGGATGTTGGAGCGCTCCATCGCGGACTGCGTCACCACGAGCACCGACGCAGGCACCACCTGCAAATTCTCGAGACGCTTGGTGGCCGTGACGATGATCTCCTCGAGTGCGGCAACCGGCGTGTCGCGACTCGTACCGTCGGAGGTCGGTGGCGCGCCTCCCGATGGCGGCGCTGGCGTCTCCGCCAACGTCACGAGGATCACATTGGACGCCGTGATCCGGTATGTCAGCGGCGTGTTGGCGAGCAGCGAGAGCATCGCCGCATCCACCGAGAACGGCCCCTTGATCCCCGCGCTGCGCCGGCCCGCGACCACGTCCGGCGCAAACAGGATCTGCGTGTTCGAAGCGGCGCCGAAGGCGCGCAGCGCTTCGCCGAGGTCGCCGGCGGGAATGTCGTATTCGTGAGTGCTGGTGTCGGCCATGGTGTGAGGTGATGCGAGGAGGACGAGCGCCGCCAACAGGAACGACGCGAATGCGCGTTGCAGCCGGCACACGTTCATGAACCCCCCAATCCCGCAATTACGACGCGCCGCGCGCGTTCACCCTCAATCGGCCATCTGCAGTGTAATGGCATTCGGGTGGCGCAACGCCACCACCGGGAACAGGTTCTCCATCGCTTCGACGAACGCGGGCGTGTCGCCCGCTTTGAACACACCGCTGACACGCAGCTCCCGCGCCGGACCTTCGACGACGATCGGCGTGGTCACGTAGTTGTTCATCGTCGCGACGACGTCGGCGAGCAGCGCGTTGTCGAAGATCAGCTTGCCTTCGCGCCATGCGAGCGCGAGCACGGGATCGAGTCCGTTGCGCATCGTGATCGCGCCGTCGTCGTTGATGCGCAGTTGCTGGCGCGGCTGCAGCTCGATGAGCGCGCGCGCGGGATTGCCGCTGGTCACCGCCACCCGTCCTTCCACGAGCGTGACGACCACGTCATGCGTCTCACGCTCCACCGTGAACACCGTACCCAGCGCCGTGACAGTGCGAGGGCCGGCGTGCACGTTCATCGGGCGCGCGAGATCGCGCGCCACGTCGAAGTTGGCGCGGCCGGCGACCAGCGTGATGCGGCGCTCGTCGGGTCCGTAGACCACCTTCACCCGAGTCATCGCGTCGAGCGACATGCGAGAACCGTCGGCCAGCACGATCACGCGTTGCTCGCCGCGCCCGGTTTCGAATTGCTCTTCCGCCGGCGCTCGCGAAGAAGTGACATACAGGACGCCCAGGGGCACGGCCACGAGCGCCGTCAGGCCCGCGGCGAACGCGCGGCGATTCCAGCGCCTCGCGAACCGACCCGTTCGCTCCAGCGCCTCGCGCCGCATCGTGAGCAGCCTCTCCGCCGCGGAGTTCTCGCCCACTGCCGTCCAAGCGAGCGAAGCTTCCTCGTATGCGCGAACGTACTGCGGCCCCTGCGCCTGCCACATCGCGAACTTCTCGAGATCGGTCTCGCTCGGTTCGCCATTCAGGCGGATCACCCAGGCGGCGGCCTGCTCGTACAAGGTTGTCGGGGACTCTGACTGCAAGCTCACTACTCTCTCTGGATCGAACGCTCGGCGAGGAACGCCAGCGCCTTGATGATGTATTTCTCGACCGAGCTCACGGACACGCCGTAGAGCTCCGCGATCTGCGCGTGTTTCATGCCCTCGAGCCGATGCAGGATGAACGCGTCGCGGCTGCGCTCATCGAGCTGCTCCAGCGCCTCGATCACCTTCGCGAGATGCTGGCGGCTGTCGAAGACGCGTTCGGGCGAAAGCTCTTCGATGCCCGGCTGCTGCAGGCTCACCTCGGCCAGATGGCTGCGCTGCGTTTGCCCGCGGCGGAAGCGATCGCGAAGCAGATTCACCGCCGTCGTGAACAGGAAGGCCTCGGGGTTGTCCAGCTTCTGGACATCCAGGCGCTTCACGAGACGCAGGAACACTTCCTGCGTGAGGTCTTCGGCTTCGCTGCGCGAGGTCACGCGGCGCTGGAAATAGGCGATCAACGGCTGGCGATATCGCTCGGAGAGCCGCTGCAGGAAGCGCTCCCGTTCGCCATCGCCAGAGATTTCCGCCGGTTGATCCATCGCTCCGCCGCTCAGTGAGCGCTACCAGGACGCACTCATTACGACGCACTACATACCGGAATCCGCAATGGATTACTTCAGCGCCGCGACCTCGCTGGCCGCGAGCAGCAGCGCGCCCACACCATAGAAATGAGTGTCGGCTTCGGCAACCTGCTCGGGACGGTCGCTGACCTGCTGGACCCAGCCGAGGCCGCCGTCGGCGGCGACTGCATTTGTCATAGCGCGCCAGCCCTCGAGGATGGCAGGGCGATATTCCTCAGCCGGAAGCAGCCCGCGGTTCACACCCCACGCCAGGCCATAGACGAAGAAGCCGGTGCCACTGGTTTCGGTCGGGGAGTTCTCGGGGGCCAGCAACGATGGCGCCCAGTAACCGTCGGGCTTCTGCAGCGTCTTCAGTTTCGCGGCCATCGCCTTGAACAAGGCCTCGACCTTCGGCCGATCCGGGTCGTGGCGCGGAATCAACTCGAGCATGTTCGCGAGGCCCGCGAATACCCAGCCGTTGCCGCGACTCCAGAACAACTTGCGGCCCTGCTCGTCGCGGCGCTCGAAGAAGCGGCTGTCGCGGAAGTAGAGCTTCTCCGCAGGGTCGTACAGGAAGTCGGTGGTCGCCCAGAATTCGCGCATCGCGAAATCCCGGTACTTGCGCTCACCGGTCTGATTCGCGAGATCGAGCCAGGCCGGCGGCGACATGAACACGGCGTCGCACCAGCACCAGCGTCTCAGGCACTGGATGCCGCCGCGATCCTTGTCGTTGTGGAAGCTCAGATGCACCACGGCCGGATCCGCGAGGATGGCGTCGAACACCGCGCGCGTCGGCGCCAGCACGCTCTTGCCTGCGCCGCTCCTTGCCGCCCAGAGATAACTCTGCGCGATCACGTGGTCATCGGCGTGATACACGCGTTTGCCGGGTTGCCAGGCACTGCGCTTGCCCTGTTCATGGATCGCATCGATGAACCGCTGCTCGCCGCTGATCGGCGCGAAGTGCGTCATGCCCACCCAGAATGCGCCCTGCTGCCAGCTCAGCGGATTACGCGACTCCTGGTGATAGGCATTGGTGATGTGCAGACCGTCCATCCGCGCGAGTTGCCAGTCGGCAACCCGCGCGGCTACGGCCAGCACTTCCGCGCGCTTGGGGAGCTCCGCGGCGCAGAGGGATACGCTGCAGGTCAGCGCGAGGACGGCGGTGCTGAATCGACGCATCAGAAGCTCGCGCGCAAGGTGGCCAGGTAGGTGCGGCCATCGTAGTCCAGGCGGCGCGGCAACATCGGATCGTTCTCGAACTCGGCGCGCATGGCGTCGTTGAGATTGAACCCGTCGACCGACAACGAAATGCTGTCGGTGATGTTGTACGAGATCGACGCGTCGATCTGGTAACGCTCCATGACCTGCCGGGCGTCGCCCACGAAGCTGTTGCCCGCGGCGAGGTCGTACACCCCGCGCTTGTTGTACACCACGCGCACGCCGAACTTCTTCGTCTCGTAGTAGCCGATGAGGTTCAGGTTGTGCTTGGAGACGCTGGGAAGAGTGATCTGGTTGCCGGCCGCATCCTCGCCGTCGATCTCCGTGCGTGAGTAGTTGGCCGCGCCGCCGAAGTGGCTGAGCCAGCCCGGCAGGAAGTCGAAGTTCTGCTGCACCGAGAACTCGAGACCGCGCACGCGGATCGGGCTCTGGTTGGTCTGGCCCGACACCAGCACTCGCGCATTCACCGGTGTGCCGCCCGCGCCGATGAAGGTGTTCGAGCTGAAGCAGTTGGTGCCGTTGATCGTGAGCGTGCCGAGACCGTAGTCCACGCCATTGATGATGCCGTTGGCCGGACACAATACGCCCTGATCGGTGATCGGACCGATGTAGTCGTCGACATCCTTTTGATAGGCCGCCATCGCGATCAAACCACCCGGACGGTTGTACCACTCGAGCGAGAGATCATAGGAGTTCGCGGTGTAGGGCTTGAGTCCCGAAGCGCCGACCGTGATCGTGTACACCGGATCCACCGGCGGCACCAGTTCCTGTGGCACCTGGACGGAGCTCGTGGGCACGGTGTCACGCGGCTGCGGGCGTACGTAGGTCTTGTAGTAAGCCATGCGCAGAACGAGTTGCTCGGTGAGATCGGCCGACACCATGGCCGACGGCAGCCAGTAATCGTAGGTCTGCTCGTAGTTGCGCTCGACCATCGAGTGGTTGATCGGCAGCGGACGCGTGGATAGTGCCGCCGCGCAATTCACGCAATCCAGCGCGTTGATCTCGTTCTCGGTCCGCTCGTACCGCACACCCGCGTTGCCGCGGATGCGGATGCTGCCGAGCTCGAAATCCGCCTTGCCCATGACGTAGGCCGACATGACGTCGTTCTGGTTGCTGAAGTTGTTGTTGTAGTAGTTGGGGTCCCAGTAGTTGTTCACGAGGCCATACGGCGTGAGGAACACGCCGGTCGACGGACCACCCGTGAACTGCGCTGGCAGGCCATTCGGGTTGGTGGGGCTGCGGATGTCCATGTTCACCGGCGTGATCAGCGCGAGGGTGGGCAGGATGTCGAGGTTGCGCCAGTTGGTCGTGGAGCCCGGCGCGTTGCCGCCGAAGAAGTTGCCCACGTACGGATTCTGCACCGAGAGGTCCTGCGTCACTGCGGCGGTGTTGGCGCCCAACGACGTGTTGCGCGTGCCCACGGACGTGAACTTCTGATGCTCCCACCGCAAACCCGCCTGGATGCCCGACAGGAACGAGTCCTCTTCGAAGTAGCGTTCGATGTCGAATTGCGCCGCGTCGAGGTCGCTGCGGCTCTGGCCGTTGGTGCCCGTGACACCGAAGCGATCCGCCGCTGTACCCGCGGGTGCGCCGGGCATCTGTGCGCCCGCCTGCGTGGCCGCGTTCGCGGTGGCGGGGATGGGGTATCCGCCCAAAGGAACGTGCGAGGCATTCGGCGTGAACAGATTCACGGCGTAGTTCGCCAGATCGCGGCCGCCCGTGAACACCGACGCGGTGATGCCGTTGAGGCCCGCCGTGCCGAGATTGCGGTACGGGTTCTGCACGATGTCGAGCTCGATCTGGTTCGACACCACTTTCGCCCGTGAGACCGTGCCCTCGAAGCTCATGCGCCAGGTGTCATTGTCGAATTCGGCGTGCGGCATGATGGCCCACGTGCCCTGTGAGCCCGGCTCGGAGCGCAGCGAATCAAAGGTGTTGATGTTCTGCGCCGAGAACTGGTTGATGTAGGCGCGCGGACCCGTCGGCGTCTCCACCACGTACGGCGTGCCGATGTCCGTGATGCGCGCGACCGCGGAAGTGGCCGTGAGGCCGGTGTTCGTGTTGTTGCCCGGACCTGCGTCGATGTACAGCAGATGATTGAGCGACTTGTCGAGATTGCGTTTGGTGTAGAAGCCGCTCGTGCCCAACTTCAGGTTGTCGGTGGCTTGCCACTCGAAGCCCGCGGCGCCCGTCACGAGGTCGCCCACGTTGTTGCGCATGAGCTGGCGCGTCTGGCTCGGGTAGTAGACACCGCCTGGATACTGCGCGAGCAGCGCGTCGTAGGTGGGGTTGGATCCCGCGGCGGCCTGGTTGCCCACCTGGATCGCACCCAGGCGATTGCCCCAGCTGTTCACCGTGATCGAATCGCGGCGGAATTTTTCTTCCTTGTAGGTGAGCACGCCGAACACGGCGAACTCGTCGGAGATGTGCGTGTTGTAACCCAGCGAAGCCTGCGGACTGCCGAGATCGGCGAGCGAGTTCTGCTCATAGGATAGTTTGGCGAAGCCGCCGTCCTTGCGGCCCAGCGCCGGCGCGATCCGCAGGTCGATGTTGCCGGAGAGACCGCCGGCCAGATCCGCGGCCGTGGGCGACTTGATCACCGTGATCGAGGTGAAGATGTCGGAGTTGAACGCGCCGAGGGGCGTCGAGCCATTGAGTACCGGATTCGCGAAGCCCGCGCCGTTGATCGTGGTGCGTGCGAAAGTGCCGGGAAGGCCGCGCAGGCTGATGGTCGCGTTGCGCGCGTCGGCTTCGCGATTGATCTGGATGCCGGGGATGCGCTGGATCGCCTCGCCGACGTTGAGATCGGGGAAGCGGCCGAGGCCGTCGGAAGAAATGGAATCGCTGATCTGCGCCGCCTCGCGCTTGGTGTTCAACGCGTCCATATACGACTGGCGGAAGCCGGTGACGACGATTTCCTCTGGCTCTTCCGGAACCTGCGCGGCGGGCGCGGGTGATTCCTGAGCGTTGATCGGAGCGGAAACCAGTAGCGCGCCGGGCGCGAGAATGGCGGCAATCGCCGCGGATAGGCTGCTGCGAGACATCGAACCCCCTTGGACGGATGCATCACCCCTCTCTTGCGCGAAAGGCGCAGGGGGTGTCGGGAGTTACAACGCGCGTGCCTGGGGAATCCTCAACCCTCCGTGGGAGTACGGCTGGCCTCGCGATCCGGCGAGCTCATCGATGGCGCGGGATCAGCACCGGATCCAGCGGCCGCCTCCACTTGCGGGCAGGCGCCGGTGAACACGGCAACTTTGCCCGGCGACTGCACCACGACGACGACGGAGCCGATGTCCACCGCCGCCACTTCTGTCTTGACGGAGAGTTCGGGCGATTCCCGCCCATCGATGGCGCGTTTTGGCGGCGAGTAGAACATGGGCACCTTCCGGAAGCGGCGATGCGAAAGCGGACATCGGCACAGGCCACGAGGTCCCATCGATTCGCAAGAGCCCGGAAGATGGCGCTACGCTAGATGGAAATCAAGTCCGATATCCAGCCAATCGCGACGTTCAAACTACTTGACAGATCGCGACGGGCGCCGCGCCGGGTCCGAAGTGGTTCGTTTGCGCCAACGGTGTGAGAGATGTCCGCCTCATGACACAAGAGTGGTACGCAAGAGCGAACGTCAACCAGGAAGGCCCGACGACGAAAGTTCAGTGGATAGGATTTCCGCTTCAGCTCATCCCAGCGAGCATGCGCCCGTTCACGGTGACCACGGAGTCATCGGCGAGCGTCGGCGACGGCGCGGGTCTGTGCTCGACGTGGCTGACCGCCGCCGTACTCGACGCTCATTTGCACGATGTTGCCAAGAGGTGACTGTGCGATGGAAACCCATCGCACAATTCAAACCATGGAGTACGATCGATGCACAACGAAACGAAGAACGAGATTGGGATACAGGAGAAGGAAGGGACGCCGTCCACCCTGCAGATCGGAGAGCTGGAATACAGCGTCGGATCCGTAGGCGCGAGCGAGGTGGTCGTGGGCCCGCCTTGCGTGGTCGCGATCTTCACGATCGCGCTCTTCTCGTCCCGCTGAGTGACGAAACCGTGGTGGCGCGAAAGCGCCACCACGGCCGCCCGAGATGAAGATGGATGCCATGGAGGCTTCGAGCGTGATGCAGGAACGGCCGCTGCAAATCGATGGATTGACCAAGCGATTCCCGGGCGCGAGCACTTCCGCACTCACCGATGTGACGCTGCGGTTCAGGCCTGGCGTCATCAAGGCAGTGGTAGGTCCCAATGGCGCCGGGAAATCCACACTCTTCCGGATCATCGGCGGCCTGATGGAGCCGGATGCCGGAACGCTGTCGGGCATGGAAGACCCGGAGCGCGTCCACCGCAATCGCGTGGCGCTGCTGCCGGATTCCGCTCTCGGGTATTACCCGCGGCTGTCCGTACTGCAGAACTTCATCTATCTGACGGGAGTCACGGCTGCACGCCTCGACGTCGCCGCGCAGCGGGATCCGCGCGAATGGCTGGCGCGTTTCAACCTCGCGGATCACCTGCACAAACAATGTCAGATGCTTTCGCGCGGTATGTTGCAACGACTGGGACTCGCCATCGCCACCGCCTCGGCGGCAGACATCCTGCTGCTGGATGAGCCCACCAACGGACTCGACATCGAAGAATCCCGGCGCCTGTTCGATCTCATCAAGGGGATTGCGCGCGCCTCACGCCCCGTCATCGCGTTCAGCAGTCACCAGCCGGACGCGATCCTCGAGCTCGCCGATGAAGTGGTGTTCCTCGTCGATGGCGCCGTGCGCGGAGAGTTGTCCAACGAAGAACTCACGGAGCACGACTCCAGTCGATTCGTCGGGAAGTATCTGTCGATCGTCGCGGAAGCGCGGAATGCGGCCCAAATCGCACCGAAAGGAATCGCTGCAGCATGAACAAACACCTCGAGACTCTTCATTCCCTGGTCCTCGCCCCCGAGGACGTTTCGCGAACGGGCCCGGTTCTTGCCGCGATCGCGAGCGATCCGGGCGCCCTGCAGGATTTCTTCCGCACCTATCTATCAGCCTACGGTGATTCCGCCGAGAGAGGGCCGAGGCAGGCTGCGGGAAACTTCGTCTCGCTGATCCCCCATGACGTCGCGAGAAGGGATTCGCGATCCTTCGATTTCGGAGTGTCGCTGCACCAGCCCGGCGACGTGCTCACGATCACCAGCTTGACTGCCTACACCACGCTGGTGTCGCTCAATGCCACGTTCCAGGTGGATTTCTACTCACTGCCGGAGAGGTGGAATCCGGAGGTGTTCGATCCCACGCTCGAGCTCGTCAGGAATCGCACCGAGGAATGCTCGCGAGGGGAAGTGCTCGTGCTGACGCCGGGTCGCGAGGCCTGCCAATTCAGGTTCTCCTCGCCCACCCTGATCCTCAAAGTCCAGTCGTTGCCGACCGTGCCGTTCGAATGGTCCTTCGACGTGCGGACGGGAAAGGCCTGGCAGTGTCTTCCCGCGCTGCTCGAAGATTCCAATGCGGAATATTCCTGCATTCGGGCGCAAGCGTTGCGCGACATCTCACTGGAACCCGGGCTTCGGCGGATGCTGGAGCATCCGCGGCACTTCGTACGCTGGGCGGCAGCTCGTGCGCTGGGAATGTTGGGTTTCGAGCAGGGTGTGCGCGCGCTGCGCAGTCTCGCCACGGATCCGCATCCTCACGTCGCACGCGCGGTAGCGCGCGAGTTTTCCGCATCGGACCACTCCAGGAGCTGAGTCATGGCCGTAACCATCACCGAAAAGAGCGCTGCCCTCATCGAACCGGAGGAACTACTCGACTGGGCGGCGAAGTACGTCGATCCTCGAGACGACGACGCCATGGTCGCATGCGCTCCCCTGCTCAGCGCCCTCGGCAATAACCGTGCATTCATGCACAAGTCCCTGCTGGACGAGTTCGCGCTCATCGCGGAGGGCAAGTCTGCGCTGCAGATCTCGCCCCAGGCGTACGTGCACTGCGCCCGCACGGCCGGCGGCAATCTCTTCTCGATTCGATCGGTGCTCTGGACGCCGCCGCTGGCGGCGGTGTCACGTACGCGGGTATTGCAGGACAAGGCGTTTTCCTATGTCACCGCGCACGACCACAACTTCGGATTACTGACCGTGGGGTATCTGGGAAGTGGTTACGAGACGGTGATCTACGAATACGATCCCGCGAGCATCGATGGTTTTGCGGGCGAAGACGTGGACATCCGGTATCTGGAAACGCTGACGCTCAGCCCGGGGAAAATTGTCTACTATCGTCCGCGGAAAGATGTCCATATCCAGAGACACCCGGCGGAGTTGTCGATGTCGCTGAATCTGATCGGCGAGAGTCCGAACATCGACCGTGTGCCGCAGTTCGAATTCGACGTCGAGAATCGAAAGATAGTCGGCTTGCTCAGGGACAATGACGTCAAGAGACAGATGCTGCCCTTCGCGATCGTTTCGTTGCTGGGCGCAGACGACAACCTCGTAGACCTGATCCAGCGAGTCGCGCAAGCACACGAGTCCGAACATATACGTTGTGCGGCCTATCGCTCGCTTGCATCGGTCAGGCCGGATCAGATCGCAGAGTTGGTCGTCCGCGGACTCGACGATGTGCATCCGCTGGTCCGGGCGGAGACCCGTGAAATGATGGCGCGGACCGCTTGATGTCCATCCTTGCTCGGGCTCGTCTCGAACTCACGAAGCAGTACTGGGAGACGAAGCAGTCCTGGGTGGCGTTCGTGGTGAGCACGCTCGTCATGCTCGGGTTGTTCCTGCTGGTGCGGGATACCGCGTCATTTCAATACCTCACGTCCTCACAAGGCCGGGGCGGTGGATTGTGGATCTACTGCCTCTGGGTCTTCTGCACGACAGCATCGCTCGACGTGTCGAAAAGCATCTGTGCCGACATCGGATTCGGAACGCTGGCCAATTTCGCGCAGGGCCGTAATGGACTGAGGCAGCTCACGGACGGCCGCTTTCTCTCGTCGAGCCTCTTCGCTCTGCTCATCGTGGCGGTCATTGCGATGGCATTGTTCGCACTGGGTGGCCGGTTTCCGCGACTGGAGGCCCTCGATACTCTGATCGTGCTCGCACTGCTGCTGCAGACCTACGCCCTGACACTGTTCATGGTCGCGATAGGCTTGCGCCAGAAGAACGAGATCGCCGCGAATTTCGTCGGGCTGGTGATATCGATCCCGATCGTCCTGCTGCCCGTGGAAAAGTTCCTCGGCGGCTTCGCCGCGCTGTTTCCGGTTGCGGGCCCGCTCTCCCTGCTTCGAACGGGATCGTCACCGGTCGACCTCATCGTGCTCTGCGCCGCCACGGCCGCCTGGGTTTTCTTCGCGAGGCTGATTTTCGCGAAAGTCGAGAAGGGCCTGAAAATGAACGGGTCGCTCTTGTTCAGATAGCAGCAAGCAGCATTCGAGCCCATCTGCCAGGGAGGCCGAACTCCCTACCGCCGAACTCCTTACCGCGAGGGTCAGCCCGACCAGCAGGCACACGCCAGACTCGCTGCATGCCGATGCGTTGCGCAGGCGGCAGCGGCGAGCGTCGCCGATCCGGCTTTCGCACCCGAAAAGTACCCGCCATGCCGATTCACCGGCGACCACTCCGGACTGACCGGCGGCAAGGGCGGCGACAAGTTCCTGAAAGCTCCATCGCCATGCACGATGTCGCCCCCGAGTATCGTGAGAACCGACGTCAGCCGCCGGATCTCCTCTTCGGGCACCTGTAGATAGTCCGACGAGAGCACCGCGAGATCCGCGAGCTGCCCGACCTTGATCGCACCCTTGCGGCCCTCCTCGTTGGAGAACCAGGTGTTCGACTCGGTCCACAACCTCAGCGCCGCGATCCGATCCATCCGCTTCTGTTCCGGCTGCATCTCGAGACCGCCAATGGTCCTGCGCGTCACCAGCCAGTACAGCGACACCCAGGGGTTGTAGCTCGCCACGCGCGTGGCATCGGTGCCGGCGCCGAGTGGAACGCCGGCCGCCAGGATTGCCTCGATCGGCGGCTTCGCCGCCAACGCCGCATTTCCGTACTGCTGCGCGAAGTCTTCACCCTGAAACGCCATGCGATGCTGAACGGCGATGCCGCCGCCCAGCGCCGCGACGCGATCGATGTTGCGCGCCGAAATCGTCTCCGCGTGATCCAGGAACCAATGCAGCTTTGCGAGCGGCACCTCGCGATTCACCTTCTCGAACACGTTCAGCGCGCGGCTGATGGTCTCGTCGTAGGTCGCGTGCAACCGGAAAGGCCAATTCGTCTGCGCGAGCTGACGTACGACGCGCTCGAGATCCGCTTCCATCGCAGTCCCGAGTTCGGGCCGCGGCTCCCGGAAGTCTTCGTAATCGGCAGCGGAGTACACCAGCATCTCGCCGGCGCCGTTGTGACGATACAGATCGCTGCCCTGCCCTGGCCGAATGAGTTTTCCCCAGCTCTGGAAGTCCGCCAGTTCTTCCTTGGGCTTCTGTGTGAACAGGTTGTAGCCGATGCGGACCGTCAGTTCGCCGGCCCGCGCGAGTTGCTCGATGACCTGGTAATCCTGCGGGTAGTTTTGCGAACCCCCGCCCGCATCGAGCACGGAGGTGATTCCGAGCCGATTGAGTTCGCGCATGAAGTGGCGCGTGGAATTGATCTGGTCGTCGAGGCCAAGCCGGGGGCCGCGGGCGAGCGTCGCATATAAAAGAGTGGCATTCGGCTTGGCTATCAGCAGCCCGGTCGGCTCGCCGCGCTTGTCACGCTCGATGACGCCGCCGGGAGGATCCGGCGTGTCCTTGTCGAAACCCACCGCGCGTAACGCGGCGCGATTGAGCAGCGCACGATCATAGAGACGCAGGATGAACACGGGCGTGTCCGGCGCGGCCGCGTTGAGTTCGGCGAGCGTGGGCATGCGCTTCTCGGCGAACTGGTATTCGTTGAAGCCGCCGATCACGCGCACCCATTGCGGCGCCGGCGTGCGTATTGCCTGCTCCCGAAGCATGCGCATCGCGATCGCGAGCGAAGGCACACCATCCCAGCGCAGCTCGAGGTTGTAGTTGAGCCCGCCCCGGATCAAGTGCGTGTGGCTGTCCATCAGCCCCGGGATGACGCGACGGCCGTGCAGGTCGATCACGCGCGCCTGGGTCGCGCCCAACTTCATGATCGTGGCGTCGTCGCCGACAGCGACGAAACGGCCGTTGGCGATCCCCACCGCCGTGGCTTCGGGCTGCGCCGCATCCAGAGTCGTGATCCTGCCGTTGCGCAGGATCAGCGTCACCGCATCGGCGGCCTGGGCCGCGCCAGGCGGAAGCGCGCTGGCGGCGGAGCCCGCCACCAGCGCCTTGAGCACGTCGCGTCGATGCCAGTGCGGATGCATTGGCGCTATTTCTGCCGCGCGGCTTCCTGCGCCTTCTGGTAACTCTCGGCCACGGCCGCGTAGTTAGGTGCGGCGAGGCCATAAAGCTTGGCGATCTCGCCGGCATCGGGGCGGTTCCAGGTGCGATGCACTTCGCTGAGCACCGCGTTGGCCGTCGTCGGAACGATGCCCGCCTGAGCGAATCGCGCGAGCGAAGCCTGCGAGGCCAGCAGGCTCGGATCGCCGGAAGCGTCCATGACCGCGTAGACCTTGAAGCCCGCGGCCTTGGCGTCGAGCGCCGGGAACATCACGCAGACGCTGGTCCACACGCCCGCCATGATCAGCGTCTTGCGGCCGGTCTTGCGCACGGCGTTGACGAAGTCCGGGCTGTCCCAGGCGTTCACTTCGCCTTTGCGCGGCACGTAGATGGCGTTCGGCGCCGCTTGTTTGAGCTCGGGCATCAGCGGCCCGTTGGGGCCATTGGGCTCGGAGGCCGTGGTGATGATCGGGATGTTGAACATGGTCGCGATCTTCGCGAGCAGCACGGTGTTGTTGCGCAGATCGGTGATGCCGACGTCCTTCACGGTCTGGAACAGGCCGGTCTGGTGATCGAGCAGCAGGAGCACCGTGTCGGACGGGTCGAGAAGAGCAGCGCCGCCGCCGCTGGGGAGGACGCTGTTGCGAGGAGATTGGGCGGATGCGGTTGGGGAAACCAGCGCGGTGCTCCCGAGTAGCAGCGCGGCCGCGAAAACGCTCAGGTGCTGACGGATCGACATGTGACCTCCACTGTGACGGCGCGGCGTCTCAGGCGGCGCCACGCACTTCCGTCCGCATGCTCCATGCGCAGATGCATGGGCTGAAGCCCCGAAGAAGTGGAGGTCGGGTCACTCGAACGGGTGACGCCCCACCCAGGTAAACCGCCTGGATGGGGCGCACCGTGATCGCGTCTGCCTCAGCGCGTGTAGGTTCCGAGATCTCCCAGATCGATGACGTAGCCATCCTGGAGCTTCTCGTACTCGCCCTCGAAGAAGCTGTCGAGGTACTCATGCCCGAGTATGAACCGGTCCGGATTCATGACGCCGTAGTAACCGCCATTGGCATTGCTCTGGCCGTCGAACAGCACATAACTACCCTGCCATCCCGCACCGGCCACGCCCCAGCTGATGATGTGGTCGACGTATGGCGCGAACTTGGCGAATAGTTTGTACATCAGCGCGTACTGATAACCCAGCGCATCCGACTGCCGGACGTTGAGGGCCGCCGGCGCCGTCGCGCCACCGCCCGGGGCATTGGTCGGCATCTTGAGATCCAGCTCCGAGAAGCAGATGCCGGACAACAACCCCTGATCGACCAGCGACGCATACAGGGCCATCGCATATTGATTGTTGCTCGCGAGCACGCTGCCCACCGAGTCATGGCCCTGGATGCCGATGTCCTCGATCAGCGGGCGGCCGTCGTACAACGGATCCGCTCGCCACGCCGTGTTCAACGCGCGCACCATGTTGTACACGGTCCTCGCCTTGCTTCGCGTGTAGATGTCGTAGTCGTTGTAGGTCAGCTTCGGCGGATTCGCGACGACGTAGGCATCGATGCTGCCTTCGACGTCGTGGCCGTCGAGTTTCATGTACTCCGGCAAGCTCGCGTAGTTGGCCTTGTAAGCCGCGGCCATCCTCGCGTTCGGCGCCGCGATGTGCGCGTGCTTGAAGAGCAGATAGATGTAGTGCTCCTGGATGTTCCCGCCGATCAGGTCATCCGACATCGCCACGAGCCAGTTGGTGTGCTTGAGACTGGTCCGCCAGTTGTTCGCATCCACGGGGATGAGTTCACTGTGGCGGCTCTCGTGGATCTCCTCGTTGAGCACGTCCCAGGAGTTGAATGGGATGACGCCCCGCTCGACGCTGGAGCCGTACTTCGCGTCGGTGCTCAGGAAGTGCCGCATCACGTACATCGTGTGATTGAACTGCACGCGGCGGGCCATCTCCCTGTCTACCCGGACCTGGGTCGTCACCCCGTTGCCCAGACCGTAGAAGTTCGTCGTGCCGTTGTAGCCGGAAGGCAGGGTCGCGGGAACGATCTGCCGCATCCACGAGGGCGCCTGGTTGTACCAGGCAAGCACGTGGCCGTGAGACTTGTACTCTCCCGGAGCTCCGGAGTTCCGGATGCCCAGATAGGCGTTGGTCGGGAAGTTGTACTCCGCCGTGCCCGGCGCGGTGGTCGCTCCGTTCATGGCCGTACCGGCGGCGCTGCGCAGCCAGTTCGGGCCGCGCGGATGCGTTCCTTCGGCCTTGAGGTTGTTGCCGTCGACGAAGATCTCGTAGTGGCGCGCGCGGGTGCCGGTGACTGCGCCCGTGCCGATGGAGCCGACCATGAACAGGCCGTTCTGCCGGTTGTAGACGCTCTTCACCGGCGCGACGACGCTCTGGTGCTCGCGATTCACCGCGGTGGGAAGCGGAATGCCGTTCGGATCCGGCGCGGTGATGCGGATGTTCGAGATCATCACCATGCTGGTTTCCGCGGGACGGCTGGTCTCGCCATGCAGCTCGAGGATGAAGTTCGACGATGTCGCCGCCGTCGCATTGATGCTATGGCGCGCCCGCAGCCAGGTCTCACCGTTGTAGCTGCCCACCCAGTCCGGGTTGAGGTTGTTGTATTCGTAGGCGCGTAGATAGCTGTCGAGGTCCGAATTGGCGTTGCGGACCCTCCAGCGCATCAACTTTCCCTGCCCGCTCTTCGGATAATAAACATCGAATTCGATGGTCGCGCCCGCGGGAACGGTCACGGTCGAGCTCAACGGCGACTGCATGCTGATGCCGCCGAACGTGCTGACGCCGTTATGGACGTAATTGATCTTGAGCAAGGCCGGCTTGCCCGCCGAATCCGCGAAGGGATACGGAATCATCTCGAAGCTGCCGCCGGCGAAGTCCGCCGGCACACGCGCGTCGAGCGGAGTGCGCGCGACCCACGCGTTGGTGGGCGTGGCGATGGTCACGGGCAATCGGCCCGGACCCGGATCGAGGCGGAAATACGGATCCGTGCCATCGGCCTTGATTGCAGCCTTGAACGCCGCGATGGCGTCTTCCAGGCGGGAGGCGGCTTCAGCGGCCCAGACGATGGGGGCGCGACGCGCGTAGTCGATCGCATCTTCGAGAACCTTGGCTTCGCTGGCGTATACCCACGGAAACGCCTTGTTCACATCGGAGCCATCGGCCGTTCGGCTGATCTGCACCGGGAATTCCGCGTTGCCAGCCTTCACGGCTTCTGCTTGCGCGACGAGCTCGTTGAGTTCCACGATGACGTCGGGATCCGGCACGCTGCCGATGGGACGGAGCAAGGCTTCCTCGACGAACACCATGTTGATGTTCTTGTTGGACGCCACCTGATCCAGCAGGAATACGAAGCAATCATCGCTCGTACGTTGCTGGCCCGATTCAGGCGCGATCAGGTAATCCGTGTACACGTTGGCGGTCTTCGTGGTGACCGTGAAGCTCGCGTACTTGCGGAATATGCTGGACTGGACTTTCAGGAAGCCGCGGTCCTTCTGTTTGGCATCGAAGATGAAATAAATGCCCGGGAACTCATCGCTGTTGGCGTTCGACGTGATCTTGGGGCCGGAAGCGTTGCTGCGATTGCTCGCCTGGCCTTCGATGCCGACGGCAACGGCCTTGTCCGAATCCCCTTTCCAGACGATGGCGGCGGTGGCGGTCAGTGGTGTGAATGCGAATACGCATAAGAGCAGAGACAACGCGGCGAACGATGCCCCGTTGTGTGCACGAGTCATGTGGATCATCAGTAACCCCCCTCAGGATAAAAGATGCGAGCACTGGCGGCGCCGTGATCGCGACCGAGCATCGCAGCCACGAAGATCGTGTAGGTGCCGCCTGTCAGGAGTGTGTCGTCATCGATGGAAGCGGAGTACCCGCCAATGGTCGAGGCTCTGACGCTAACAATCAGGAAAACCCCGCCTGACAGACGCCTCACGTAAGAATGGTCCTGCGGCGAGCCATGGACGCCTGGCGCGTATATGGACTTCGGTATCGACCGATCACGTGCGAGGCATCGCTTGCACACGATACGGCGCCAGCCGCGTCGAAGAGTGCATGCTGGTTTCGACCCGGCCCGGGGCCGCTACGCTTCCGAGCGTATCGCGCGGCCCAGATCGCGGATCGCGCGCTCATTGCGCCGATAGTAGGTCCATTGTTTTTTGCGCGTCGGAACCAGGAAGCCGGCATCGCACAGCACTTTGAGGTGCTGGGAAGCCGTGGCGGCTGCGATGCCGAGCTTGTCGCGGATGAAATCCGCGCACACGCCGTCTTTCAGCAGATCGCCATCGACCTGCGGCGGAAAATGCGCTTCCGGGTCCTTCAGATAGTCGAGGATCGCCAGGCGCACCGGACTCGCCAGCGCCTTCGCCCCCTTCAGCAGCTCCACAGCCGCCGAACGTGTTTTTGTATTTCGCATAATTACGAAATACTATACCCGAATGAAACACGAAGCGATCGACCTCGGGCGGAAGTTCGACCTCATCCGCGACCACTGGCAGCCGCGCGTCGTTGCGGAGATGAATGACTACCAGTTCAAGCTGGTGAAGCTGCTCGGCGATTTCGTCTGGCACGTCCACGACGACACGGACGAAACCTTCGTCGTCATCGATGGCGTGCTCCGCATCGAACTGCGCGACGGCCACGTCGAAATCAAGGCCGGCGAGATGTACATCGTGCCCCGCGGCGTGGAGCACAAGCCCTGCGCCGATGAGGAAGTGCAGCTGATGCTCATCGAACCTCGAGGCGTGGTGAACACGGGCGCGGATCGCAATGAGCGAACTGCGAGGAATGACGTGTGGATCTGAGGCGGCCTGCAGTCTCACACGCCGGACACTTACTTCCTTTTCTGCTTCGGCACCGTGTCCACTTCTTTGGAGAACATGGCGAAGTGCTTCGCCGCGCCATCATTCGCGGCCAACAATTCTGCCGCCACCTCTTCCATCTTGGTTCGCGACGAGCGCGCCTGACGACGCAGACGCTCGAAAGCGTCTCGCTGCGCGATGCCAAAGCGACCCATCAGCAACCCGGTGGCCAGATTGACGGCGCGTCCCGCTTCGAGTGATCGATGGAGTTGGTTCGTTTCGGCACGCAGCGCCTGCATCTCGCGCCCGCGCTCCATGGCGGTGCCCACCGTCGCCAGGAACTGGCTCTCTTCGACGGGCTTGACCAGGTAGGCGAAAGCGCCGGATCGAATGGCGGAGTCGATGACGGGCTGCTCGTCATGACTTGAAACGAAGATCAAAGGCGCCGAGGTCTGCGAGGCGATGAAGGTCGCGAGTTCCGCGCCATGGTGGCCGGGCATCGAATAGTCCATGACCACCAGGTCGGGTTGATTGGCCACACAAGCATTCAGTGCGCTGGGGCCATCGAATGCCTCGACCACCTCGAAGTCGGCCTCCCGAAGCCATGAGCCGAAAAGCTCCACGACGAGCGGGTCGTCGTCTGCCAGGACTGCTCGCGGCTGGGCGCCGAATTCGGATTCGTAGGAAGTCATGGCCATATCGTCGCCCCTGCGCCAGCGAGGAGCATGTGCGACGTCCCGTACCACCGTACGCAGACTTGCGTATGCCGACGCAGCCGGCCATGCCCCTTGTGAGCCTCGTCCTGCGTGATGTCAAACGACACGTACCTGCTCCACATTTCACGCGCATCGAAATCCGAAGGAGAGGCGGGTCACGTCTTCGCCAGGGATGTTAGCGCTACTATGCACCCGTCGACTGATCCCACCGCCTATCCACCGCGGTGGGACTGCCGGCAGGAGCCGATGCTCCCCGCGCCACCTTCCTCGTGACGCAAATCTCCGGGCCCTCTTCCGCCCGTCAATCAAACTACTTTTGGTCCGGAGTCAACATGAGCTTGTTGCTGTTGGCGAGCGCCGTGGCGCGCTTGTTGGGAGGGTCATCGCGAGATCGCTGGGCGCGCGACCGGGAGATGTTGTCATGAGCACGTCACCCAGTTCTTTCGCAGCCCGCCAGATGCTCACCTTCAAACTGGGCGCCGAGATCTTCGGCGTCGACATTCTCTGCGTGAAGGAGATCCGCGGCTGGTCTCCGGTAACCCGGATTCCGAAAACCGAGAAACACATGCTCGGCGTCCTCAACCTGCGCGGTTCCGTCGTTCCGGTCATCGACTTGCGGTTGAAGTTCGACTTGGCACTGGCCGAGTACAACGCGCTGACGGTCATCATCGTCCTTTCGGTCGGTGGACCTGAATCTCCACAAGAGGTGGGGCTCGTCGTCGACGCGGTCTCCGAGGTACTGGACGTGCGCGGCGACGCGGTCCACGAAGCCGCCGAGATCAGCGATCGGATCACCCCGCACATCAGCGGCCTGCTCACCATGGACCAGGGCATGGTCATCCTGCTCGACGTGGATCGCCTCATCGCATTGCCCACCGAACAGGTTCGGTCCAACGCCGCCTGATCGGCCACCCTATTCAATCTTGGAGATCATCATGCTTTTCAAATGGAAGAAAGACGCGCCCATCGCGAACACACCGGATACTTCGAATCCCATGACCAGCATCGAGCCGCACAAACTCGCGGAGCTGGAGGGCAAGCTCGCGGCACTGGACAAAGTGCAAGCGGTGATCGAATTCGAACTGGATGGCCGCATCATCACCGCCAACCAGAATTTCCTCGGGGCCTTGGGCTACGAGCTCGACGAGATCCGTGGCAAGCATCACAGCATGTTCGTGGACCCCGCATTTGCCAGCACTGAACAATACCGGCTCTTCTGGCAGAAGCTAGGCCGCGGAGAGTTCGATTCCGGTCAATACCGGCGTCTCGGCAAGGGTGGCCGTGAAATCTGGATCGAGGCCTCTTACAACCCCATCACCGACGCCTCCGGGAAACCTTTCAAGGTCGTGAAGTTCGCCATCGATGTCACGGAAAAGGTCCGAGAAGCGGCCACCAACGCGAGGCTTCGCGCCGCGCTGGACAAGGCTTCCGCAAGCGTGATGGTGGCGGACCAGAACAACACCATCATCTATGCGAACGACTCGGCCACTCGTCTTTTTGCCTCCGTTCAGGACGACTTCCGAAAGGATCTGCCGAACTTCGATGCCACCAGGATAATCAGTTCGAACATCGACATCTTCCATCGCAACCCGGCACACCAGCGCGGCCTCGTCTCGGGGCTGAAGGGTACACACGGCGCCGACATGCGAATCGGCGGCCGCGCCATGCGAATTTCGGCGAGCCCAGTGTCCGACCACAAGGGCGAGCGGCTCGGCACCGTCGTCGAATGGTGGGATCGCACGCAGGAAGTCACGTCCGAGGAGCAGGTTTCTCACATCGTCAGCCAGGCACTAGCTGGCGACCTGACGGCCCGACTACCCGAGGAGGGTAAAACCGGGTTCTTCCTGACGCTGTCGCGCGGCCTCAACGAGATGCTCGAGAACATGTCGCAGATGGTGAGCCATATCAAACGGGCTTCGAGCGAGGTGTATCGCGGCGCCGACGAGATCTCCCGCGGCAATGCCGACCTCTCTCAGCGTACCGAGCAGCAGGCGTCCTCCCTCGAGGAGACTGCGTCCTCGATGGAAGAGATGACTTCGATCGTCAAGCAGAACGCCGACAACGCGTCCCAGGCGAGACAGTTAGCCAGCGCGGCGCGCGATCAGGCGGAGATGGGCGGCTCCGTGGTGACGAGCGCCGTTCGCGCCATGAACGAAATCAGCCAGGCGTCGAAGAAGATCGACGACATCATCAGCGTCATCGACGAGATCGCCTTTCAGACCAACCTGTTGGCGCTGAATGCCGCCGTGGAAGCTGCTCGCGCCGGCGAGCAGGGCCGAGGCTTTGCGGTGGTGGCGACAGAAGTACGCAACCTCGCGGGGAGATCAGCGACCGCCGCGAAGGAGATCAAGGAACTCATCAATGACTCCGGCAAGAAGGTCGAGGACGGCTCCGCGCTGGTCACCCAGTCCGGCAAGAGTCTCGAACAGATCGTGCTGGCGGTGAAGAAGGTATCGGACATCGTCGCGGAGATCGCAAGCGCATCGGCGGAGCAATCGAGCGGCATCGAGCAGGTCAACAAGGCCGTAATGCAGATGGACGAAGTAACGCAGCAGAACGCTGCCCTCGTGGAAGAGGCGGCCGCGGCGTCTCGATCGATGGCGGACCAGGCAAGCGAGCTCAGCTCCATGATGGAGAAATATCGGGTGGAAGGGATGGAAGACCCGCCGCGTCAGGTCGCGCCGCCCACCGTCGAGCGCCGGTCGACGCCGCGGCCCTGGACCGGAAAGCCCAAGACTCCGGCACCGCATGCTTCGGGAGCGAAGAGTCGAGCCGCGCGGGCGCCGGCCAAGGTCGCAAACTCGGATTGGAATGAATTCTGATGCTCAATGTGCCGGCCGCGCCGGGATCGATGACACCGAGGATGGTCCCCTCTCCCATTCACGGGTCGAGATCCCAGGCGCGGCGGGGACGGTTCATCCTCTGATGTGACACCGTGGCACGCCTTGCTACGCGCTGGCGCACTCCTACGGCTGGCGCCGACGATCGCCAGGCGCTTTTCAACCTCCGGCCTTGCAATATGAAACGTCGACGTGAATTGCCGCGAGAGGCGCTGGTCGAGTGCAGCGGCGCATCGGGTTCCGGCGAATGTCGCCGGCGCTCCGAACCCGGCAGCCTGTGGCATGCGCTTGCGGCAAACGTCGCCTGGTTAGACATCAGGCCCGGCGCGGGCGATGAAGGCGTGACACTCGTTGCCAAGTTCGCGAGTGCGCGGGGCCGCTCGAATCTCGCAAGGCTTCTTGCCGGTGCACGGAGTGCGGGTCTCATCGGAGGTGAAGACGTGAAAGCATACCTATTGGTCAATTCGGCGCTCTACGCGCTTTTTGCGCTGTGGTGCACGCTCAAAGCCACGAACACCGCCACCAACCTCGGCTACGTGACCTTGAACAACAGCGGACGCTCGGAGTACCTCGTGATCTACGGGGGCCTTCAGGTGGGACTTGCCATTCTGTTCTTCCTTCTCGCCAGGGACGCCGCTCATCACAAGCTCGGCATGCTCATCTCTCTCGGCATCTACGCGCCCATCGTCATCTACCGCTGGCTCACGATCTGGAAGTTCTCGCCGGTGTCGCCGATGACGCTGTATGTGGGCGCGCTGGAAACCGTTCTGCTGATAGTCGCCCTCTGGTTCGCGGTGCGTACTGGCGCATTCAGACCCTGACGCTTCCAGGTCGCCGGGTCGACGACTCACTACTGCCATCATTAGATAGTCGTACGTTCCCCTAAGTCCGCTGACACGGCGCCGGCTCGGCTCGAGCCCAGGTGTTTTTCGGCAACGCGTTTCTTGCCTGGCGCGCCAACCCCGTGGTATTCAGCTGCGACATCGCCAAGGAGGCGTAGATGTCGAGAAGGGAGCTCTCGTCGTGACGGGCTACGTCACGATCGTCCGCCGCGTCGCTCACGGGCGGTGCCGACAACACAGGGTGATCTCATTTTTCCCGGATGTCTTCACGGGCGGCGTCGGTTTGCCGGCCCGAAGTATCAGCGCGGATCATTCCCGCGTCTGGCGACGATTTCATGGAAGGGGTGGGCCAGTAGTTTGGCCTGCTATCGGATGTCTGGATGTTCAACACAAACGATAGTCATGGAGGATGAGTCATGAGGAAGATCAAGTCACTCGCCATTGCCGCCGCGCTCACCGCGCTCTGCAGCACGCCGGCTTCGGCCGCCACGCAGATCACCGCGGTCACGGGCGACTACTCCGCCACCAACGGATGTTCGGTGATCAGCGTCGGGGGTTATGGCGGACCCGGGTTCAATGTCGTCATTTATGGAGTGCTCTGTCCCAACGAGCCTCAGGTGAACGTCGAGAGGAAGGACACGTATACGGAGTGGGGAAATTATTGCGAGATGAGGAGCGTCACTTCGGGCTACATCACCTCGTCCGGGTGCGGGTACTACAGCGTCTGGAGACTCTGAGCGCGGGCAGTCGTGGCCCGGGCATCGGATGGATGCCCGGGCCTTTTCCTGGGAGTCGAAGCACCGCATCGACACTGGCGGTCACGCGCGGAAAAGATCGGCCCCCGCGCAAGAAGTGTCCCACGACACGTGAGATGGATACTCATCGTGGCACGCGACGCGCTGTCGGCAGGGATGAGCCCGACCGCTCGTCACGTCCTGCGGACGTCGGCTGAGGATCGCGTATAGCCGCTTCCTTCGCGGGCGCGGACACTGGGTCCACCTACTCGTCAGTGAGGAGTTCCCATGCTCGCGATGACTTACCGCGGCCCGTATCGGGTTCGCGTGACTCAGAAACCAGAGCCCTATATCGAGCATCCTCGCGACGCCGTCGTTCGGGTGACGCGTGCGTGCGTCTGCGGTTCCGATCTGCACCTCTACCACGGCCTCATGCCCGATACCCGCGTGGGACAGACGTTCGGCCATGAATTCATCGGCGTAGTCGAAGAGATCGGCAGCGAAGTCACCCAGGTGAAGACCGGCGACCGTGTGTTGGTGCCTTTCAATATCTTCTGCGGCGAGTGCTACTTCTGCCAGAAAGGCATGTACGCCAATTGCCACAACGTGAACCCCAATGCGACGGCGGTAGGTGGCATCTACGGCTACTCCCATACCACCGGCGGTTACGACGGTGGTCAGGCGCAGTACGTGCGCGTCCCGTTCGCGGATCAGGGGGCCATCCCCATTCCCGACGACATCGAGGACGACGACGCCGTGTTGTGCACCGACGCCTACCCCACCGGCTACCAGGCCGCGGAAATGGCCGGCATCAAACGCGGTGACTCGGTGGTGGTGTTCGGTGCGGGGCCCGTCGGGCTCTTCGCCGCGAAGTCCGCGTGGTTCATGGGCGCCGGGCGCGTGCTCGTGGTCGACGAGTATGACTATCGCCTCGAATTCGCGCGCAAGTTCGCACAGGCCGAGGTCCTCAACTTCCGCAGCGTGCGCGACATCGTCTGGTATCTGAAGCGCACGACCGACTGGTTAGGCTTCGATGCCGCCATCGACGCCGTGGGTTGTGAGGCGCGCGGCAGCGCATTCCAGCGCATGCTGGGCATACATCCGTTCAAGTTCATGGGCGGCGTGGCCACGGCCATCAACTGGTCGATCGATTCCGTGCGCAAGGCGGGCGTCGTGTCGATCATCGGCGCCTATGGTCCCGTGATGAACTCCGTGAAGATCGGCGACGCCATGAACAAGGGGCTCACGATCCGCACGAACCAGGCCAGCGTGCGCCGCAATTTGCCGCGATGCCTGGAGCACATACGCGCGGGACACATCAAGCCGAGCGACATCATCACGCATCGCTTTCCGCTCGAAGAGATCGGCGAGGCCTACCACATGATGGCCAGCAAGCTCGACGG
>JBKPPO010000360.1:0-14229 GCA_046733635.1 Pseudomonadota bacterium | reverse complement strand
GGCCGATCACGTCCCAGATGAGCGGCCACTGGGTCTTCGCAGGCTGGCCCAGCATGGACGGATGTTGCTCCGGCCCGAGCGAGCGGCTGTAGGCATCGTTGTAGAAGCAGATCAGCTCGGGTCCCCAGAACACGAAGATGGGGTGCTGCGTCGTGAGCAGGATGCGCAGCGCGGTCCGGAGGCCTTGCGGCCAGGTGTCCGGTGTTCCCAAGGGAGTTTTGTCCCAGGCGTGAGCGCGGATGCGTTCACCCATGGCGCCGCCGCCGGAAAGGAATTCGAGACCGGGAGTGGATTCGGGTGCCGTCACGGTCGAGAGGTTAGCACCGGCACGCCACTCGATTTGTAGGACTCCGGGATTCGGGGCCATTTGCTAGTCTTCCGGCGTGGCATGGCAGTTCTGGATCGATCGCGGCGGCACTTTTACGGACATCGTGGCGAAAAAGCCTGATGGCTCCCTGACCACCCACAAGCTCCTTTCGGAGAATCCCGGCCGCTACGACGACGCCGCCGTTCATGGCATCCGCGAACTCCTTGGCCTGGCGCCGTCGGAGCCGCTGCCCGCCGAACGGATCGCCGGCGTGAAGATGGGCACCACCGTGGCCACGAACGCGCTGCTCGAGCGCAAGGGCGATCGCACCCTGCTCGTCACCACGCGTGGATTCGCCGACGCGCTGCGCATCGCCTACCAGCATCGTCCGCGGTTGTTCGTGCGTCACATCGAGCTGCCGTCGATGCTCCACGAGCGCGTGGTCGAAGTGGATGAACGCATCGGTGCGCATGGCGAGGTGGTCCGGCCGCTGGACCTCGACGACGCGGAACGGGAACTCCGCGCCGCGTACGCCACCGGCATCCGCGCCTGCGCCATCGTGCTGCTGCATGGTTTCCGGCATACCGCACATGAGCAGGCGCTGGCGGGGCTCGCCGCCGACATCGGCTTCACGCAGATCTCGGTGTCGCACCGGGTGAGTCCGCTCATGAAGCTCGTGTCCCGCGGCGACACCACCGTCGCCGACGCCTATCTATCGCCCGTGCTGCGGCGGTACGTGGACCGGGTCGCGGCGGCGCTGCCGGGCACCAGGCTGCAGTTCATGCAGTCCTCGGGTGGCCTGAGCGATGCACATTCCTTCCAGGGAAAGGACGCCGTACTTTCCGGGCCGGCGGGCGGCATCGTCGGCGCGGCGAACGCCGCGCGTGCGGCCGGCTTCGACAGGATCATCGCGTTCGACATGGGCGGCACATCCACGGACGTCGGCCACTACGCGGGCGATCATGAACGCGCGCTCGACGTGGAGATCAGTGGCGTCCGGTTGCGCACACCCATCCTCCGCATCCACACGGTGGCGGCGGGCGGCGGGTCGATCTGCCGCTTCGATGGGGTGCGGCTGCGCGTCGGCCCCGAGAGCGCGGGCGCGAATCCGGGCCCCGCGGCCTATCGGCGTGGCGGACCCCTCACTATCACGGATTGCAATGTGCGGCTCGGCCGCATCCAGCCGGACTTCTTCCCCGCCTTGTTTGGCCCCGCCGGAAACGAATCGCTGGACGCAGACATCGTTCACCGCCGGTTCGAGGCGCTGGCGGAATCCCTGGGCAGCGACCCCGCCGCCGCGGCGGCGGGTTGCATCCGCATCGCCGTCGAGAACATGGCCAACGCGATCAAGAAGATCTCGGTGCAGCGAGGCCACGACGTCACGGAGTACACGCTGGTGTGTTTCGGCGGCGCCGCCGGCCAGCACGCCTGCGCGGTCGCGGATGCGCTGGGCATGCGCCGCGTGCTCATCCATCCGCTCGCGGGCGTGCTGTCGGCATACGGGATCGGGCTCGCCGAGTCCATCGTGATGCGCCAGCGAACCGCGGAACTGCCGCTGACGGCCGGCTCGCTGGAGACCCTTCGCGCGCCGCTCGCATTGCTCGAGCACGAAGCCGGCGCGGAACTCATGAGCCAGGGCTTTGCGCTGGCCGACATCCGGATCGAGCGAAACCTGCTGCTCAAATACGACGGCACGGATTCGACGCTCACGCTGCCGCTGGACGACGGCGCCTCGGCGGAATCGCTGACGCGTGAATTCCTCGACGCGTATCGAATGCGGTATGGATTCCACGTGCCCGGCCGGCGGCTCATCGTCGACACGGTGCAGGTGGCCGCGAGAAGCGCGTCCGAAGATGCCGGCGCTGCCGTGCGGGCGTTCGCGCCCCGCGCGGGCGCACTCGTGGCGCGCACGCGGCGGCCTGTCTACTTCGACGGCGAATGGCGCGACACCGCGTTCTTCGAGCGATCGACGATGCGGCCGGGGGATACCCTCGACGGCCCCGCCGTGATCACCGAGAAGAACACCACCACGGTCATCGAGTCGGGCTGGCGCGCCACGCTCACGGCGCGCGACGACCTCGTGCTGGAAAAAACCGGCGAAGCGCGCGCGACCCGCCTCACCACCCGCGCCGATCCCGTGCTGCTCGAGATCTTCAACAACCTCTTCATGGCCATCGCCGAGCAGATGGGCGTGACGCTCGCCAACACGGCGAGCTCCGTCAACATCAAGGAGCGGCTGGACTTCTCCTGCGCCATCTTCGATGCCGACGGCCAGCTCATCGCCAATGCGCCGCACATGCCAGTGCATCTCGGCTCCATGGGCGAATCCGTGCAGGAAGTCCTGAGACGGCACGCGGGGGCGATGCGCGCCGGCGACGCGTTCGCGTTGAACGCGCCGTACGCGGGCGGCACCCATCTGCCCGACGTCACCGTGGTCATGCCCGTGTTCCTCGGCGCGGGCCGGCCGCGCTTCTTCGTGGCCGCGCGCGGCCACCATGCGGACATCGGCGGCATCACGCCGGGCTCCATGCCCTCGGACTCCCGTCACATCGACGAAGAAGGCGTGCTCATCGACAGCGTACCCATCGTCGCCGGAGGCGAGTTCCTCGAGGCGGAGTTGCGCGCTTTGTTAGGCGGCGGCCGCTGGCCGGCCCGCAACATCGCGCAGAATCTCGCCGACCTGCGTGCGCAGATCGCGGCCTGCCAGAAAGGCGCGTCCGAGCTCTCGGCGATGGCGGCGCACTATGGCCTCGACGTGGTGCAGGCGTACATGCAACACGTGCAGGACAATGCCGAAGCCGCCGTTCGGCAGGTGATCGGGGTGCTCCAGGACGGCGAGTTCGACTACGAGATGGACAGCGGCGCCCGGGTGCGCGTCGCCATCCGCATCGACCGCGCGAAGCGTTCCGCCACGATCGATTTCACCGGCACCAGCGAGCAACAGCCCAGCAACTTCAACGCGCCCCTGCCCGTCACGCGCGCGGCCGTGCTCTACGTGTTCCGCACGCTGGTCGATGACGAGATCCCGATGAATGCGGGATGCCTGAAGCCGCTCGAACTCGTCGTGCCCCCAGGCTGCCTGCTGAACCCGCGATATCCGGCCGCCGTGGTCGCAGGCAATGTGGAAACGTCGCAGGTGGTCACCGATTGCCTGTACGGCGCGCTCGGAGTGCTCGCCGCCTCACAAGGCACCATGAACAATTTCACCTTCGGCAATGCACGCCACCAGTACTACGAGACCATCGCCGGGGGCTCGGGCGCAGGGCCGGGGTTCGATGGAACCGATGCCGTCCAGACCCACATGACCAACTCGCGGCTCACGGATCCCGAAGTGCTCGAATGGCGTTACCCGGTGCGGCTCGAGTCGTTTCGCATCCGGCGGGGTTCCGGCGGCGCGGGCAGGCATCGTGGCGGCGATGGCGTCGTACGCCGTCTGCGGTTCCTCGAGCCCATGACGGCGGTGATGCTGGCCAATCACCGGCGCATCGCGCCGTTCGGCGTCGCCGGCGGCGGCGACGGCCGGACGGGGCGCAACTGGATAGAGCGCGCGGACGGGCGCCGCGAAGACTTCGGCGCCGCGTTCGCGACCGAGGTGGCGCCCGACGACGTCATCGTGGTCGAAACGCCGGGCGGCGGCGGATACGGCAAGCCATGACCAACCCGCGCACCCCGCGCCTCGCGTTCGCGAGCGTCGCCGGAACGGCGCTCGAGTATTACGACTTCGCCGTCTACAACACGCTCGCGGCGCTGGTCTTCAACAAGCTGTTCTTCCCCACGCTGGATTCCGTCACGGGCACGCTGCTGGCCTTCGCCACGTTCTGGGTGGGATATCTGTCGCGCCCGCTGGGCGGCATCCTCTTCGGTCATCTCGGCGATCGGCGCGGCCGCCGGCATGTACTCGTGATCACGCTGCTGCTCATGGGAGCAGCCACGACCGCCATCGGCCTGCTGCCCACCTACGAGAAGATAGGCGTGCTCGCGCCCATCCTGCTCGTGGCGCTGCGGTTCGTGCAGGGCATGGCGCTCGGCGGCGAATGGGCCGGCGCGGTGCTGCTCTCGGTGGAACATGGTTCCGCGGCGCAACGCGGACGTAATGCCTCCTTCGCGCAGATGGGTCCGTCCATCGGCGTGTTGTTCGCCACCGGAGCGGTGGCGCTGCTGACGGCGACTCTCACGGAATCACAATTGCTCGACTGGGGCTGGCGCGTGCCGCTGCTTGCCAGTGTGTTGCTGGTGGCGTTCGGTTCCTGGCTCCGGCTCGGCGTGCCCGAGACGCCGGAGTTCCTGAAGCTCGAAAGCTCGCGGTCGCGCGCGCCCATCGGCGAGGTGCTGCGAGGTCACGGCCGCAGCCTGCTCGTGGCTGGCGGCTCGCGCTTCGGCCCCGACGTGGTGTATTCACTCGTCACCGCCTTCTGCCTGAGCTATGTCACGACCATCCTCGGACACTCGAGACCGCTGGCCACGACGGCGCTCGCCATCGGCGCCGCCTGCAATGCGGCCTTCATCCTCTGGGCAGGGCATCTCTCGGACCGGTTCGGCCGGCGCGCGGTTTACGGCTTCGGCGCGGGCGCGGCCGCGCTGTGGTTGTTAGCCCTGTTCCCGTTGCTGCACTCCGGTTCGATGCTGCTCATCATGCTGGCCTTCGTGGGCGGGCTCGTCGTTCACGCCTTCATGTACGGGCCGCAAGGCGCATTCATCGCCGAACAGTTCCCGCCCCGGGTTCGTTACGCCGGAGCTTCCGTCGCCTATACGTTCGCGGGTGTGTTCGCCGGCGGCATCGCGCCGCTGATGTTCACGCGGCTCTACCAGGCCTGGAAGCATCCCTGGCCCATCGTGGCCTATGGCCTCGCCGCCCTGGCTGTCACGGCGATCGCGCTGATCGCGGCGCGAAATGTGAGGCTTCGCGCGCAGTAGTGGCTCCTGACGTGACCCGCGTCACCGGTCGCACGCGGACCGGGCATTAAGGTAAGGCTATGGTCTCCGCCCTCCTAAAGATCGGCCTCGTGATCCTCAGCGTGTTCGTCGGCAAACGCGGCGGCAAGCGCGTCACCGAAGGCGAAGAACGCGGCCCGGAGCCTGAAGCGCTGCGCGATCCCGCGCGCGAGTGGGCGCGCACACTCGACCTCTTCTTTGCGTTCGCGCTCGTGGGTTCGGTCATGTGGTTCGTGGGCGCGCTGCGCGTCGGTCCGCTGAAGTCCCGGGGCTACGATGCTTACGGAGAGCTCATCGGCCTGCTGCTGATGTTCGGATTCAAGTGCCTGGTCTTCGTGGTGGTCCCGGCAACTCTGCTCTACTTCATGCTGCGCGTCATCGATGGCTTGCTGGTGCGCATCGTCGTGTACGGGTTGTTTGCCTCCATCGGCTTCGGCGCCTCGCACTTTGCGACGCAACGCGCCGACAGCCAGCAGAAGATCCTGGATGCGGCCGCGGCGCAGGAGCGGATCGAGCAGGACCAGCGCGTTCGTGAAGCGCAGAGCATGGAGCGGGCGCGCGAGACCGCCGCGCGCAAGGAAGCGGAGGAACACGATCTCGCGGTCGCACGACTCACCGATCTCACCATCGAGGTGTATGCGCAATGGCATGAAGACCTGCAGACTGCGGGCGCGATCGGCATGGAGAGGGATGTGCCGCCCATGCTGGGGGTTGCCGACGTGACCCCGACCGAAAAGCGGGTGACGAACCTGACTGCACGCCGGATCTGCGTGAAGCTGGCCCGAGTGTTACGCCAGCCCGGGGGAGACTACGACCGCTGCCCCGCGGACGTGAATCAGTCGTGCCATTCCATCGCACCGCGCGCGTCGGCACTGGTTCTGCTGCTGCCCCATGGAGAGAAGGCCTGCCAGCTCGGCATGCTCGAGTATCGCGTGGGATCGCCGCTCGATCCCGAACCGAGCTGGTGGTCGGCATCCGCGTTGCTGGACCTCACGCCGCGCGCGGCCGATTACCGCGAGAAGTATTCCCGCATGACCACGATCGACCTGCGCAACGAAGAAGCGCGCCTCGAAACCGTCCTCGCCGACACGGCGCGATCCTTTCGCTGGTCGCGTGAGCTTCGCGGCGCGCCGAGGGCGCTGCCCGACGAACGCTGACGCAATCCCTGATCTCTCCGACGCCCGTCCCCGGCAATCCGCCGATGCGGCGTTTCGACACCGCGTCTACCCTCGCGTCTCCCATCAAGGAGTTCGCAATGGAACACGTAGAGAAATTCGTGGACGTGAACCGGCCCCTGAGCACGGTCTACAACCAGTGGACGCAGTTCGAGGAATTCCCGTTCTTCATGGACGGCGTCAAGGAAGTCCGGCAGATCGATGACACGCACCTGCATTGGCGCGCGGAGATCTGGGGCAAGGAGAAGGAATGGGATGCCGAGATCACCGAACAGGAGCCCGACAAGCGCATTTCCTGGAAGAGCACCGACGGCGCGCCGAACGCGGGCACGGTGCGATTCGAGCCGCTGGGCCCGGAGGCCACGCGTGTGAGGCTGGTCATGGCTTACGACCCGCAGGGCATGGTGGAGAACGTCGGTGACGCGCTGGGCCTTTTTTCCGCGCGCGTCGAGACCAGCGTGCAGGGTTTCAAGCGCTTCATCGAATCGCGGGGCGGCGAGACCGGCGCGTGGCGTGGCGAAGTGGACCACAGCGAGCGCGTGAACTGACTACCTGCCCCCGCTCGGGCCCAGCCAGCCCACCTCGGTGACTGCGTGAGCGCGCCACGACGCGCGCTCACGGGCACCTACGCGCTCAGCGGACTTTGCGCCGACAAGAGCGCGAGCTCCTGCTTCACGCGGCCGATGTCCGCAGGCTTCACGATGTAGGCATCGAAACCGGCCTGCTCGCCGCGCTCCACATCCTGCTCGGATCCGTAGCCCGACATCGCGACCAGCCGGATGTCGCGGCCGCGGACGGCGCGCACGGCCTGCGCCACCGCGTAGCCCGACATCCCCGGAAGTCCGATGTCGACGAAGGCGATGCGCACATGCGGATTGGCCAGGATGAGATCCACCCCGGACTTGCCGTCGCTGGCCTCGTGGATCTGATGCCCGTCTATGGTGAGCAACATGCTCAGGCTGGCGCGGGCATCTTCGTTGTCTTCCACGAGCGCGATGTGATGACGGCGGCGGCTCTCCGGAACGGGCCGCGCCACCGGCTTCTCGGCCAGCGCCTCGATGACGGGGAACCTCACCGTGAACACCGAGCCCATGCCCGTGCCTTCGCTCTTCGCCTCCGCGAAACCGTTGTGGAGTTGCGCGAGCCGCTGCACCAGCGTGAGCCCGATGCCGAGGCCGCCCTGCGATCGGTCGAGCGCGCGTTCGCCCTGCACGAAGAGCTCGAACACCCGGGGCAGCAACTCGGGCTCGAGACCGATGCCCGTGTCGGCGACGGTCAGCACAGCCCACTGGTTCTCGCGCCGCGTCGCGAGCGTGATCGTGCCACCGTCCGGCGTGTACTTGATCGCGTTGGTGAGCAGGTTCGAGACGATCTGGTCGATACGCGTCGAGTCGCCGTGCACCCAGACGGACTCCAGGTCCACCTTGACGTCGTGCATGGCGAAACGCCCGGTGCCGCGCAGGCCTTCGACCGTGGTCCGCACCGCCGCGGCCAGATCCACCGGTCCGCGCGACAACGAAATCTTGCCGAGGATGACGCGCCCGGCATCGAGCAGATCGTCCGTGAGACGTGCGAGATGTTTGGCCTGGCGGCCGATGATCGATGCCGCCGCGGCACTGGTCACGTCGAGCGCCTCGCGTTGCTTGTCGATGACGTGCGACGCGTTCGTGATGGCCGCGAGCGGATTGCGCAGCTCGTGACCCAGCATGGCCAGGAATTCGTCCTTGGCCTTGCTGGCGCTTTCGGCGGCCAGGCGCGCTTCGTGCTCGCGCTGGAACGCGGACTCGCGCGCGGTATGAGCGGCCGACAGCGCCACCGCAACCTGCTGGACTTCGGGAAGCCGTGTGGTGGGATGGCCCGGGGGCTCGCCGCGTCCGAGTCGCGCGGCCTGTTCCTCGAGCTCGCGCATGGGTCGCACGATGGTGCGGCCGACGAGCAGCGCCGCGCCGAGGCCGAGCAGCACGGACAGGAACACCGCACCTCCGAGCACGTAGTAGGCGCGGTGGATCGCGCCGTCGAAGGATGCGATGGGCGCGCCCATGGCCACCGACCAACCCGAATACCGCGATCGGCGATAGACCGTGTAGACGGGCGTGCCCTCGAGCGTACGTGTCTCGCCCTGGCCATGATCGAGATCGCGCTCGAGCATCGCCTTGAGGCGGCCACTCACGGACTTGCCGACCCAATTCGCATGATTGAGCGATCGCGCAACCACGTTGTGGCGGCCGTCGATCACCGAGATCACACCTTGTTTGGCGATGTCGCCGATCTCCAGCAGCTCCAGCAGGGAATCGGGCTGCAGGACGGCAGTCAGCACGTATTGCACCTGGCCGTCGCGGTAATAGGGAATCTGCACGGCAAATGCATTCGTCTGCACCACGGGCGCGTAGAGGATGTCGCCTATCTTCGGCCGACCGGTGCGGAATACTTCGAGAACCGCTTCGGGCACCTGCAGCGCCGGCAGCGGCTCGCCCGCGGGAAGCCGCGCGTTCATGAGCTGACCGTTGCGGTCCGCCACGACGATGTTGAGCCAGGCCGGCCGGCGCGCCAGCAATTGCTCGGACTCCTCGCGGAAGCGCTCGAAATCCGCACGCGCCAGTCGCGGGCTCGCCGCGAGCGCGTCCATGACACCGATGGTGCTCTTGATCTCGGCATCCACGGCGTTGAGCAACGCGAGCACCGTGCTATCCGCCACGCGGTACAGCCTCAGCCGCTGTTCACGGGCCGTGGAGATGAGCAGCACACAGGAAAGGATGGCGACCGGGATCAGCGCGGCCAGTGCCACGAGGAAGACCCGTCGTTCGAGCGTGCTCAGTGTGAAATAGCGGGTCCAACCCATCCGCGCGCAGTCTACGCAACGCGTCGGCAGTCTCCTGTCAGATAAGTCCTGCAAGGCAGGACCGGGCGGCGTCCTTGCCGCCCGGCCCTCAGACCTCAGTCTAATGCCGGCCTGCAGGAATCCTGGCTGCGGTCGCGCCAGTGATCACGCTTGCGATGTTTGCCCTTGACGCGGTCATCGCCGCAGTCGAGCAGCGGCGCCACGTGCAGCACCACGAACTCGTTGTCGTCCGGAACACCGAACTCCCGGCCGGCCGAGCCGGGGTAGTTGTTGTCGTTGATGACCAGCAGGCGGTTGTTGTCCAGCACGAGCACGTCTTCGATGGTCACGAACGGGAACGTGAACTGGGTGTTGGTGCGGCCCGTGCCGGCGATGTCTCGTGGATCGTAGATCGCCATGAGATCGGCCACTTCCTCCTTGACCAGATTGCCCTGGGCGTCCACGTCATCGAGGGCGACGCGGAAGATCTTCTTGAAGCGGGCGGGGTTGGTCTGGCGCGGATCCGACGCGTCGCCCTGCCCGCCATCGCGTTCGATGATCACGAACTCGCGGTCGGTGATCGCCGTGAAATCCCCGATGGCGTTGCCGGGCGCGTCCATGAGGTACGCGAAGGTCTTGCCCGTGTACGCACGCGCCTTCAGCGAGAACTCGCTGATGATCAGCCGATTGCGCACGGGATCCCCATTGATCGCCTTCTCCAGCAGCGCGTACAGACGCGTGCCGGATCGATCGAGCGCCATCCCTTCGAAGCCGCCGGAGTCCGGCAGGTTCGCGGCCAGGGTGCGGACGGGATTGCTCACCGCCTGCACCAGCGGGTTGACCTCGGAGCCGCCGGCGGCACTGGCAAAGCCGCGGAAGTTGGGCAGCGGGATCGGCGCCTCGAGCACGCGTCCGTGAGCGTCCGTATGCAGCAGCCACGGGCCGAACTCGTCGCCGAACCACAACGTGCCATCGGGCGCGCGACGAATGGATTCGATGTCGAAGTCGCCGCCGGTCAGCAAGCGGCCTTGCTTGATTGCCGCGTCCACGGGAATCGGCGCACCACCGCCGGTCGGCGTGCCCGGATAGTTGACGCCGTCGGCGACGATCGGAAACGGCACCTTCTTCCAGGGATCGCTCAGCGTGATGAACGTTCCGGCGATGAAATCCTTCTGCGCCTCACCGGTGTAGCGGTTCGCGGGCAGCACTTCGCCGGAATCGAAGTCCGGCTTCACCACGTACACGCGCAGCAGCGCATCGGGCGAATTCGCCTTGTTGCCGAAACCGTTGTCCGACATCGCCCAATATGTGCCCTTCACGGGACCGCGCAACACCGCCGAGAAGCCCTGCACGGGTTGTTTGTTGATGAGCGGCAGCACCACGCCGTTCGCGCCGCTCGCGAACTGGCCGGAGGTGGGCCCGGGCGAAAACGAATCACTGGGCAACACGGCGCGATCGAGCAGTTCGGCCGAGAAGGCCTGGGCGGCGATCACGGAACACAGCGCGGACGCCATCATGGCGCTGGCGCGTCGGCGGATCAGATTCATGAACATCTCCCGCGCACGCTCGCGCCGTGAATGGCGCGGAAAGAAGCGGCGCGCGGAAATGCTCGATGACGCGCGTTGCCGATCCGTGAACGGCTGGTGACGGCGTCATGGAATCTTGCTCAGCCCCGTTCGAACGGGATGCGTGCGGCCTTGATGTCGATCAGCGGGCCGAGCTCGTACACGTTGGTGTAACCATAGGCATGCAGCACATTGAACGTGTGCACGTTGAGCGAGGCCGCGGGCGCCTTGGACGGGAAGGCGCGCTCTTCATTGAGAAAGTTGTTGTTGCAGTAGATGAGGATGCGGGTCGACCTGGAGGGAATGATCTTCGCCAACTCCTTTTCGGTGATGTCCGGCAGGCTCAGGTTCACCGCGCCCTTCACGTGCAAGAGCGCGAATTTTTCCGCGCTGCGCGCGTCGAGGATCACGGTGCCGGGTTCGCGGGCCAGTCGCAGGAACTCTGCTTCGGACACGCGGCGCCGTTCGCGCGCGGCTTCCACCGAGCGGACGTTGTCGGCGAAGGCGTGATAGTCGATGAGGGGATTCGGGAGATCCTGGGTCAACGCCGGAATCGGCGACAACAACCATACGGACACCAAGAGACGCTGGATCACGGTCTTCTCCTCATCCGGCAGGCGCGATTCAGATGGGACCCGCCCCGTGGAAGTTAGTGCCGGCGAAGTTACCTTAATCCACTCTTTATATACGCACTCAGCCGGCCGTGCCGCATTGCGGACCGTAGGACACGCGTTTCAGGACCTGGCCCGCCGCCGATCGGACGAGTTCGCCGTGTTCGGCGGCCGATCGCTTCTTGATCTCTATCCACTCGGCGTCGGCGAGGAATGCCTTCCACTGCTTCTCGAGCGTGGCTGCATCGGGCCAATCGAGCACGTAGATGAATTGAAGTTTGTCGCCGGAGTCGCTCTCCCACATGTCGACCACGCGGAAGTCGTATCTCTTCATGATGCGAAGCGCGTGCTCCTGGAAGCGCCGGTGGAAAGCGTCCCGGTTGGCGCGATTCACTGCGTAGACCCGCAGCTGCTGCACGCGTGCAGGTTCGTCCTAGCACAAGAAACTGCCTTGCGCCTGCGTCACGCCCGCCGTGGAAACCAGCGCCATGACCATCAGCATTTTCATTACCTTCATGAATCCTCCCGCTCCGGTGTGTTGCAGACAGCCGCTCCTGGCACTCGTTCCCGGTAGATGGGCAATTGCCTACCGCCCTCTTCCGGTCCTCTGATCGCGCAGACCGGTATCGCGCGGACAATGGACCAAAACACGAAGGAGCAAGCATGCCCACGCCCAGCGAAACGCTCATCGAACTCGAGAAGAAATTCTGGCAGTCCATGATCGACAACGACGCGGACACGGCGATCGGATTGCTCACTGAACCTGCGCTCATGGTGAGCGCGCATGGCGCCCTGAAATTCGACCATGCCACCTACCGCAAGATGGCGGAACGAGGTCCGCGAGTGCTCACCGGATTCGACTTGAGCGACGTGCAGGTCGTGTTCCCCAACGAGAACACGGGCGTCGTCACCTACCGCGTGAAGCAGCACGTGGCGGAGCGCGGCCGGGACGGCGGCGCCACCGAGGAGATGAACGACACGTCCACGTGGATCCGCGACGGCGGAGAATGGAAATGTGTCATGCACACCGAGACTCCCGCCAACGGTGAGGCGGCGAACTGACGTCAACCCGTCGAAGTGGGCTGCGTTCTGGCTGATATGGCCAGATACGTTGCCCTGATTTCGCTTGTCCTGCTGGCCGGCACTGCGCATGCCGCGGATGCCGGCCGCTCCACCCTCACGCACGACGGCATCACGCGGTCTTATGTCGTGCGGCTTCCGGCCCCGGCTTTGAAACCCGGAGTGAAGCTGCCTCTGGTACTGGTGCTGCACGGTGGCGGCGGCAATGCGGCGAATGCCGAACAGATGACGGGCTTCACCGCCAAGGGCCGAAAGGAAAACTTCATCGTCGTATACCCGGAGGGCTCCGGGCGCCGGCGCGACAAACTACTGACCTGGAACGCGCGGCACTGCTGCGCCTATGCGATGAAGAACGACGTCGATGACGTCGGCTTCATCGATGCGCTGCTCGATGAATTGATCGCGCGTTATCCAGTCGACACGGCCCGTATCTACGCCACGGGCATGTCCAACGGCGGCATGATGACGCACCGCTTGGGTATGGAACTCTCCGGCCGATTCGCGGCGATCGCGCCCGTGGTCGCCACGGTCTTCGGTGATGAACGACCGGCGCACGCACCCGTGTCCGCGCTCATGATCAACGGCGCTCTCGATGAACACGTGCCGCCCGCGGGCGGTGCGCCCGGAGGCCGCGGTGCACGCGCCTGGGATGGAACCCCGGCTCGACCCGCGCTCGCGCAATTCCAGTACTGGGCGGACGTGAATCGCTGCGGCCGCGCTGCCGAAAGCGACAACCGCAAGTGGACGCACTGGCGAACGGCGTGTGGCAGAGAATCGGTGGAGTTTTATCTCATCAAGGACAACGGCCATGCCTGGCCCGGCGGCAAAGCCGGCAGCTCGCGCGGCGACGAGCCCAGCGACGCGATGAATGCGACGGATGTGATCTGGCGGTTCTTTGCGAATCACTCCCGGTAGCGGACGGGCAACTGGTTAGCCGCCCGTCCGCCGCGGCGACCGGTCAGGATTCGATGTAGGCGAGCAAGTCCGCGTTCACCACATCCGCATTGATCGTGCAGAGGCCGTGGCCCAGTCCCGGATAGATCTTGAGCGTGGCGTGCTTGAGCAGTTTCGCGGACAGCGGCGCGGAATCCGCCACTGGCACGATCTGATCGTCGTCACCGTGCATCACGAACGTGGGCACGGAGATCTTCTTGAGATCCTCGGTGAAGTCCGTCTCCGAAAACGCCTTGATGCAGTCGTACTGCGGCTTGATGCCGCCCTCCATGCCCTGCCGCCACCAGTTGTCGATGACGCCGGGCAGCACCTTCGCCCCGGGACGATTGAAGCCGTAGAAAGGCCCGGTGGGCAGATCGCGATAGAACTGCGCGCGATTGGCGAGCACGCCGGCGCGAATGCCATCGAACACTTCGATGGGCAGTCCCCCCGGATTCTTGTCGCTCTTGACCATGACCGGCGGCACGGCGCCGATGATCACCGCCTTGGCCACACGGCCGTCCTGGCCATGGTTCGCCACGTAGCGAACGACCTCGCCGCCGCCGGTGGAATGACCGATGTGCACGGCGCCCTTGAGTCCGAGATGCGCGGTGAGTTGTGAGACATCGTTGGCGTAGGTGTTCATCTCGTTGCCGTCGAAGGTCTGCGTGGACCGGCCATGACCCCGTCGGTCATGCGCGATCACGCGGAAGCCTTTCTGCAGGAAGAACATGAGCTGGCCATCCCAGTCATCGCTGGACAGCGGCCATCCATGATGGAACACCAGCGGCGGCCCGCTGCCCCAGTC
>JBKPPO010000359.1:0-33639 GCA_046733635.1 Pseudomonadota bacterium | reverse complement strand
CAGCACACGAGGCCGTCTTCGCGGCTCACGTACTTCTCGGTGCTCGGCCACTCGCGCCAGATGAACTTCGACTTGTCCTGCAGGTTGTGCTCGGCCGGGTCGTATTCCTTGGTCAGCAGCGGGAAGGCGAGCTGCCAGTCCCTGTCTTCACGGACGGCCTTGATGAACTCGTCGGTGATCAGCAGGGAGAGATTGAACTGCCGCAGGCGGCCGTTCTCGCGCTTGGCGCGGATGAACTCCATCGCGTCCGGATGGCCGACGTCGAAGGTGCCCATCTGCGCGCCGCGGCGGCCACCGGCCGACGACACGGTGAAACACATCTTGTCGTAGATATCCATGAACGACAGCGGGCCCGAGGTGTACGCACCCGCGCCCGAGACGTACGCGCCACGCGGGCGCAGCGTCGAGAATTCATAGCCGATGCCGCAACCCGCTTTCAGCGTGAGTCCGGCTTCGTGCACCTTGTTGAGGATGTCGTCCATCGAGTCGCCGATGGTTCCGGACACGGTGCAGTTGATGGTCGAGGTGGCGGGCTTGTGCTCGAGCGCGCCGGCGTTCGAGGTGACGCGGCCGGCCGGGATGGCGCCGCGGCGCAGCGCCCAGACGAAGCGTTCGTACCACTGCTCACGCAGCGGCTCGGCTTCCACGTCGGCCAGCGCGCGGGCGACACGCTTATAGGTGTCGTCCATGGTTTTATCGACGGGGGTGCCGTCCTTGGCGGACAAGCGGTATTTCTTGTCCCAGATGTCGAGCGACGCTTCCTGGAAGGGAATGGCATCGACGTCCTTCGATTCGATCTTGACCACGCTATTCATGGATGGGTTCTGCTCCCCTGTGTTCCGGACTGTTTCGCTAAAACGCCCGAACCGGAAAAAAAGGATGCCCCTGCGCCCGTAGGTCCTACGGATCAGCGTGGTTTATTGCGGTCTGCTGTCAGACAGGCCCGCCATCTCTCTCCCCGGTTCTCCCCATCGCAAGATGTCGTGACACAACATCTTGTGTTGGGGTCGGGAGATTAGGCACGCCATCCGGACGCGTCAAGAAACATCGTTGTCATAATTGGGTTTCGCAATTCGCCAATACGGACAAAGAGTTACAGCGTTTCGGGCCGTGAGAATCACCTGTCAATCGATAACTTTTTGACAGATGCAGGAATCGGGCCTGACACAAGCACTTGTGTTCACCGGGTTCCCACCGGGTACGCACAAGTCGTCCACAGGTTGTCCATTTCGGGCCGCGAAAAGCCGGGGCCGGCGCCCGGCCGGCCGGGCAAAAACGCCGCATCGTGGATTCGAACCGGCTTTTTTCAACCCACTTGAAACGATTTTGGCGATCCGCAAATCGGGTGCCATGTGAAGCCGGGATCGTCACCGGTAGTTAGCCTGACAAACCACACCAGCAATTCGAGGAGTAGAGAAATGACTGTCGTGCGTTACGAGCCGTGGGGCCTGCTGAACCGCCTGCGCCGCGAGCTGGACCAGAATTTCGAGACGGCTGCCCATGACGCGTCCTGGACGCCGGCCGTGGACATCCACGAGGAACCCAAGCAGTTCGTCGTCCATGCGGACCTGCCGGGCGTGAAGCCCGCGGACATCGAGATCACCGCTGACAAGGGCGTGCTCACGCTGCGCGGCACGCGCAACTTCGAGCAGAAGAGTGACGATGGCCACTACTCGCGCGTCGAGCGCGTCAACGGCAAATTCCTGCGCACCTTCTCGCTGCCCGACACCGTGCAGACGGAAGGGATCAAGGCGCAGTTCAAGGATGGCGTCCTCGAGCTCACGATCCCCAAGATCGCGAAGCCCGAGCCGCGTCGCATCGAAGTGCAGGCCGCGTAATGGGGCCACTCCCCATTTCCTAGCAAAAGGGGTCAACCCTCACGCCGGTCTTCGCGAGAAGACCGGCGTTTTCATTCGCGCGCTCAGCGGCTCTTCGACGCGATCGTCTGCATGAGGCCGTTCCAGGACTTCACGAACGATTTCGCGCCCTCATCCTGCAGTTGCGCCGCGACCGCAGCCACATCGATCCCCGCGGTGGCGAATTCCCGCAGCGTCTTTTCGGCGTCGCCGCCATCCACGGCCATCACGCCGGATACCTTGCCGTGATCAGCAACGGCGAGCAGCGTCTTTTCCGGCAAGGTATTCACCGTATCGGGCGCGACCAGCGTGTCCACGTACAACGTGTCCGGCGCGGCCGGATCTTTCGTCCCCGTGCTCGCCCACAGCAATCGCTGCGGCCGGGCGCCGGCGGCGGCGAGGCGCCGCCACTCGGGCGACGCCAGTAGATCGCGATACGCGCGATAGGTGCGCTGCGCGACGGCGATGCCCAGCCGATTGCGCAGATTCGCGGGCGCAGACTTCTCCACCGCCTTGTCCCAACGGCTCACGAATACCGACGCGACGGATTCCACCTTCGGATCCAGCCCTGCAGCCACACGTCTCTCGACGCCACGCAGATAGGCGCGCGCCGCAGCCAGGTAGTGCTCGCGGGAGAACAGCAACGTCACGTTGACCGGAATGCCGCGGAAAATGCATTCCTCGATGGCGGTGACGCCGGCGGTCGTGCCGGGAATCTTGATGTAGAGGTTCGGGCGCGCCGCTTCCTTGTAGATGCGCTCCGCGGCCTCGACGGATCCGGCCGCGTCATCCGCCAGCAACGGCGAGAGCTCCAGCGACACCCATCCATCCACGCCTTGCGTGGCGTCGTGGGCGGGACGGAACAGATCGGCCGCGCGCCGCAGATCGGCGAGCTCGAGCTCGAGGAAGATGTCCTCGCTGGATTTCCCCGCTTTCGCGAGCCTGGCGATATCCGCATCGTAAGCCGCGCCGCCGCCGATCGCGCCTTCGAAAATCGTCGGATTCGAAGTGAGCCCGGTCAATCCGAAGTCACGGATGTAACGCGCGAGTCCGCCGCCATCGAGGAGGTCACGGGTGATCTGGTCGAGCCAGAGACTCTGGCCGGCGGAACGGAACTGCTGCGTGGAATTCATGGACTCCTCCTGACACGGTTGAGCCCACGATTCTCCCGCGAAGTCCGCTCGATGCAATACGACTTCCGCCTACGGAGCCACCCCTATGAACGTGCGGGGCCTCCCAACATCCTGGCGGGCAGCGTCACGATGGCGCGCAACAGGCCGAACACACCGTCCACCGCGATCCCCAACAAGCGGAACGGGAGTGACAGAAGCCACACCAGCGGCCACAACAACAACGCCAGGATGGCCAGCGGCCAGCAGACCACGAGCAGCAGGAGCCACAAGAGAAACTTGATCATCGATTGAGTATCCTCGTCGCCATGTCGCACTACTTAAATGCAGCAACCCGCCTTTGGGTTGGAATGTGCCTCGTGGCCCTCTCGTTCACGGCCGCCGCCGCCCTTCCGCAGGCCGTGGGTGAAACCCCGGTTCCGACGCTCGCGCCCATGATCAAACGGGTCTCTCCGGCCGTGGTGAACATCGCCACGCGTGGCACCGTCCGCGAACGCGCACCGCAGAACCCCTGGTTCGACGATCCGTTCTTCCGGCGCTTCTTCGACATCCCCGACATGGGCCCGCGTGAGCGCCAGGTCCAGAGCGCCGGCTCGGGCGTGATCATCGATTCGAAGAACGGTTACATCGTCACCAACGCGCACGTGGTCGACAACGCCACGGAGATTACCGTCACGCTGCAGGATGGCCGCGACCTGACTGCCACCGTGGTGGGCAGCGACGTGCCCTCGGATGTGGCGGTGCTCAAGGTGCCCACGGAGAATCTCACCCAGGTTGCCCTCGGCGACTCCACCAAGATCGAGGTCGGCGACTTCGTCGTCGCCATCGGCAATCCCTTCGGACTGCAGCACACCGTGACGTCCGGGATCGTCTCCGGCCTCGGGCGCTCGGGCATCAACCCCGACGGTTACGAGGACTTCATCCAGACCGACGCCTCGATCAACCCCGGCAATTCCGGCGGCGCGCTGGTGAACCTCAAAGGCGAACTCGTGGGCATCAACAGCGCAATTCTCTCGCGCTCGGGCGGCAACATCGGCATCGGCTTCGCCATCCCCGTGAACATGGCGCGCAGCGTCATGGACCAGCTCATCAAGTACGGTTCCGTGAAGCGCGGCCTGCTGGGCGTGAACATCTACTCGCTCACGCCCGACATGGCGAAGTCGCTGGGACTCACGAACGTGCAAGGTGTGCTCGTCTCGCAGGTCAGCGAAGGCTCCGCGGCCGAGAAGGCCGGCATCAAGACCGGCGACGTGATCACGAACATCAACGGCATGACCATCCGGTCGCACAGCGAGCTGCGCAACGCCATCGGCCTCGCGCGAGTCGGCGACAAACTCGACGTGATGCTGCTGCGCGATCGCAAGCCGATGAACGTCACGGCGATCATCACCGAGCCGCCGGCCGTCACGAACAACGCGGGCGCGGCGACGCCCGGCAACACCACGCCGGACACGGGCGTGATCCACCCCGGCCTGCAGGGCGCCACGCTCGCCGACCTCCCCAACAACGGCGGCGTCGAAGTCCGCGCCGTCGAACCGCGCAGCGCCGCGGCCGCGTGGGTGCGCAAGGGCGACCGCATCGAAGGCGCGAACCGCGCGACGATCGGCAATCTCAAGGAGCTGCGCGAGGTCGCCAAGCGCGGCGGCGCGCTGGTGCTCATGATCCGCCGCGGGAATGCGGTGGTGTTGGTGCCCCTCCGCGCGCCGTAGGTCAGAAAGGCGCGCCGAATCCGGCGCGCCCGGCCCGGCTCGAAGGGCCCGTGTCGTCGTTCATCCGCCCATCATCAGAACCACTCGGCGTGTTCACCCAGGTGATCGGCGGAATACCCAAGACCGAACAGCAGTTCTGCGAAAAGTCTGAACATCACGCTCTCCTTGTTGGTTAAGGGCGGCCGGACATTCCTCGCGGCCGCTGACCGACATGCTAGCGGCCCTGCTGCGCGATTCAAAGACTGGCCTGACTACCGGAGGCCAACCGATGTCGAGCCGCCCGCACTTCGCGCGTCATTGCGTGCTCCGCGATGCGCAGCTCCGCATAGCTGCTCTCGGCGCGCGCCAGTGTGGATAGAGCGTCGTCCCGCTGGCCAGCGCCGGCTTGGGCGAGACCCAATTCACTGAGCACGCGAACGCGGTCCCACGGCGCGCGAGGGCCCTCCGCGATGAGTGACAGCGCGCTGGCCTGCTCTTGCGCTGCCTGGACGGCCTCGCCGCGTAACCGATGAGTGATGCCGCGCACATGTTTTACCCACCAGGGCAAGGGCACTTCGACGCCAGGCCGGGACAAGACCTCGAAAGCGCGTTCGGCAGCCGCGTGCTGACCGAGGTAGGCCAGCGCCGTGGCGCGGTTGAGCCGCGCAGTCACCGTGTCCCAGTGGATCTCACCAAACAACTCGGTGGCCAGCTGCTCCGCGTCACGCAGGAATTCGTGCGCCTCGGACGGCCGGCGCGCCACGAGCAGATTCACACCGTGACTGGTCAGGGCCTGCACGTAGTTGTTGGTGCGTGTCTCGGCCTTCGACCGCAACGTGGCGAGCGCATGCGCACTGTTCGCCAGCGCCGCGTCGATCTCGCCGACGCGGCGCTGCCACGCGGAGAGTGTGACCGCGGTGTAAGCGGCTTCGAGACTGTCTTCGCCCAGGAGCTGCCGCGTCGCCTGCATCGCGGCGCTCTGCTCGGCAATGGCCTCGTGAAACCGGCCGGCGGTGCCCAGTGCGCGCCCACGGACTTCCCGCATGCGCGTCACCTGCGAATGGAGAGGCTGCCCCGGATACGCGGCTTCGACGAACCGCAAGCCGCGCTCGGTATCGGCCAGCATGAGATCGATGTCCCGGAACCCCACCAGATGGGTCTCCGCGAGCAACGTGGACATCGTCACGGTGAGCGCATGTCGAGGACCCAACTCCCGGATCGCGGTGTCCAGTGCCCGGCGTGTCAACGGCCCGGCACGCTCGTACTCACCTTGGTGAAACGCCAGGCTGGCACGGATCTTGAGGAGCCTCACCCTGGTTTCCGCATCGACCTCGCGCGTGGATGCCAGCCGCGTTTCGAGTTCCGGGAGTTCGCGCCTCAGCCAGTCCACATCGCCACGGACGGAATACACATCGGCGAGCAATGCATGGAGGCGCAGGGTCTCGGGATCGCGCTTGCCATGCAGCCGCAGCGCCTCCTCCCGGGCGCCGGCGAGGATATCCCGCGCGACGTCCAGGTCACCCAGGCTCATGAGGCTCGAGCCGATCACGGCGAGCAGGGACAGGCGAAGTTCGGGGCGCGACTCGAATTCCAGATCCACTTGCTGCCGCGCTCCGTGCAGCAGCTCGACCGCGGTCATGCGGCGGCCCGCGTCGCCGTACGGGTTGGCATCCCTGAAGATGGTGGTCACGAACCGCTCGACCTCCAGCGCGCGATCGCGCTCTGCCACCGCCACGCGCGCCTGCCAGACAGCCACGGCCGCGCCCGCGACGATGGCCGCTACGACCACGCTTCCGGCCGCCACGGCCACCCGGTTGCGCAGCACGAATTTTCTGAGTCGGTACAGGCTGCTGTCGGGCTGCGCCAGCACCGGGCGGTGCTCCAGATATCGCGTGATGTCTTCCAGCAGCGCATTGGCCGTGGGATATCGTTCCGTCGGATTCCTCTTGAGAGATTTGGCGACGATGGTGTCGAGATCGCCCTGCAGGGCCTTGCGAAGCGGGGGCGCTGCCGTCGCGCTGAGCTTCGGCGTTTCTCCGTGCAGGATGGCGTCCTCGAGCGCGCCACGTGAATCACGCTTGAGCTTGTAAGGCCGCGTTCCCGCCAGCAGCTCGAACAACACCACGCCGAGTGAATACACGTCGCTCGCGACGGTGAGCGGCTGCCCGAGGATCTGCTCAGGAGAAGCGTAGTCGGGCGTGAACGCGCGTCCGGAAATCCTGGTGAGCTGTGTCTCCGTGGCCTGACCGTCGGAGAGTAGTTTGGCGACGCCGAAATCCAGCAGTTTCACACCCCCGCCCGGAGTTACCAGTATGTTCGCTGGCTTGATGTCCCGATGCAGAACGAGCTTGGCGTGCGCGAAGGCCACGGCGTCGACGACCTGGCGAAACAGCCGCAGCTTCGCCTGGAGATCCGGAGACGCATGCCCCGGCCCGCCCGCGGCGTGCTGGTCGAGCGGCATCCCTTCGACGTACTCGAGTGCGAGAAACGGTTGTCCACCCGGCGTGACACCCGCATCCAGCAGCTTCGCGACGTTGCGATGGTCGAGCGCCGCGAGGATGGCGCGCTCGCGCGCCATACGCTCCGCCAGGCCCGCCGATCTCGACGCCACGAGATGCGGGAGCTTGAGGGCCACCGGCCGATTGATCAGGCCGTCGACGCGCTCCGCCAGCCACACCGAGCCCATGCCGCCGCTGCCGATCTCGCGAATGAGACGGTAGGGCCCGACGACGTCGCCCGCTCGACCATTGGGCGGCGCGCTCTCCTCCATACCTGCGACAGAAGGAATGGTGTGCAGGAAGTCGCCCGTCTCCACTGCAGCGGCGCGCGACAGCAGCTCCCGCAATTGCGGCTTCAACCGGTCGGCGGGCGCGCTCAGCGATTCGAGCCATGCCTCGCGGCTATCCACCGGCTGGTCGAGGGCCTGATCCAGCAGCCGGCTGAGCTCCGGCCAGATGGAGGGTTCGATGTCTAGTTTGCCCACTGTCTTCTTGCGCTCCCTGCGTGGCGTGCATTATCGACGCGTGATGGGTGCGACGGGAATAACGCAACGGAGCGCGGAAACCGGACAGCGCCTCAGGCCATGGCGGTGGCCAGCAGCAGCCGCGCCTTCTCCCAGTCACGGCGCACCGTGCGGTCGGTGACGCCGAGCACGCCCGCGATCTCGACTTCCGTGAGGCCTGCGAAGTACCGCAGCTCCACCACCTGCACCAGCCGCGCATCGTGCTGTGCCAGTTCCTCGAGCGCTTCGTGCACGCGCAGGATTTCGTCCGCACCCTTGTCGGGCGAGTTCTGCACCGCCGTGTTCAGTGTCACGTGCGACGCATCGCCTCCTCGGCGCTCGGCATTGCGGGAACGCACCAGATCCACGATGACCGATCGCATCACCTGCCCCGCGTAACGGAAGAAGTGTTGGCGGTCCTTGATGCTGATCTCGCCCGCGTTGGCGAATTTCAGGTACGACTCGTGCACCAGCGCCGTGGTATCGAGCAACGTCCCGCGCTCGTTCTTGCGCAGGCGCGCGCGGGCCATGCGGCGCAGATCTTCATAGGTGATGTCGAACACGCGCTTGAGGGCGGCCTCGTCACCGTCCCTGGCGAGCTGGATGAGATCCGTGAGTGGCGTGTCGGCCATGCGCGGGATTCTGCGCCGTCCTCAGTTCGCGGGAAGGCGGCTACGCGCCAGTCTGCGCGAAATGGGATCGAATACCGGATTCGGGCCGCGGGGCAGTTCGTAGTGCCTGCCCTGTTCGATCGCCTGCCAGTACTGCCAGGGCAGTTTCTTCGGCCCGAGTTCGTAATCCATGCCATCCCAGGACTCGCGGAACGAGTAGAAAGCCCAGTGCACGCCGTCTTCGTCGAGTGCGGTCAGCACGTCTTCGAGATAACGCGGACAGTCGGGCCAGGTGCGGACACAGCCGAACTCCGCCGCCACCAGCCGGTTGAGCGGAACGCCATGACGCTTCGCCCACGCGAGCGGCTGCTGTAGATAGGCGGCGACGCGCGCCGCATCCCAGGCTCCCATGACGCCGCCGAATGGCGCTTCGCCGGGATAACGGTACGGCTTCTCACGCTTCATGTTCGGCGAGCTCGTCGCCTCCCAGGGCTCGTACATGTGATATGCGTACAGCAGCCGCGGATCGGCGAGCGGCGCCGGCCAGTAGTTGAATCCATCCGCGGCGGCATAGAAGCCTGCGTCCAGCATGATGGGTGTGACGGAATCGCTCTCGCGGATGGCGGCGATGATTTGCGTGTAGAGTGCCGGCAGGTCGCGCGTGCCGCCTCGCTGCCTGGCGTACCATTCCCGCATCGCATCGGCGCCGGCATGTTCGGCGAGGCCGCCACGATTTTCCGGTGTGGGCTCGTTCACCACGTTGTACGCGGCGATCGCCGGATGATCCGCGAGCGCCCGCGCCAGATCGCGCCAGAACATTGCCGATTGATCCCAGAACCTGCGATCACTCCAGAGGCGGTCGTCGAATTTGTTGCCATTGAGCTGCCGCCAGCGCGAGCCCGGCAATTCCAGCGGAGTGAGCACCACCTTGAGCCCGGCCGCGTGTGCGTGGTCGAGGACGCCCTTCAGCACGGTGAGGTCCTGAGCCACCAGCGCGCGGTAGTCGTCCAGGTTGCCGAACAGGAAATCGCGCGCGCCGGTCGGCGATTTCCATTTGCTGAACGTCAGACGCACCCAGGTGGCGCCGTAGCCACGCAGCGCGCGGAAATACGCGGCATCCGGCGGCGATTCGTTGAAGCAATTGGCGCCATGACGCGGCGCGTCCCAGAAAGAGAGGGCGTCCGCGGCGCGTGCGAAGCCGGTCAGCGCGAATGAGCAAGCGAGGAGAAGAATGAGGCGGCGCATCGCCGCAATTTAAGCATGCGGCGAGTCGCCGCAGTTCGGGCAAGCTTTCAGCCGGGTTGCGCGGGAGTGGCGCGCTCGTCGGCATCCAGGCGGACCACGGGTAGCACTCCGCGAAGGCGCTGGAAATCCAGCGGATGCTGCGCGAGATCGCGCGAGGCGAGCCGGAGGTGTTTGCGCAGATGGGGGTTGAGGTGCTGGTCCATGGACTCGGTATCGGTTTTCCTGAGCAGGCAGAACATGGACAGGGCATGCGCGAGCTCGCCTTCGTTGAGATCCCAACGCGCCGAATGCGCCGAGGTATTCGCCATGAAGACGCCGAAGCCCATGAACACTGCCGCCAGATCGACAGCCGGCCCGTACAACGAAGCGCCGCCGGGCGGCGGCTCCTCGAAAGTCTCGACGAGATAACGCGCGAGCTCCCGCGCGAAGTGCGCCACGAGTGCGGTGATCTCGAGCATGTCCTTGGGATAGTGGATGACCCGCAACCGGTCGGCCGCAGGCTCGGTGTCCGGAACCACGCTGGGTCCCGGCTCGACCTGACAGGGCCAGTCGGCCATGCCAGCGTGATCGCGCACTTGACGGAACAACGCGGCCACCGCCGCGTGACCCTGCATGCCCGACGGCGGGAAATGGTCCGGGATCGGCAGCACCAGCTCGCTCTCGAGGAACTTGGGATAGCCGCCGCAATTGCGCAGCAGCCAGGCGAACGCCTGGAACTGCCATTCGCGGCGTGGCGCATCGAGGAAGGATTTCGGTCTCGCCCGGAAGGTCTGGCGCATCATGTGCCTCGGTGCGGATCATGACGCGCGTGCCGCCGCGTCATTCGCGTGTGTGACATAAACCGCGAGAAACCGTGGATCAGTTCGCGACCGGCGCGACCGGCAATTCGCGCACCGTATTGATCCTTACGCGTGCGCCCGATTGCACGAGGTGGCGCGAGAGTTCGCGCGCGCGATATTGCTCGAAGCCCACGAGATCCAGCGCGGGCGGCGCGCTGTCACCCGGGCCCTGGAAGTAATGCCACACGTACTCCTCGAGAAACCCCGACTGCTCGACGCGCGCGAGCTCGTCCCAGTAGCGCAGCGGTCCGGCGCCCGCGGCTCGCGCACGGTACGCCACCAGAGCGGCCCTGCGCGCGGCGAGCTCGGCGTCGTGTCGCTGCGGCAATACGCCTCCGCAGGGAGGCCGCATCCCGGGATGCTCGCGCGAGAATTTCACGAGCTCGCCCGCATACACGAGCCACAGCGCCGCCTGTTCAGTGTCGTAGTGACTATCCACTTCGACCGTGGATTCGGCGGTTGCCGGGGCGGGTAACGACACAACGGGAGCTCCACGCCGGCGCGCCGTCACAGACTGGGCGATCGCCGCGAGGATGCTGGGGCGCGCCTCTTCCAGTTCCTCCGCCACTTCCGAGCGCAGCGACAGACGGAACTTGAAGAAGAATCCGTCGATCGACGCCAGCCACAACACCGACACCGCGTGCAGTCCGTTGCGGTCCAGCTCGTACTGCGCCTCGCGAAGCCATGGAGACCCCTCGTCGTCCGACATGCGCCGCCGGTACTCGCTGCGGAGCTGCACGTTCTCGTAGTTGCCGCCGGATTCGATCTCGCGTTTGGCGCTTTCGTACTGCTCGCAGATCGGCACGCTGTCCGCGCCTTCCGGCAGCCCGGACAGGCCGTAGTCGTACACGTAGATGCTCAGCGAGATGCCGCTGGCGGCATATAGATAGGAGCGTCCCATGCGCCGGTCGCTGAACTTGCGCTGGCCGTTGTAACGCAGCGGCCCGATGTTCTGCGGCAGCTTGAGCTGCGAAGGCGCGAGCCGCACCGTGTTGTCGCTCAACGGCGTAGCGACGGCGGAGGCCGCGCCGGCCATCAGCGTGGCGCAGACCACACGCGCCCATCCCGTCACGGCGCCGTGCCCACGCCCGCGCGGCACAGCCGCGAGCGCCGCTCGTCGCGGGGTAGTTTGGCAAGCTCCCGGACGGCGTCGTAGAAGCGCGGCAGGTCGTGATCCTGCTCGGCCAGAAGCCGCTCGAACCCCGGTACACATTCATAGTAGGTGGCGAGCGACGCGAGCCGTGCATTGTTGGGGCGCCCGTCGAGTTCCGCGGCCAGCGAAGACTCGAGACCGTACTTCGCGGACAGCGCCCGCAGTTCGCGCACCAGCCGCGCGAAAACTTCACGCTTGCGCTCGCGCATCTCGCTCGCGGGCACCGGCGCCTGGTACAGCGACACCAGCTCGTGACGGAAGCGCGCCACCAGCGCCACGCTCTCGGCCTGGCGCTGTCGCCGCCGCTGGTATTTCCCGAGATCGCCCTCGCGGCCCTTGAACTTGAGCCAGCGCGCCAACCCTTCCTGCTCGACGGCCACCGCGAAGGCTTCGTTGAATGCGGTGTCGTCGGGGATGTAGATCACCTGGTGAGAGAGCTCATGGAACATGATGGAGGCGAGTTCATCGTCGCCGTAACTCATCATCGTGTTCAGGATGGGATCGTTGAATTTCCCCAGCGTGGAATACGCCGGGACACCGCCGACGATGGTGTCGAACCCTTCGTCGCGCAGCTCCTGCGCGAAGCGTTCGGCGGACTGCTCGCGGAAATAGCCGCGATAGGCCACGCAACCGACGAACGGGAAGCACCATTCGCGCGGCTCCACCGAGAACTCGGGCGTGGCCACCACGCTCCAGACCACGAACTCGCGGTCGAGATCCGCATACGAGGTGTAGCTCTTGTTGTTAGGCAGCGCGAGCTCGCGCCAGGCGAACTCGCGGGCCGCGCGCACTTCCTCGAGCCGGGCCCGCAGCTTCGGGTCCGTTTCCGGATCGGCAATCACCCGCTGGATGGGTTCGCGAGCGTTGAGGATCTGGAGCTGCCCGCGCGCGGCCTGGGCGACGTACAACGAGCCGCAGCCTGCGAATACCAGGCAGGCGGCCGACACGAGCAGGAGTCGAAATGTGGTTAACATGCGCGCCATGCGAGTGTACTTGGTGGGCGGCGCGGTTCGGGACCGGTTGCTCGGGCGCGAAGTGTCCGAGCGCGACTGGGTGGTCGTGGGCGCCACGCCCGAGGAGCTGGAGCGCCAGGGGTTCATTCCCGTGGGGCGCGACTTCCCCGTATTCCTGCATCCCGAGACCAAGGAAGAGTACGCGCTGGCGCGCCTCGAGCGGAAGACGGGCCCGGGTTATCGCGGATTCACGACCGAGTTCTCACCGGCCGTCACGCTCGAGGAGGATCTCAAGCGGCGCGATCTCACGATCAACGCGATGGCGCAGGACGACGCGGGCCAGGTGATCGATCCCTACGGCGGGCTCCGCGATCTCGACGCCCGCCTGCTGCGCCATGTGTCACCCGCGTTCAGCGAGGATCCAGTCCGCATCCTGCGAGTCGCGCGGTTCGCGGCGAGGTACGCGCCGCTGGGTTTTACGGTCGCAGACGAGACGCTGGAACTCATGCGCCGCATGGTGGCCGACGGCGAGGCGGGTTCGCTCGTCGCCGAACGAGTCTGGGCGGAAACCGAGAAGGCGCTGGGTGAGCAACGTCCCGACGTCTTCATCTCGGTGCTGCGCGACTGCGGCGCACTCGCCGTGGTGTACCCGGAGATAGACGCGTTGTTCGGCGTGCCCCAGCCCGAGAAATGGCATCCCGAGGTCGATACCGGCGTGCATCAACTGATGGCGCTGCGCCAGGCGGTGAAACTGGGCGGCGGCCTGGCCGCGCGATTCGCCGTGCTCACGCACGATCTTGGCAAAGGCATCACGCCCGCGGACAAGCTGCCTTCGCATCATGGTCACGAAGACGCGGGCGTTGCCCTGGTGGAGAAACTCTGTGCGCGGTTGCGCGTACCTAACCACTTGCGCGAACTGGCGGTGATCACCTCGCGTTATCACTCGCACGTGCATCGGGCTGCCGAATTGCTCGCGGCCACGGTGCTCAAGACGCTCGAATCCTGCGATGCCATGCGCCGCCCCGAACGTTTCGCCGACATGTTGCTGGCTTGCGAGGCCGACGCGCGTGGACGCCTGAACCTCGAAGATCGCGCCTATCCACAGCGCGCATTCTTCCTGCGCGCGCGCGACGCGGCCGCCGCCATCAGCCTCTCGGCCGAAGAGCGCGACGGCAAGACCGGCGAACAGATCGGCGAGTTGCTGAGGAAGCGGCGCACCGCGGCGATCGAGAGCCTGGAGCGGCCCGCGGTCTGATTCACGCCGCCGGCAGACCCTTCGGCGTCATCGCCAGAGGGGTTCGCAGGCGACACGCCGGTGCAGTTCGGCCGCCGGTTCGGCAGCTTGCGGCGCAGTCTGACGAGCGGCGCGTAGCGCGGGTTGGGTACACTGCGCACCCCCATACGGAAACGCGCATGAGCTGGCTCGAAGCAATCATCCTCGGCCTCGTCGAAGGCATCACCGAATTCCTGCCGGTCTCGAGCACCGGCCATCTCATCCTCACGAATGCCCTGTTAGGTCTCGAAGGCGAGGCGGTCGACAGGCACATCATCATCATCCAGGGCGCGGCGATCCTCGCGGTGTGCTGGGAATTCCGCGAGAAGCTCATGCACACGGCATTCAACGTGCATCGGGATCCTGTCGCGCGGCGGTTCATGCTCAACCTGCTCGTCGCATTCCTGCCGTTGGCCATCCTGGGGCTGGCGTTTGGCGATCACCTCAAGGCCTGGTTGTTCAAACCCGTTCCGGTGGCGATCGCGCTGGTGATCGGTGGCCTCATCATCCTCTGGGCCGAAAAGCGCCAGCACGAGGAGCGCATCAAGGACGTCGATCAACTCACGTGGCGGGACGCACTCAAGCTCGGCCTCTTCCAGGCGCTGGCTTTGATTCCGGGCACCAGCCGCTCGGGCGCCACGATCATCGGCGGCCTGCTGTCCGGTTTCTCGCGCCGGCTCGCGGCGGAATTCTCGTTCTTCGTCGCCATCCCCGTGCTGCTCGCGGCGACGGCGCTCGACCTCTGGGAAGCGCGGCACGATCTCGCCACCACGGACCCCACGCCGCTGATCATCAGCTGCATCGCGTCGTTCATCAGCGCGCTGCTCGTCACGAAGTTGCTGCTGAAGTTCGTGAGCCAGCACTCGTTCGCGGTCTTCGCGTGGTACCGCATCGTGTTCGGCGGAATCATCCTCGTGACGGCGTACACCGGCCTCGTGGCCTGGTAGTCGGGTATGGAAATGGGGCCTGACCCCATTTCCGTCACCGCGATTCTCCACTTCGTCAAAAACCGCTTCTGTGCGCGGCCGCCGCTCGCGACACTGCGCGCCATGAGATTCGAATTCGAGAAGTTCTACCAGGCGGTCAACGCGAAGCGCGAAGCACGAGCGGCTTCGTGGCGGCAAGTGGCGCGCGAGATCGGCATCGGCAAATCGACGCTGGCGCGCATGTCGCAGAACAAGCGGCCGGACGCCGACGGGCTGGCCGCCCTGTCCTACTGGGCGCAGCTCAATCCCGCGGATTTCATCTCCACCGAACCCGCGCCGCTGACCGCGCCTCACTACTCGAGTCACGCGGACGAGGGCACGCCGGCGGGCTCGCTCGCGCTCTGAGCCGGCCCGCCTCCCTCAGAAAGGATTCGCCGCCCAGGCCTTGATCTTGTCGTGGTAGCTGCGGCTCGACTGCAGCCGTGCGCCGTCCTTCAGCACCACGATGTATTCCCCGTGCGCGCCCGTCTCCAGCTCCTTGACCTGCTTCATGTTCACGATGAGCGAACGATGGATGCGCAGGAACATCTCCGGGTCGAGTGAAGCCTCGAGCGTCGCGATCGGCACGTGCAGCAGGTGGCGGGACCCCTTGAGATGGAGCTGCACATAGTTCTCGGCCGCCTGCATGTAGAGGATGTCCTCGACGTTCACGAACGAGATCCGACCCGCCGAGCGCAGTGCGACGCGCACGAGGTGCTTGGGCTGCGCGCTCAGCGTCTGCAGCAGCGCACGCACGTGCTGGTTGTCGAGCCCCTGCGCCGAGACGCGCTCGCGCACGCGCGCCAGCGCCTGTTGAAACCGCTCGCGCGCCACGGGCTTGAGCAGATAGTCGATGGCGTTCACCTCGAACGCGCGGATGGCGTATTGATCGTGCGCGGTCACGAAGATCACCGGCGGCATCGCATCCGCGCCGAGCGCGCGCAGCACGCCGAATCCGTCCATCTCCGGCATCTGCACGTCGAGGAACACGAGATCGGGCTTCTTCGCCCGAATCATCGCCACGGCCTCGGCGCCATTGCGCGCTTCCGACACCGTCCCGATATCGGACTCGTCCGCGAGCAGCAGTTGCAGACCTTCGCGAGCCAGCGGCTCGTCATCGACGATGAGTACGTTCATAGGAGCCGAAAGGGTAATACCAGGGTGACCTCCGCGCCGCCGCCATTCGCATCGGCGATACGCACGTCCGCGGCTTCACCATGGAGTTGCTTGAGACGCGCTCGCGTGTTGCTGAGTCCCAGGCCCCGGCCACCGGATTCACCACGCGCACCGAACCCGGGCCCGTCATCCTGAACGGCGAGCTTCAGCGAATCGCCTTCGCGCGATGCGCGGATCGCGATGACGCCGGGCGTCGATCGCCGTCCCACCCCGTGACGGATGGCGTTCTCGACGAGCGGCTGCAGCGCCATGTGCGGCACGGCCGCGTCCAGCAGCTCGGCCGGCGCGTCGATCTCCACGCGCAGCCGGTCCGAGAAACGGACCTGTTCAATCGATAGATAGAGCCGCAGGTACTCGAGCTCACGCGCGAGCGTGACCTCCTGCGCGTCCATGTCCGCGAGCACGGCGCGCAGCAGGTCGCTGAATCGCGCCAGCGTCTCTTCGGCCTGCCGACCCTTCTGCTGGCGCACGAGCACGACGATGGCGTTCAGCGTGTTGAACAGGAAGTGCGGCTGCAGTTGCGCCTTGAGAGCGCCGAGCCGCGCCTGCGCCACCTGCGTCTCGAGCTGCGACGCGCGCAGGTCGGAACGCAACGCCGCCTCGGCTCGCTCCCGGAATCTTTCGTGATTGCGGATCGCGGACTGGATGCTGAGCACCACCCAGTACGCCACGAGACTGGTGTGGAATCCGAACATGAAGACCAGCGTGAACTCGCTACCCACCGTGATCATGGGTTCGATGGGCCAGAACTCGTTCCAGGTGAGGTGGAACAGCGCTTCCATCGTGAGCTTGCCGCACGACCAGATCAGGCTGAACAGGAGATGCAATGCCAGCACGCGCGCCCAGGGCTGCTCCAGCGGCCAGCGCCGGCCTGCCCACACGATCAGCGGCGTGAGCAGCGCCGACAGATAGATGTTGGCCATCCAGTAGCGCAGGTCCTGCCAGGGATTCGGATCATCCCAGTAGAAGCGGCGCGTGACGTTCTGCGCGAAATAGATGAGCCCGATCAGGGTCCACGCCAGCAGGTAGAACGCCCAGGGCGGGAACTTGCGGGGCGGGTGGCTCATGGCGCGCAGCTTAACCGCGGGTTGCGCCTGACGCCGCGTCCATCCCAGGGTTGTTTGACGAAATGGCCCGAATCGATGGCGGTCGGCGGAACTTTTCGCCCGCATGGCGCGCGAGCGGGACGGAGCCGCTGGTATTCCGGCGGCGGCCCTCCCACCCTCGGCGCCCCGTTCCAGCGTTACGAAGAGCCGGTCACAGGTGAAGCGACTCGATCCCGAACCCCGCGAGCGTGTCGTCCACGTCGCGGCCCAGCGCGATGACCTTGAAGATCTCGCCCATCTCGCCGGGGAGCAGCAGACGTCGGGCTTCGCCGGCGAGCCGGGCCTGCCGGCGCAGGTCATCGCCCGCGACCTGCATCTCGGTAGATAGCAGCGACTCCATCCCCGAGCCGATGAGGAACGCCGCCTGGGTGGCGAAGCCGAGCACGTCGAGCCCGGCGCTGTGCCCGGCCTCGGCCACTTGCGTGAAATCCACCCAGGCCGTGATGTCCTGCAGCCCCACGTTCAGGAAGGGATCGTCATGCGCGCGATGCCGGAAATGGCAGCGCAGCGTGCCGTCGGTGCGTTGCGGATGGTAGAGCTGCGCGCGCGGCAGGCCGTAATCGATGAGCAGCGCCACGCCCTGCTCGAGCGCGGCGCCGAGGCTGGCCATCCAGGGCTGGAATGCCAGGCACACCTCGGACACGTAACCATCCGGCAGCGGCTGCGGCAACACCTCGAGGATGTCGTTCACGGCGTGCTCGAGTTCCGGACTCGCATCCATCTCCTGCCAGCCGAACGATTCACCCTGCAGCCGCACGCCGAGCGCGCGTATGGTCTGCGCGCCCGGTTCGCCGCGCAAGACGAATCGCTCCACGGGCATCGCATCGAGCACTTCATTCGCCAGGACCACGCCACGTATCGGCTGCGCGGGCCATGCGTCTAACCACTCGACCCGGCCCGAGAGGTCGGCCGGCAAGGAGGCAAGCCGCTCGCGCTGCCGCTGCGCGAGGTCGGCGCTCACTTCCAGGATGTAGTAGCGCCCGGGCAGCGCGTCGAGCGCGGCGAGCTCGGTCAGCACGTCGGCCGCCATTCGGCCCGAGCCCGCGCCGAGCTCCAGCACGTCGCCGCCGACGTCGCGCAGCACGTCGGCGGTCTGCCGCGCGAGGCAACGTGAGAACAGGCTGGAGATTTCCGGCGCGGTCACGAAATCACCGGCACCGCCGAACTTGGTGGCGCCGGCGCTGTAGTAGCCCAGGCCCGGAGCATAGAGAGCGAGCCGCATCCACGCGTCGAAGCCGATGACGCCGCCCTGCGAGCGAATGAAGGCGCGCAGATGCTCGGACACCCGTTCCGAGTGGGCGCGTTCGTCGGCAGAGAGCGGCGGCAGGGTTGAGGGCGATGCTCGAGAAGACATAGAGTGCGGAGATGCCGGAATGGAGTGGAAGTCTAACGGGCAAGACGGTACTCATCACGGGCGGTGCGCGCCGCGTGGGCGCGGCCATCGTGCGCCAGCTCCATGGCGCGGGGGCGAACCTCGCGATTCACTACCGCAATTCCGGCCGGGAAGCCGAGGCGCTGGCCGCGGACCTGAATGCCAGTCGCGAGAACTCGGCGGCCACTGTGCAGGCGGATCTGCTCGCGGTCGGGAAGCTGCCGGAGCTCGTGAGATTTGCGGTGGAACGCTTCGGCTCGCTCGACGTTCTCGTGAACAACGCCAGCACGTTCTACCCCACGCCGGTGGGTCGGATCACGCCCGCGCACTGGGACGACCTCTTCGGCAGCAACCTGAAGGCGCCGTTGTTCCTCTCTCAGGCTGCCGCGCCCGAATTGCGCCAGTCGCGCGGACTCATCCTCAACATCGTGGACATCCATGCGTTGCGACCCTTGCGCGATCACACCGTGTATTGCGCGGCGAAGGCCGGGCTCCACATGCTCACGCGTTCGCTCGCCAAGGAGCTGGGCCCCGAGATCCGCGTGAACGGCATCTCACCTGGACCGGTACTGTGGCCGGAGCACGGCGGCGATGAAAAAACGCGCGCCAAGATCATCCAGCGCACCATCCTCCAGCGCATGGGCACTCCCGAAGACATCGCGCGCACGGCGCTGTTCTTCGCCGCGTCCGCGCCGTTCATCACCGGGCAGATCCTCGCCGTCGATGGCGGACGCAGCGTGGCGTGGTAGTCAGCTGACGGGCAGATCCACGGGCGACATCACGTGCCCGTCCCGATCGAAGGCTTCCCACAACGCACCGATGGTCTTGCGCTCGGTGGGATGAATCACCTCCGGCGCGATCTCCGCCATCGGCCCCAGCATGTACGGCCGTTTGATCAGATCCGGCCGCGGCAGCGTGTATTCGCTGGTCTTCTCCACGCGATCGCCGAACAGCAACACGTCGAGGTCCATCGAACGCGAGGCCCACTTGGGGGCGTATCGCGGCCGGCCACACAAGGTCTCGATGGCCCGGAGCCGCGTGATGACCGCATCCAGGGGCTGCGAAGCCGTGAAGCCCATCACCAGGTTGATGAAGTCCGGCCCGTCGAAGCCTACGGCCACATTGCGATAGGCGCGCGAGAAGACCGCGTCCGGCCACGTCTGCCGGATCTCGGCGCAGGCGCGGGCCAGGTGTTTCTCAGGTTCGAGATTGCTGCCCGCCGCGACGAATACGCGGACGGCGCCGGGCTCGCGCAGGCTCACTTCGGCAGGTCGGCGCGCGTGCGCATCACGGCCACGCCCACGTCCTTGCTGTGCCGGATGGCGCCCGGCTTGTTGATCGACAGCCGCACCCACTCGATGCCGAACTCTTCGAGCACCAGCAACGCCGTGCGATGCGCCAGCGTCTCGACGAGCTTGAACTCCGAGGCCTCGATGAACGCGATGAGCCGCTTCGCGACTTTCTTGTAGTCGAGCGTGTCGTTCACGTCGTCATTGACCGCCGCGCGCGCGCAATCCACGGGCATCTCCACGTCGAGCACGATGGTCTGCTTGACGCGCCGCTCCCACTCGATGAAGCCGATGATGCATTCCACGGCGAGGCCGTGCAGGAAGATGCGGTCGCCCTTGTCCGGCGTGGACGCCGAGCTCGGCAAGGTGTGGGTCTTGGGTGCGCTGGTGACTTTGCTCATGTGTTCTATCTACTCAGGACGCGAGTTCTGCGAGCGGCCAGGTGGCCCGCGCGCGGATCGCGGGCGACTCGACCTTGCCCGCCTTGAGGCGAGCCATGCCGGCCACGGCGATCATGGCCGCATTGTCCGTGCAAAACTCGATGCGCGGGTAATAAACGCGCGCGCCTTCTCGCGCCACCGCCGCGGCCAGGCGCTCGCGCAATAACCGGTTCGCGCCGACGCCGCCCGCCACCACCAGGGCCTCGTAGCCGGTCTGCTCCAGCGCACGAAGTGTCTTGGCGATCAATGTGTCGACGATGGCCTCCTGCACGCCGGCGGCGATGTCTGCGCGCAGTTCGGGCGTCAACGCCGCACCTTCCTGGTGTTTCCTGACCGCCAGCGCCACGGCGGTCTTGAGCCCCGAGAAGCTGAACTCGAGCCCGGCGCGATCGAGCATCGGGCGCGGGAATTCGAAGCGGTCCTTGCGCCCTTCCGAGGCCAGCCGCGCGAGCTCCGGCCCGCCGGGGTACGGGAGGCCCAGCAGCTTGGCGGATTTGTCGAAGGCCTCGCCCGCCGCGTCATCGCGGGTTTCGCCCATGACCGTGTAATGCCCCGGCTCGGCGACGTCGATGAGCATGGTGTGGCCGCCCGAGACCAGCAAAGCCAGGTGGGGGAACGGCGGCGGGTCGTCTTCGAGAAGCGGCGCCAGCAGGTGCCCTTCCAGGTGATGCACGGCCACGGCCGGCACCCTCCAGGCGAACGCCAGCGAGCGGCCCAGCGCCGCGCCGGTCAGCAGTGCCCCGATCAGGCCGGGGCCGGCGGTATACGCCACGCCGTCCAACTGGCCGGGCGCGGTCCCGGCATCGGCCAGCGCAGTCCGGACCAGCGGCAGAAGCCGGCGCACATGGTCGCGGGACGCCAGCTCCGGCACCACGCCGCCGTAGATCCGGTGCAGGTCGATCTGGCTATAGACCTCGTGCGCGAGCAGGCCGGCCTCGTCGTCGTAGACCGCCACGGCGGATTCGTCACAGGAGGATTCGAGGGCGAGGATGCGCATCTATATAGAGTGGGAGCCGGGCCGGAGGCCGGGCATTTGTTCGTTGTTTTTCAGGGGGACCGTCTATAGAATCGCCACCCCTGCCCCAGGCAGGCCGTGGCAAATACCAAACAGATCAATGGGTTGAGGTTTCGATGCCGAGCGTTCGCGTACGAGAAAACGAATATTTCGATGCCGCCCTGCGCCGTTTCAAGCGCGCTTGCGAGAAAGCGGGCGTGCTCACCGAGCTGCGACGCCGCGAATTCTATGAGAAGCCGACCCAGGAGCGTAAGCGCAAGAAGGCTGCCGCCGTGAAGCGTCACCTCAAGCGCAACAGCCCGCGCGATTACTCGGCCCGCCCGCGCGCGAGCTGAGCGAGCTTCTCCCGATGACGCTCAAGGAGCGCATCTCCGAAGACATGAAGACTGCGATGCGATCCGGCGAAAAGGATCGCCTCGCGGTCATTCGTCTTTTGCAGGCCGCCATCAAACAGCGTGAAGTCGACGAGCGCATCACGCTCGACGATGCGCAGATCACGGCCGTGCTCGAGAAGATGATCAAGCAGCGCAAGGAATCGATCACCGCCTTCGAGAAGGGCGGGCGCTCGGACCTCGTCGCGAAAGAGAACTCCGAGATCGCGGTGCTGCAGCCCTATCTTCCCGAGCAGCTCTCGGACGCCGATCTCGATGCGCTGATCGCCGAGGCCATCTCCTCCACCGGCGCCGCGTCCATCAAGGACATGGGCAAGGTCATGGGCGTGGTGAAGGCCAAGGCTGCCGGCAAGGCCGACATGGGCGCCGTCGGCGCGCGCATCAAAGCGAAGCTCGGCGGTTAGTTAGTTGGGTGGCAAGGGTATTGCCACCGCCGGCGCGCTGATCCTCATCGCGCTCATCTGCATCTCCATCTCCCGCAAGATCGAAAACGAGCGCCGCGCGCTCGGCCGGTTTCCGCGGCATCGGCTGCCGCTGGTGATCGGCGGCGCCGCGCTGGCGCTCGCCGCCGCGATCACGGTCTTCGTCGCCGCCTTCTTGCGCTGAAGGCGGCGACGGACCCTTTACCAGTTCTTGCTGATGTTGACGTAGGTCGAGCGCCCGAACGACTCGTGCAGGGCCGCCAGGTAGTTGCCGTTCGAGCCCAGCGGAGGTTCTTCGTCGAACAGATTGCGCGCGCCGACTTCCAGCGCGCTTCCCTCGAGCCAGCCTGAATTGAACGCCTTCTTCACCGACAAGGTCCAGCGGTGCGTCTCGTCCACTTCGAACGGACGGCCGTTGCCATACGCGCCCGAGATCACACTGCCGATGTAGTTGTCGCGCAGGCGCACGGTCCAGTCGGCGTGGTCCCAGATCAACGTGGCGCTGCCACGCCATTCGGGCTTGGCGCCCGCGAGGCCGACTTCGTTCGCCGCCGCGAGGCCCTGCGCGATGATGTTCAACTGGCCGTTGTCGATCGCGTTGGCCACGGTCTGGAGCTGCAGCGGCTTCTGCTGCGTGTAGTCCTTCAACTGGCTGACGTTGAGCACGAAGGAGAAGTTGCCGAATCCCGTCTCGCGAGAGCGCCAGTTGAGGCCGTAGTCCACGCCCTTGGCGACGAGCGGCTGCTGGTTCTCGTAGCGGGTCAACACGTTGGTGACCACGCCCGCCGGCGCGATGCCCGAACCCGCGAACAGCGCGATGTCCGCCGCGGTCGGCGCGGCACGGATGACATTGGGATTGGAGCTGCCTTCCACCGTCCGTAGATAGGCGTCGTAGAGCAGTTCGTTGGTCGATCCCAGGTTGCCGATCGGGTTTTCGATCTCCACTTCCCAGGCATCCACGCTGACGCTCAGCCGTCCCGCGGCATCGGGCAGGAACGTCGGCTCGAACACGAGGCCAAAGGAAGACTGCTGCGTGGTTTCGGGCTCGACGCCCTCGCCATACGACGTGGCGGTGTTGATCGTGGCGCGCACGGTCGCACTCGCGCTGCAGACGTTGTAGTTCGCGAACGTGCCCTTCTCCACGAGCGCCTCGCAACGCACCGGATCCACGCCACCACCGAAGCGGATGACGGTGCCGGAGTTCGCGAGCTCGACGCCCGGTGCGCGGAAGCCGCCGCTCGCCGAGCCACGGAGCAGCAGGCTATCTACCACGCGCCATGCCAGCGCCAGCTTGGGCTTGGCCACGTCGCCGGCGTCGCTGTAGTCCTCGTAGCGGCCTGCGAGCTGGACGTCCAGGGACTGCACGAGCGGGATGCCCTGCGCCTCCGACACCAGCGGGACGGCCAGCTCGGCGAACAACGACTTGACGTTGCGGCTGCCGCGCACGTCCGTCGACGTGCTGTGCGTGAACACGTTGCTGGGCGACACATTGCCCGTGTACCAATCGGTATACGTCACCGCGCCATCGATGTTCTCGTCGCGATCGTCTTCGCGGCTCTCGTAGCGATATTCCACACCGGCCGCTAGACCGATGTCGCCTGCGTACCAGGAGAACACGTCGGGGCGATTGAGCTTGAAGTCCCAGAGCGCGAGTTCGCTCGTGCCTTCGCGAGTATTGGGCAGGACGAACGACGTCGCATCGGAAGGCGTTCCATCGCCGATGCGCGGATTGGCGGGATCGCCGCCGTTGAACGGGTTGTAGGCCGACGCATCCGTGCGGTTCACCGCATCGACGAATGCGTTGGCCTGGCCGGTCTCCTGCACGTCGGTGGACCGCGCGCGCGAATACAGCACCGCGGATTCCCAGTTCCAGCCGCCGCCGAATTCACCGCGCAGCCCGGCAAGCGCGCGCGACTGCACGTTGTCGACCTCGTTGCGGCGCAGGCCGTAGTCGGCGACGTAGTAGTTCACGAGGCGGATCGCATCGGCGCCCTCGCGCAGCACCTCCGGCACCCAGTACGCGTTCGGACGGATGTGGACGTAGTTGGTGCCGCTCAGCGTGACGTGATCGCCGCTCAGCCAGGATTCGGACTTGGCGCGGTAATAGCCGAGCTCGCCGAACGCCTGCAGGTCGTCGGTGACGTCGAAGCGCGCGGTGGCGAAGAGATTGCCCTTTCTCACTTCCGGCGATTCGGTGACGCCGGGTTCGGCGCCGGCGTCCGCCAGACGCAGCGCGGCCGGTATGGCGCCCTGCGCGATGTTGCCGTCGAGCCCCACGTAGTAGGGGGCGCCGACGGGCGCGCCGTTGGCGTATTTCTGGAACACGCCCCAGACGCCGTTCGGGAAGTTAGGCGCCACCACCGGCGCATCCGGATCCGGGATCGACGTACCATCGGGAAGCTGCAGGCGGCCGTCGGTCGCATTGAACCACTCGTCGGAGTTGAGCTGCGCGCTGCGGTGGGAGAGTCCGTAGAGCACCGACACGTTGCCGCGTCCTTCCGCGAAATCCGTGCCGAGATAACCATCCAGTTGCAGGTCATCGCGATGACCGTCGTGCACGCTGCCGTATTCGAGTTTGATGCCGCCACCGTTGAGATCGCGTTGGGTCGCGAGATCCACGACACCGGCAACGGCATCGGAGCCGTACACGGCGGCCGCGCCATCGAGCAGCAGGTCCAGCCGTTCCAGACCGAAGGTCGGGATCGCATTCGAGTTGTAAGAGGTGCGGCCGCCATTGCTGCTGACGGGATGCTGGACGGTGCGCCGGCCATTGACGAGGAGCAGCGTGTACTCGGCGCCGAGATTGCGCAGGTTCACCGAGCCCACGTCGCCGCGAGGACCGTTCGAATTGCGGCCCGAGTTCACGGCCTTGTTGGTGAACAGGATGTCGCCGAACTGCGGCAGGCTGCGGATGAGTTCGTCACCGTCGGTGGCGCCCGTGGAGTCCAGCAACTCCCGGTCTACGGTCACGACAGGCAGCGCCTGCTCGGCGACGCCGCCGGCGATGTTGGTGCCGATGACGGTGACTTCCTGAAGAGGTTCGTTCCCCGAACTGTCCGCATCCGCTGCGTGCAGAGCACCGCTTCCTAACAAGGCGCACAGCGCCAGGGGTGCATGGGGATGAATGCGGCGTGACATGGAATTCTCCGAGGCGATGGAATTGCGCCGCGGACTCTCTACGGATTGGATCCGGCGTGGAAATGGCCGCTGGCGATTCCGGTATGCCGGAAGGGAATGTGTTCGGTGTTCGGCGCTCGGCGCGGTTGCGCTCAGCGTTTCCCGGCGATCACGGCCTGGAGGTCCTTGGCCGTGACGGGACCGAGGAACTCACGCGCGATGCGGCCGTCGGGCGCGATCACATAGGTGTTCGGCAACCCGAGTGGCGCGCCGAAATCCGCGGGGGGCTCCGCCGGATCCACCTGCGCCACCGGGAACGCCACAGGCCGCTTCTTCAGGAATTCCACGATGTCCGTCTTCTCGCTGTCCTCGAAGGCGAGACCGATGGCCACGACGCTGTCCTTGCGCTCGGTGACGAACGCGGAGATCTCGGGCAACTCCTTGATGCAGGGTACGCACCAGGTGGCCCACCAATTGACCACCACCCACTTGCCGCGGTGTTTGCCGAGATCGAAGGATTTCCCTTCGAGTGTGGTCACCTGCAGCGAGGGCTGCTTCGCCGTGTCCGCCTGCGCCGGCGCGAGCGCCGCCAGCGACATCAGTAGATAGAGTCCGAGACGGCTCACGATGTCAGTGTCCACCCGTGTATTTCTTCTCGCCGGCCACCACGGCAAGGCGCACGGTTTCACCCTGCGCGTTCTTCAACGCGAACTGGTTCTCCTTGGGCGGAAGCGGGCACGTGGCGTATTCCGTGAACGCGCACGGCGGGTTGTAGGCGCGGTTGAAGTCGACGATCACGGTATTGTCCGCGGCCACGGGGCCCGTCTTGAGGAAACGCGCGATGCCGTAGGTCTCCTTGCCGCTGGTCGCGTCCTTGAACACGAAGCTCAGACCCTTCGCGGGATCGCCTTGCGCTTCCAGCTTCCACGTCTGGCCGTTGCGCTCGAACTCGACGTAGCCCGGGTTCGGGCTTTCGTTGACGTCTCCGATGATGTTGGCGATCGCGAGGGTCTTGCCGGGCGGATGCGCGACGAACTTCGCCTTCACTTGCCAATGCTCATCCGGCGCGAAGGTTTCCAGCCCTTTGAAGTGCAGGCGTTCCGGCGCATCGGCGTGGCGGACACGCAGCGCGAGCTTGCCGCTGCGGTCGATGACGGTGATCTGGCCTTTGCCGCCGTCATAAGCCAGCTTCGTGCCGCCGCCGCGGCCTTCGGGCTTGAGCTGCACTTCGTTCTGCAGCGGCTTCCCTTCGAGCGTCACTCCCGCGTTCGCGGCGGGAACGAAGAACAGGCCGCCTTCTCGCTGCTCCACCTTGCCCAACTTGTCGGGGCCGATCTTGAGGCGAATGTCATTGGCTTCGCCGGCACCGACGGTCTGCTGCCCGGCGTTGATCCAGTGCAGTCCGATGAGACTCGTCCAGCCATCGGGCTGCGTGAGCTCGGTCTCGCGCTCCTTCACCCAGGCGGCGTGACTGCTCTCGAACGCGGTAGCTCCCTGCGGGGCCGCCGCGACCGCGCTGACGGACCCTGCGGCCGCCAGCATCACGGAGACCAGCTTGTTCCAATGCACCTTGTTAGTACTCATGGCTCACCAATTCTTGCTGACGTTGAGGTACAGATAACGGCCGAACGACTCGTGCAACGAGGACAGATAGTTGCTGCCCGTGCTCGCGGGCGTGGCGCCGAGCGGCGGCTCTTCGTCGAAGAGGTTCCGCGAACCCACTTCGATCGCGCTGCCTTCGAGCGAGCCCTGCGTGAACTCCTTCTTCACGGACAACGCGAAGCGGTGCGTGGCGTCCACCTTGTAGGGCCGGCCATCGCCGTAGGCGCCCGAGATCACGCTGCCGATGTAGTTGTCGCGCAGCCGCACGGTCCAGTCGGCCAGGCTCCAGATCAGCGCCGCGCTCGCGCGCCACTCCGGCTTCGCGCCGTTGAGGCCCACTTCGTTCGCCGCGCCCAGGCCCTGGGCTACGATTTCGAGCTCGCCGCTCGCGATGGCGGCGGCCACGAGCTGCTCTTCCACGGACTTCTGCTGGGTGTATTCCTTCAGCTGGCTCACGTTCACGAGGAACGCGAAGTTGCCGATCCCGGTCTCTCGCAGGCGCCAGTTGAGGCTGAAGTCCACGCCCGACACGGTAAGCGGCTGCAGGTTTCCGTAGGTGGTCTCCACGTACTGGAACACACCCACCGGATCCAGGCCCGAACCCGCGAACTGCGCGATGTCGGCCGCCGTCGGGGCGGCGCGCACCACGAGCGGATTGCTCGTGCCTTCCACCGCGCGTAGATAGGCGTCGTACAGCAGCTCGTTGCCCGAGCCGATGGCGCCGATGGGATTCTCGACCTCCACTTCCCACCAATCCACACCCAGGCTCAAACGGCCGGCGCTCTCCGGCAGGAAGGTGGGCTCGAACACGAAGCCGTACGAGGACTGCTTCGTCGTCTCGGGCTTCACGTCGTCGCCGTAGGTGGTGGCGGTGTTGGTCTGATAACGCACCACGGCGTTGCTGATGCAGGTGTTGTAGTTGTTGAACACGCCGCGACGCACGAGCGCCACGCAGCGGATCGGATCCGCGCTGCCACCGAAGCGCCAGATCGTGCCCGAGTTCGCGAGCTCGAGTCCCGGCGCGCGGAAGCCGCCGCTCACGGAACCGCGCAGCAGCAGGCTATCGACCACATTCCAGGCGACGGCCAGCTTGGGCTTGGCGACGTCGCCGGCATCGCTGTAATCCTCGTAGCGGCCCGCGAGCTGCACGTCGAAGGACTGCACCAGCGGAATACCCTGCTCGGGAGAGACCAGCGGCACCGCGAGTTCCGCGAACACCGACTTCACGTTGCGGCTGCCTTCGATGTCGGGCGACGCGCTGTGCGTGAAGAAATTGCTCTCGGCCACTTTGCCCGTGTACCAGTCCGTGTATTGCACCGTGCCGTCGACATTCTCGTCCCGATTGTCGAAGCGGCTCTCGTAGCGGTACTCCACACCGGCAGCCACTCCGATGTCACCGGCATACCAGGTGAGCGCGTCCGCGCGATTCACTTTGAAATCCCACAACGCGAGCTCGCTCGTTCCTTCGCGCGTCGTGGCGTCGATGAACGAAGAGGCGTCCGACGGCGTGGAGTCGCCGATGCGGGGGTTGTCCGGATTGCCGCCGTTGAACGGGTTGTAGGCGCTCGCGTCCGTACGATTCACTGCTTCGAGAAACGCGGTCGCGAGACCGCCTTCCTGTACGTCGGTCGTTCGAGCGCGCGAATACAGCACGGCGGTCTCCCAGCGCCAGCCTTCGCCGAGCTCGCCTCGCAGGCCTGCCAGCGCGCGCGACTGGTCGTTGTCGATGTCGAGCCGCCGCAGGCCGTAGTCGGCCACGTAGTAGTTGGTCAGGCGGATCGCGTCCGCGCCCTGGCGCAGCGCGTCGGGCACCCAGTACGCGTCGGGCCGGATGTGGATGAAATTGTCCACGCCGCCCAGCGTGACGAACTCTCCGCTGAGCTTGGCCTCCGCCTTCGACTGGTAATACGCGAGTTCGCCGAACAACTGCAGGTTGTCGGTGAGATCGAAACGCGCGGTGGTGAAGAGATTGCCGCGTTTGACCGCGGGCGTCTCCGTCACGCCGGGCTCGGCGCGCGCATCGGGCCGCAACGACGTGGGCACCGCGCCCGTGACGAGCTGGCCTTGCTGATTGATGTAGTAAGCCGGACCGACGGGTACGCCATTGTTGTAGCGCTGGAACGCGCCCCAGGCCGTGTTCGCGAAAGTCTGCGCGAACGGCGTGGCGGTGGGATCGAGCACGAAGGTGCCATCTTCGAGCTGGCGACGCCCGTCGGTCGCCGTGAACCACGCATCCGAGTTGAGCTGCGCCGTGCGCTTCGCGAACTCGTACTGCACGGACACGTTGCCGCGTCCATCCGCGAAATCCCGGCCGAAGAATCCTTCGAGCGACACGTCTTCGCGATGCCCGTCCTGAACCGAACCGAATTCCAGCTTGACGCCGCCGCCGTCGAGATCGGTCTGCGTACGCAGATCGACCACGCCCGCGACCGCATCGGACCCGTAGACGGCAGAGGCGCCATCGAGCAGCAGGTCGATGCGCTCGAGGCCGAAGCTTGGAACCGCGTTCGCGTTGTACGAAGTGGCCGCGCCCGAGCTGATCGGGTGCTGCACGGTGCGGCGGCCATTGACGAGCAACAGGCTGTACACGGAGCCCAGATTGCGCAGGTTGATGGAGCCGACGTCGCCGCGCGGCGCGTTAGAGTTGCGGCCCTGGTTGGTCGAGGACTTCTCGGTGAAGGCGACGTCACCGAACTGCGGCAGGCTGCGGAACAGCTCGTTGCCGTTGGTGGCGCCGATGGACGCCAGCTCTTCCTGATCCACGGTCACGACCTGCAGCGCTTCCGCCGCGATGCCGCCCGCGATGTTGGAGCCGACGACGGTGACCACTTCCAGTGCGGGCTCTTCCTTGCCCTGGGTATCCGCTTCGAGCGCGTCCGCGGCGTGCAGCGTTCCGCCCGCCAACAGCGCGAGCAAGGCCATGGGGGTGCGTGAGTGACTCTCGCTCATCTCACTTCCCCTGCTTCTTCTGGTACGCGGAACGGACGATCTTCCCTTCCAGCTTCTGTTCGTCCTTGACGAGGTTGTACAGCGGGCAGGTGTCTTCCACGGCCTGGCGCAGGGCATCGATGGTCTGTTCGCTCTCCGGCGATTCGATGCGCACGTTGTAGGTGATGTTCCTGAAGCGGGCCGGCGAATTCACGCCTTGGCCGAAGCGCGGCGTGACTTCGCCATCGACGGTCAGCACCAGCGAGTCGAGCGCGACGTTGCGCTGCGCGGCCTGCACTTCGAAGATGTGGGTGAGGCAGGTGCCGGTGACGCCTAACAAGTGTTCCTCCACCGTGGGCGCGAGGTCGTAGCGCAGGAGACCGGGCGCGCTGTCGTGGAGCTGCAGGTGATAACCGTCTTCGCCCAGGAACGTCTGGCGCAGCCCCGTGAGCGGCTCCACGTGGGTGTGGGCCACGAGCGGACGCGGCGCGGCGGGCGCCGCGCCCGCCTGGCGCGTCTCGCGGCGGCCTTGCACGGCCGGGATCTTTTCCTCGATCAGGAATTCGCGCAGGCCCGGCGGCTGGTTCTTGTCGGGGATGACGGGCGAGGCCTTGTACTCCACCTTGGCGTGACTGACGTTCTGCGCCTTCGTGACCAGGTCGATGGCGGACGAGTTGTCGTGCACCGCCTTCTTCAGCGCCTCGAGCTCGGCGTCGCTCGCAGGCGAGACTAGATAGGCCACGTAGGACAGATTGTTGGGATAACTCAGGTTCTCGCTCTTTCGCTCGGGAATGCTGGTGAACACGATGTCCAGCGAATCCAGCGGCACCTTTCGCACCGCGGCCTGCACCAGGTATTCGTCGGCGACGGCGCTGGCCAGGGTGCCCACGAGCGAATCCCACGAACCCGCGCCGAGGTTGTAGCCCGCGTAGCCGCGGCCGCTGTCGCTGATGTACTGGAACTTGCCGTTCTCGCCGAGACGCAGGCGGCGAACGCCGGAGCGGCTTTCTGCGGTCACAGTGGCATGGATGACCTGCGATTTCGCGACGCTGCTCTTCTGTGCGTCGATGGCGGCGGCCTTGGCTTGCAGGTGCGCACGCAGCGGGCTTTCGGCGGCGTTCGCCGGCTGGGCCAGCAGCAACGTGAGGCTGGTGGACAATGCGGCGACAGCGGAACGGAACAACGGGGACGATCGAACGGCGGACATGGACAGAAAACTCCGGGCAGTAAGAATGACGCGGCGCGGGACTCTCCACGCTTTGCGCCCGTCATAGAAATGTCCGGTGGTGCTGCCGATATACCCCGGGAGAATGTGCCCGGGATGTCACCGCGAACAAACCGCGCCGGGACCGGGGCGCGAAACTTCGCGGCCGCACGCGCCTCGAACTCGCGCACCGGGCGTTCCGGAGACCCCATAATCACGCGCCATGGCCGGCCGTATCCCCCAAAGCTTCATCGAGGAACTGACCGCGCGCGCGGACATCGTCGAGCTCATCGGATCGCGGGTGGAGCTCAAGAAGGCCGGGCGCGAGTACCGCGCCTGCTGCCCCTTTCATAACGAGAAGACGCCGTCGTTCTGGGTGAGCCCGCAGAAGCAGTTCTATCACTGCTTCGGCTGCGGAGCGCACGGCACCGCGCTCGGATTCCTCATGGAGTACGACAAGCTGTCGTTCCCCGAAGCCATCGAGGAGCTCGCGGGCCGGTTGGGCCTCGACGTGCCCCGCGAGGCGGGCGCCAGCGGCCCGACCGACAACTCGGGCAGCACGCAGCCGCTGTACGACATGAACCTCAAGGTGGCCAAGCACTTCGCGAGCGTGTTGCCGGCCGATACGCGCGCGCGCGAGTACGCGAAGAAGCGCGGTCTCACGCGCGATACGGTCGAGAAATTCATGATCGGCTTCGCGCCCAACTCCTGGAACGAGTTGCTGAAGCGCTTCGGCAGTACCGACGCAGACAAAAAAGTGCTGTTCGACTGTGGCCTGGTCATCGAGCGCGAACGCACGGACTCCCGCACGCTGGATCGTTATTACGACCGCTTCCGCGACCGGCTCATGTTCCCGATCCGCGATTCGCGTGGACGGGTGCTGGCCTTCGGCGGCCGCATCATCGACCAGGGCGAACCCAAGTACCTCAACTCGCCCGAGACGCTGCTGTTCCACAAGGGTCGCGAGCTGTATGGGCTTTATGAAGTCCGGCAGAGCCGCACCTCGCTCAAGCGGCTCATGGTGGTCGAGGGTTACATGGACGTGGCCCGCCTCCACCAGGCCGGCATCAACTACGCGGTGGCGACGCTCGGCACGGCGACCACGCCCGAGCACCTGCGCCGGATCTTCAAGCTGGTCAGCGAGGTGGTCTTCTGTTTCGACGGCGACCGCGCCGGCCGTGCCGCCGCTTGGCGCGCGCTGTCCAATGCGCTACCCGAAGCCCGCGAAGGCCGGCAGATCCGCTTCCTGTTCCTGCCCGATGGGCATGATCCGGATTCGCTGGTCGGGGAAGAAGGCCGCGAGGCCTTCGAGAAGCGGGTCGATGGAGCCCTGCCGTTGTCCGAATACCTCGCCACCGCTCTCGCCGAACAGGCCGATCTGTCCCATGCGGACGGCCGCGCGCAGTTCGCCGAACTCGCCCGTCCGCTGGTGACCAAAGTGGCCCCGGGGGTGTATCGCGACCTGCTGATCGATCGGCTTTCTGAGTCGATCAAGATTTCCTCCGCCAGATTGAACCAATTATGGTTCAACGAGGCGACCGGGCCGGAAGGCCAGCATGCACGCTCGAGCACCGCCGCGCCTGCGGAACTGGCCAACCGGCGCATCGCCGGCCGGCCCCGGGACGGCGGCGGAAACAAGGGCCTGATCACCCGCGCGGTGAAGCTGCTGGTGCACCTGCCCGCGATCGCATCGCGCATCACGGGCGGCCAGTTGAGCCAGCTTGAGATGAACGACGACGCCGGCTCCCGATTCCTGTTCGAGCTCATCGACCAGCTTCAGCAGGAGCCGGCGGCCCATACGGCCCAGCTTCTGGAGCGATGGCGCGACCGGCCGGAGCTCCCGCGCATGCAGGCGCTGGCCGCAGAGGAGCTGATGGGCCAGGACAACAACACGGCCGCTCTGGAACTCGCCGCCGCCATTGAAAAGCTGGCGCTCGAACCCACCATTCGTCGCCTCGATGAGCTCATGTCCAAGGACGAGCTCAACGAGGATGAACGCGCCGAAATTCGCGAGCTGAATGTCACCATCCACCTCGCGAAGAGCAGAGGCGCTCAGAGCCCTCCCGGAACCGCCCAGTCCGGGGGGTAAAAATTTCCCCGGCCGGCGACCCTCTTGGCCCGAATCTTGCGTTGTCCCGAGGGCTGGAGACGCGCGGAAGTCGTTGACCCGCTAGCGGTTTTCGCTTTGTCAAGCCAGGACCATTTGCGTAGAATGCGCCCCCTTTCGCGCAAGCCACCCTGGTACGCGGCCCCCTATTACGCCCTGGCGTCCGGAAACTCATGACACAGAAGCACAAGCGCCCCACCGCTCCCGCCTCGAAGAAGCTGCCCAAGAAAGCCGCGAAACCTGTCGCGCATGCGAAACCTGCGGCCGCCGTGAAGGCCAAAGCCGTAGAGAAACACGTTGAGGTGAAGAAGCCGGGGGCCAAGGGCAAGACTCCAGAGAAGGGTGCGACGCATGCGTCGCACGCGGCGCCTGTCGACGCCGCCAAGAGCAAGACTGTCGATCTCAAGCCCGCGCAGAAGCTCGCGGCCGCCCGCGCGGCGGCTGCCGCCGCGGCGACCCCGGAAGCCCCTGCCGACGCCAAGGGCGCCAAGGGCAAGAAGGCCGGCGCCGAGCTCATCAATCTGCCGGCGCGCCGCAACGTGCTGCCCGAAGAGCGCCAGTCGCAGCTCAAGCTGCTGATCGCGCGCGGCAAGGAACAGGGCTATCTCACGTATTCGCAGGTGAACGATCACCTGCCGTCGGAGATCGTCGATCCCGAGCAGATCGAAGAGATCGTAAACACGATCAACGACATGGGCATCCCGGTGTACGAGAAGGCGCCGGACAACGAGAGCATCCTCGCGCCCGAGCCGTCC
>JBKPPO010000358.1:0-28178 GCA_046733635.1 Pseudomonadota bacterium | reverse complement strand
GGATCAAGAACAAGCGGTACTCCAGTCTCGTGGACCTCGGCGCGTACAAGACGCAGGCCTCACTCAAGGCGCGCGATCCCTTCCAGAACATCTACGCGGAGATCGCCAACGATCTCGTCGCCGCGCGCGACAAACTGACTTCGGTCGAGCGCGAGAACATCCGTCGCGTCGCCAATCTCAAGTTCGCCGCGGATCTCGCGCCGGACGCGATGGCCGGAATGACGGCGGTGGATGCGAAGGGTGTGACGCAGGTCGTCCGGTTGCCAGCCGATGGGGATCCCACGCTGACCCGCATCGAGCGTATCCGCGAGCGCGACACCGCCGTGGTGGATACGGTCAACGACTACTACGCGAGCTTCGCGGAGACGATGGACGACTCCTACGACAGCTGGCGCCAGACGAGCTTCAGCGAACTCGAGAAAGAGATGCGCGCGCGCTCCGCCGCGCGCACGCGCACGGTGCTCGGCGCCGCGGCCTTGATCGCCGCGATCTTCGCCCCGAACTCCTGCGGCAGTTACGACAGTTGCCGCATCAACAATGCGGCGCGCACCGCGGGCACCATGGGCGGTATCGCGGCCGTGCTCTCGGGCATCAAGAAATACGCCGACGCGCGCGTGCATGCCGATGCGCTCAAGGAACTCACGCAGAGCTTCCAGTCGGAAGTGGCGCCGCAGGTGGTGGAGGTCGAGGGGCATACGCTGCGCCTCACCGGCACCGCCGAAGACCAATACCGCGAATGGCGCAAGATGCTGAAGCAGCTCTACCTCGAGGAGACGGGCTCGGCCGCGGCGCCGCCGCCGGCTCCCCCCGCAGCGACCGCGACGAACGCCGGCGCGTCGCCCTCGGGTTGAGCGTTCCCACGGATTCATCAGTCAGTCGCCACGCATTCAGTGACAAACCAGAACCAGGCCGGCACGAAGCTGTGCGGCCGCTTCGTGCTCATCGAAAAACTGGGCGCCGGTGGATACGGCGAGGTCTGGCGCGCGCGTGACGAGATGCGCGACACCGAAGTCGCGGTCAAGGTCCTCTTCCCGCAGTTCCTGGAGTCCGAAGCCGCGTGGCAGGTGTTCCAGCGTGAATTCACGCTCACCGCGCGACTGAGCCATCCCGGTGTGCTGCGGGTGTTCGAACCCGTCCGCGGCCCGGACGCGGTGGTGCTGCCCATGGTGTTCGCGCCGGGCGGCGATCTTCGCCAGCTTCGCGGGTCTTCGTACACGCGCATCCTGCCGGTGCTCATCGATGTCGCCGCCGCGCTGGAGCACGCGCACGGCCGGCGCATCATCCATCGCGATCTCAAGCCCTCGAACATCCTGCTCGATGCCGCGGGCCGGCCGCTGCTCGCGGACTTCGGCGCGGGCGCGTCCGAAGGCGACATGTCCAGCGGTCCGCCGGGCTCGCCGTTCTCGGCCAGTCCGCAGCAGCTCGCGAACGAGCCGGCGCGGCCGACCGACGACATCTACGGTCTCGGCGCGCTCGCTTACGAACTGCTCTCGGGTTATCCGCCTTTCTACCCGGTCTTCGACGCGAAGAAGATCACGACGGAGCCGGTGCCGCGCATCAAGCCGGTGAAGCCGATTCCGCCGCGTCTCGAACTCCTCGTGGCCTGGCTGCTCGCGAAGCAGGGCCGCGAGCGCCCGCCTTCGATGCGCCACGTCGCCGAGGAGATGAGCGCGGTACTGCAGGACACGCTGGGCCTCGAAGGCGCAGCCGCCGCGGGGACCGAGCCCGAGCCCGTCGAGCTGGGCGCGGCAGCGGACAACCTCACGCCGGCGCTCATGGCCGACGAGATGCCGATGCACGCGAGCTCGGTGCGCGAGCTCGAGGAAATCGATCCCAACGTGCTGCCGCAGATAGACCAGCTGCGCGTGGCCGAAGAGCGCCAGATCCGCAAGAGCTCGCGCCGGCGCAACTGGGTGATCGCCGTGGTGCTGGTCGTGGCGACCGCCGGCGTGGCGGTGGTGCTGCCGCGGTTCACGAGCTTCACCAAGATCGATCCGGCCGCGATGTTGCTCCCGACCGGTCCCACGCAGGCGGACCAGGACGCGGAGAAACGCGCCGAAGAACTCGCGACCCGGCACACCGAACTCAGCAAGCGCGTGGTGGACCTGGACTCGCGCGGCGCGGCGAGTTGGGGCGGTGAACAATTCGCCGCGGCCCGCAAATCGCTCGACGAAGTCGGCGGCATGCTCGAACGGCGCAAGTACGAGGCGGCCCCGGCGCCGCTCGAGGCCTTGCAGAAGTCCCTGGACGAGATGGAAGCGCGTGTGCCCGATGCGCTGGCCGCGCAGATGACCGAAGGCCGGCGCGCGCTGGCCGCGGGCGAGTTCGAAAACTCGAAACACGCGTTCGAAACCGCGCTCAAGATCGAACCGGGCAACAACGAAGCCATCGAGTGGTTAGGCAAGGTGGCCGCCGCCAGCGGCGTGGTGCCCACCATCGCCGATGCCGAGAACGCCGAGGCCGCGAAGAACCTGCCGCGGGCACAGGAACTGTTCGCGGACGTGCTGAAGCGGAATCCCGGAAACACCACTGCCACCGAAGGCCTGGCGCGTGTGCGCCGCGCCATGACGGAGAACGAATTCAATGCCGCCATGGGGGCGGGGCTCGCCGCGCTCAACGGCGGCCGGCTCACGGAGGCCAACACCCACCTGCTGCGTGCGCGCGCGCTGCGGCCCGACAGCGCGGAAGTGTCGGCGGCGCTGCAGCGCGTGGCCGATGCGGGTTCGGGCCGCAGCCTGGCCGACATCGAGCAACGCGCCGCGCGTTTCGCGGCCGAGGAGCGCTGGACCGAGGCGCTGGAGCTCTACGACCAAGCCCTGGCCCGCGACCCCTCGCTGCAATTCGCGATCAATGGAAAGGCGGCGGTGACGCCGCGCGCGGAACTGAGCCGGCGCCTGGACGCACTCATCGAAAGACCGGAACGTCTGGCCGAATCCGAGGTCCGAGCAGAGGCGCAGCGCTTGCTCGCGTCGGCCGGCGCCATCTCGAACCAGGGGCCGGTGATCCGCTCGCAGGTGCAGCGACTCGAACTGCTGCTGCCCACTTTCAATCAGCCCGTCATGCTGGCACTCGAATCCGACAACGCCACCGAAGTCGCCATCCAGCGCGTGGGGTTCCTGGGAACCTTCGATCGCCGCGAGGTGGAACTCAAGCCCGGCCGTTACACCGTGACCGGCAAACGCGCGGGCTTTCGCGACGTGCGCCGCGAGATCACCGTGTCGCCGGGGCAGGGTGAGCAGATCATCGTGATCCGTTGCCTCGAACCGATCTGACCATGGAACCGTCCCGCTCCATCGACGCGTCGATCGTCCTGCGAACCGCCGACGGCGATTCGAGCCATGGCGCGCGCGCGGTATTCGATGCCGCGACCGGGGCGTTGCGCGCCGAGGTGGACACACCCGAGCCCGATGCGGCCCCGCTAACTACCCTGCGCTCGGCCGCCGGCCGCTGGCTGCTCGATGCCGCGCCCGATTCGCGGCTGAGCGTGAACGGAGTGCCGCTGCAGGGCGCGCGCGTGATCCATGCGGGCGACGTGTTGACCGTCGCCGGCTCGCAGCTCCTCGTCGAGGAGGCGTCGCCGGCGTCGCTCGCGCTGCGCCGGTTCGATCTCGTCGGCAACGACACCTTGCCGCCGGTGGGCGACAGCGTGCGCGTGCTCGCGCCGCCGGCCGAAGACGTGGCCATCGAGCTCGGCGATGTGCCCGAGATCGAAGGCGGGTTCGTCGCGCCGGGCGCCGCACCGCCCTCACGCGGTTCGCTCAACTACGCGGCCTGGGGCATGGGGGCACTGCTCGCGCTGGTGCTCGGCATGTTCGCGCTGCTCAAGCCCATCGGACTGGATCTGCGGCCGGCCGACGCCGACGTCACCTCGGTGGGCGCGTTCTCATGGCAGTCCGCGTCCAGCGTGTTCGTGTTCCCGGGGGAACATCGGCTGCGCGCCGAGCGCGAAGGCTACGTGCCCGCGGAGATCCCGGTGGTGGTCGAGGGGCCGCAGCAGGCGCGCGCACTGATCCACCTGGTCAAACTACCGGGCAAGCTCGAAGTCGACACGGGCGGCGTCACCGCCGAGATCAGCGCCGATGGCGCGAAACTGGGCCAGGTGCCCGGCGTGGTGGACGTGCCCGCAGGCGACCGCACGCTCACGTTCAAGGCCGCCCGGCATCTCGACCACGTCGAACGGATCACGATCGCGGGCGGCGGCGAGAAGCAGCAGCTCACCGTGGCCCTCAAGCCCAACTTCGCGAAGGTGGCCGTGAGCTCGGTGCCCGCAGGCGCGGCGATCGAAGTGGACGGCAAGCCCGCGGGCGTCACGCCGGCGGAGCTGGAACTCGACGCGGGCATCCGCCGCGTGCAGATCGCAGCGCCCGGCCTTCGCCCGTGGACGTCCACGGTGGCGGTGAGTGCGGGCGTGCCGCAGACGCTGGGCCCCATCACGCTGGGCGCCGCGGATGCGCGCGTCACCGTGCGCTCCGTGCCGTCGGGCGCGCAGGTCACAGCCGGCGGCAGCTTCCGCGGACTCACGCCGCTCACGCTCGAACTGGCGCCGGGCATGTCGCACGAGGTCACGGTCACGCGCGCGGGATATGCGCCGTGGACGCGGCAGGTGCAAGCCGATGCGGGCAAGGAATCTGCTCTGGACGCGCGGCTCTCGGCGCTGCTCGTGGAAGTGCGCATCCAGGGTGAGCCCGCGGACGCCGAGGTGTTCGTGAACGGCGAATCCCGCGGCAAGGCGCCCGTCTCTGTGCAGTTGCCGGCCAGCCGGCACCGTGTCGAGGTGCGCAAGGAAGGTTTCAGCCCGTACGCGATGGATCTGGCGCTGGCGCCGGGTATCGGCCGCACGCTGGACTTCAAGCTCATCGATCCCAAGGACATCGCGGGCAACGCGCCCAAGACGATCACCACCAAGTCCGGCATCAAACTACTCATCGTGCCCGGCGGCACCTACCAGGCCGGTACGGACCGGCGCGAGCAGGGGCGCCGCCCCAACGAGGGGGCGCACAAGGTCACGCTGATGCGGCCTTTCTACATGGGAGAGCGCGAGGTCACGAACGCGCAATTCCGCCAGTTCCGCCCCGCGCACAACTCGGGCTCGGTCGGCGATCAGTCCCTGGACCTCGACAAGCAACCCGTGGTGCGCGTGACCTGGGAAGACGCCGCGGAGTTCTGCAACTGGCTCTCCGAGCAGGAAGGCCTGCCGCCGGCCTATCAATCCATCGAAGGTGGTGGCTTCCAGCTCATCACGCCCGTGAACGTGGGTTACCGCCTGCCGACCGAAGGCGAGTGGGAATACGTGGCGCGCGCCGCGAGCACGGGCAAGCCGCTCAAGTACCCCTGGGGCCGCGACATGCCCGTGGTCTCGGGCACGGCCAATGTCGGCGGCGCGGAGGCGTTCGACCTCTTGGGCGCCGCTCTCGAAGGCCACAAGGACGAATTCCCCGCGGCGGCGTCGCCGGCCCTTTTCGCACCGAATCCGCTGGGCTTCCATGACTTCGCCGGCAACGTGTCCGAGTGGGTCAACGATCGATATCTCTCGTTCGTGGCTTCCACTGCCGTCACCGATCCGCTCGGCCCCCCGGATGGCAAGGCGCACACGTATCGCGGTTCGAACTGGCGCACGGTGCAAGCCAGCGAAATGCGTTTCCCGTGGCGCGAGGGCGCGATCACCGGCAGCGACGTGATCGGTTTCCGAGTCGCGCGTTACGTGGCGCCGGAGTGATGCCATGAAGAACATCCTGTTCACGCTGTTCTCGATCGGTCTCGCCGGGATTGCCGCGATCGCGGCGACCTCGGCATTCCTGAATGCGCCCGTGCGTCCGCAGCGGACCACCGACGTGATCCTCAAGAACTCCATCGGCCCGCCGGCGTCGGAGAACAAGCCGGGCGCTGCGCCTCCGGCCTCGGGCGAGACGCCGCCCGCTTCCACGCCGCCCGCGACTCCGCCCACCACGTCGCCGGGAGGCAGCACGCCGGCGCCGGCCGCCGAAGGCGCGAAGCCCGCGGCGCCCGCTGGCGCCGAAGAACCGGAGTCCGACGAAGACCCGTATGAAGGCATCGCGCCCGAGGACCTGCCGCCCGATCTGCAGTACGACGCGGACTCGAGCGTGAGTTTTCCCACGAACATCTGACAGCGACATGTACGGCATCCACTTCGACCACCACACACTCTCCATCGCGCGCGACGGCGAGCTCGTCGCGAGCGAGCCGCTGGCCGTGGAGACGGTGGCGAAGGAAGCGCAGTTCGGCCGCGCAGCGCTGGCGGTGGCGCGCGGGCGTCCGGACGAGGTCTCGCTGAACCACTGGCGCGAGTTGGGGCGTGGCGAACACGCGGCGCGCCATGTCGCGCGCGAGATGCAGGCGCATCTGCGTGCGCTCGGCGTCACCGAGCGCATCGAAGCCGTCGTCGCCGTGCCGGCGGACCTGGACGCGCAGGCGCTCGCCGCTCTGCGCGGCGCATTGTCCGCGGCGGGCGTCGACGCCCGCGATTTCGCCGATGCCGCCACGCTCACCGCCGCCGCCGTGGGCGATCGCGAACACTACGTGGTGCTCGAAGCCGGCTGGCGCTCCGCTACGGCCACGCGCATCACGGGCGGCGCCGAGCGCGCTTTCGATGAATCCTTCGTGAGCGAGCGCGCCACTCTGCTCGATGTCTACGACCTCTGGCTCGTCGCCGTCGCCGCCGTCATGGTCAAGAACACGCGTTTCGACCCGTTGCTGAGCTTGTCGGTGGAACAGCGTCTGTTCGCCGATCTGCCGGCGCTCGCGGCTCGCGCGGCCGCGGAAGGCAAGGTGGAAGCCGCGGTCGAAGATGGCGCGCGATTCGCCGTCGACGTGGATGCGCAGCTCTTCGCCGATGCCGCGCAGCCTTTCTATCGCGAGCTCACGCGGCTCACGCGTTCGGCGCGTATCGCGGGCGAAGGCACGGCGCTGGTGTTGCCCGCGGAATCGCGACGCTGGCCCGGCTTCCTGCCGCGGTTGCTCGAGCTCGAGCAGGACGGCGTGGTCGTGGCGCCCGCGGGCATCGCGGCCGTGGCGGCTTCGCTGCAGGCTGTCGACGTGGAGCAATTGCCGCGTTTGCGACGGCGCATCGCAAAGCTCGCGGATCACTCGCTCGCCGCGGGGGTGGAATACGTGGCGTCGGCCACCACGTCGCCCGCCCGTGCGTTGCCGGTCACGCACATCCTGTTCGGCGGCGACTCCATGCGCTTCCCCGACGTGGGCCTGACCATCGGCACTGAAGAAGACAGCAATTCGCCGCACATCACGCTGCCGCGAGCGGCCGCGGGCGTGTCGCGCCGGCATTGCTCGCTGCGACGCGAAGGCGAGCGCACCGTGCTCATCGATCACAGCCGCTACGGCACCTGGGTCAATGGCGCCCGCGTGCGCGAACGCGCGGCCGTGCGTCCCGGCGACCGCGTGCGCATCGGCACGCCGGGCGTCGAGTTCACGTTGATCTCGGCCGCGGCGTTCGGGGCCTGACATGGTCAAGAAACGCCGCGCCTTCGAAGTCTTCACGCTGTCCTTCCTGGACTGCATCTGCTGCGGCTTCGGCGCGGTGGTGTTGTTCTACACCATCGTGCAGGCGCACGTGGGCGCGCAGGAAATCATCCGCATCGACCAGCTCACGGGCGAGGTGAGCAAGCTCGAGGAGGAAGTGAAGGAGGGGATGCGCAACCTCGTGCAGCTCCGCAACACGCTCGAGCAGACCGACGAGGACGCGGAAGCCGCACGCGCGCGTGCGCTGCGTGTCGCCGCCGAACTCAAGCAGCGTCGCGACCAATCCTCCGTGTACGACGACGAGAGCCTGGCGCGCCGTGCGCACATCAACCAGCTCAAGGCCGACATCAAGTCGCTCGAAGAAGGCATCAAGCGGCTGCAGGGCGGCGCGTTGGACAAAGCGCCGGCCGGTGATCGCGTGAAATCCTTCCGCGGCCGCGGCAATCGCAAATACATCAGCTCGCTGCAGATGAAGGGCAAACGCATCCTGGTGTTGCTCGACACGTCGGCGAGCATGATGGACGAGGACGTGGCCAAGGTGATCAAGATGCGCAACCAGCCCGAGCCCATGCGGCGCTCGGCGCAGAAGTGGCGCCGCTCGCTCGACATGGTGGAGTGGATCACCGCGCAGCTCCCGGACAACGGCCAGTTCCAGGTGATCGGCTTCAATACCAAGGCGCGCGCGATCCAGGAGAACACCGCGGGTCAGTGGTTGCCCAACAACGATCCGCGCGCGATCAACGGCGTGCTCACGGCGGCGCGCGCGATCACGCCGGCCGAGGGCACGAGCCTCGTCAATGCCTTCCTCGCGATCCGCACCATGAACCCGAAGCCGGACCAGATCATCCTGATCACCGACGGGCTGCCGACGCAGGGCTCGGTGCCGGCCTCGCGCAAGTTCGTGAACGCGCGGGAACGCGAGAAGCTGTTCGAGGACGCGCTCAAGATCATGGAGAAGGACACCCCGATGGACGTGGTGCTGCTGCCCATGAAGGGCGACACGCTGGCCGCTCATGCCTTCTGGCGCCTCGCGCGGCGGACCAGCGGGTCCTATGTGATCCCCTCGCGCGACTGGCCTTGAGGTAACGACATGGGACTGGGCAAGCGCCGCGAATTCGAAGTCTTCACGCTGTCGTTCCTCGACTGCATCTGCTGCGGCTTCGGCGCCATCATCCTGCTGCTGGTGCTCACGGACGTAGGCCAGCCCATCGTGATCGAGCGCAGCGAGAAGGACCTCAAGGGCCAGATCCTCGAGTTGCAACGGCAGCTGTTCGAGTTGCGCGGCGAAACGGACGTTCTCAACCGCGAGCTGCAGGGCCGCATGAGCGCGCTCAACGCCGAGCAGCGCAAGATCGCCGCGATGGCGGGCGACCTCACCAAGATCCGCGGCGAGTTCAATGCCAGCAAGGGCGAGGCCTCGGTCACGAACATCGTCGAGACCGAACTCGTCGCCGCGCACCAGACGCTGACGGCCGAGATGGCCCGGCTGCTCAAGAATCAGCCGCGCCGGATCGACACCACGCTCGCGGTGGGCGGCATCCCTGTCGACAGCGAATACATCATCTTCGTGATCGATACCTCGGGCTCGATGCAGGCGGACAACTGGGAGAACGCCCAGAACGTCATGAAGGAGATCCTGGACATCTACCCCAAGGTGAAGGGCATGCAGATCCTCGACGACGAGGGCAAACCCATGTTCCCCAGCACCAAGGGCCAGTGGTTGCAGGACACGCAGGCGCAGCGCGCGAAGATCCTGTCGGCCATGGTGAACTGGAAGTCCTACAGCAACTCGAGCCCGGTGGAAGGCATCGGCGCGGCCGTGCAGGGATGGTGGTCCGCTGACAAGAAAGTGAGCGTCTACGTGATCGGCGACGACTTCACGGGCGCTTCGGTCGAGGCCGCGCTCGCGGCCGTGCGCAAGTTCAACCCGGTGGATCGCCAGGGACGACATCGCATCCGCATCCATGCCATCGGCATGCCCAATGGCCCGAGTTCGCCCGGACACATCAACGGGCGCTTTTCTGCTCTAATGCGCGCCATGTGCGACGAGAACGAAGGAACCTTCGTCGGTCTCACCATCGGCGGTCCGGGCTGCGCCATCAAGATCGACGTGCTCGGCCAGCCGCGTTGCGTCAGCTAGCCGGAATCACTAACTACCCGCCCGACCAGGACATGACCATGAGCCCACTCCCGCGCTCCGCATCGCCTCTCAAGGTGGCTTCGCTGTTGTTGGGCGCGCTGGTGCTCGCGGGGTGCCAGGCGGTGGCGGTACATCCCGAAGGCGATCTGCCGAAGCCGCTGGTCGTGCCGGCGCCGGCCAAGGTCGCGGTCGTGGTCACCAACGAATCGGCCAACTACACGCACAAGGAATCGCGCGCCAACGTGGACTACGAGGCGCAGCTCGGTCCGGCGCATCGCAAGATCGTCGAGGAGATCTTCCGCGCGGAATTCCGCGAGGCCAAGGTGTTCGAAGACCTGGATTCCGCGCGCAAGGAGCCGGGCATCCACGCCATCTTCGAGCCGCGCATCGAGCAGTTCTCGTTCGCGAGCGCCAAGGAGACGGGCGGCGCCTACTGCGCCGTGACCATCCGCTACCAGATCCACATCTTCGCGCCCGATGGCCAGCAGGTGGATACGCTCACGCTCACCGGTTACGGCAGCGGTCCGCCGCCCAAGATCGGCAACGGTGAAGAGGAACTCGCGATCGCGTCTTATGCCGCCATGCGCGATGCCGCGGCGAAATTCCTCACGCAGTTCCCGTTGCTCGATGTGGCCAAGCCGTTGCTGGCCTCGCAGGCGCTGACGCCGAAGGCGCCGACGGTTTCGGAGTCGGGACAGGTGGTGGCTTCGGAGACGATCTCGATCGAGGCGCTGCCGATCAACGAGAAGCCGGTGGCCCAGGTCGACCGCCCCGGCGATGCGGTCACTCCGGCTTCGGCTCCGCAGGCGCCGGCGCCGCTTCCGGCTTCGCAGCAGATGACGAATCGCCAGCAGGCGCAGGCGCAGGCGCCGACGGCGCTTTGACCAACACCTTTTCGTAGAACACCACGTCCTCGGTGGGAACGGCCAGGCCGTTCTCGATGCGCGGCGCGTACCGCGAGCGCTTCATCGACGCCATCGAATTCCGCACGATCGCGTCCGGTACATCGGTGGTCGGTGAACTGATCTCGTCGATGCGGCCATCTCGGTCGACGCGAAAACGCAGCTCCACCGTCTTCTGGATGGCCTCTTCGGGATTGAGTTGCGAGCGATCGACCGAGCTCACCGAGGGGCGGTAGGCCAGCAGCCTCGGCACCTGCAGCGGCTTGGTGTTGCCCGCGAGCTCGAGCGCCTTCCACGCCTCGGCGTAGCTGTCGAACGCGCGGCGGGAGGCATTGCTGATCAGATACCAGTCGCCCAGGTCGGCGAGCACGCCGCCGCGCAGGAGCTGATCCACCGGGTTGTTGCTGTCGATGACGGCGAGCGCGGCGTTCAGTGAGGCCTCGCCGCGACGTTGCTGGGTGCCGTCATTGAACACGGGCGCGCCCGCATTGCCACCGGCATTGAACGTGGAGCCCGTGTCCGCGCCTTCGACGCCGTAGAAGGCCTCGAGGCGATAGGAACGCGCGATGCCGCGCAGCGGCGCCACGCGTCGCAGGTCGTTCTCGGGAGCGCCGCGCGAGAGGATGGCGAGCGCGCGGTCGTACACATTGCGTTCGCTCGTGAAGCGGCGCTCGAACTCATACCAGCGCGCGAGCTTGTCGAGGCGGTCGACGAGCTTCACGGAGCTGCGGCCATAGGCAGCCTCCTCGACGCGCATGGCGTAGAGGCTTTCCTTCTCGGCTTCGGCGTAGCGGCCGGTGGCGGCGTAGGCCTCGATCAGCGGATCGATGAACTCCACCTGGTTGATGTTGAACAACCCATCGGTGTTGCGCGAGAGATCGGCGGCGCGCTTGAGCGCCACCACGGCCGACTCGGGATCCTTGTTGCCGAGGAAGCTCACGCCGAGGCCATGCAGCGGAATGATCTGCGCCTTGTCCGCGATCGTCGACTTGGTCTGGAGGATGCGTAGCGTGCGCTGGTAGTTCTCGATGGCCGCCGGGTACTGGCCCTGGCGGTACTGCACGGTCGCCAGATTGGTCAGTGGTTTGGTGAGCTGGAGGTCTTCCGCGCCGTATTGCTCTTCGGTGAGCGAGACCAGCTTCTCCGCGAGCGGCTGCGCTTGCGCGTAGTTCCTGGCCTGGTAGTGGGTGAGGAATTCCTTGTAGACCGCGGTGCGGTCGGAGTCCGTCACTGCCAGCGCCGATGCCGGCGTCGCGAGCAGGAAGGCCGCGAAGAGGGCGGGGAGGTGTTTTTCCAGCATGCGGAAGACTCTACCGCTTTTCAAAGAGGTAATGCGATACCAGCCATTCGCGTCCTCCCGCGTAACCCCACAGCTCGGCGCAGGACATGAAGAACACGCGCCAGTACACCCACCAGCGCAGCGCCTGGTCCTTGCCGTAGGTCTCGGCGAACAGGGGCAACAGCACGTCCCGGTGCCGGTCCATGTTCTGCAGCCAGGCCTCGCTGGTCAGCGAGTAGTGCCAGCCCGGCACCTGCCAGTGTTCGAGCAGCCGGACGTCGCGCTGGAAATACAGCAGCAGATCGTCGCTCGGCATGATCCCGCCTGTGAAAAAGTGTCGCGCCATCCAGTCGGATTCGTCTCGCACCTCGAACGGATACGCGAACTCGCGGTGCGTGAAGATGTGTACGAACAGCGTCGCGGCGGGCGCCATCCACGAAGCGATGCGCCCGAGCAGCACCTCGTAGTTGCGCATGTGCTCGAACATCTCCACCGACACCACGCGGTCGAAGCGCGTGGTGTCGGGGAACGAGAGCTGGTTGACGTCGCAGGTGACGATCTCGAGGTTGTTCAATCCGCGGCGCGCCGCCTCCGCATCGATGTGCGCCTTCTGCGTGCGCGAGTTGGAGACTGCGGTGATGCGCGCCCTCGGGTAGTTAGCGGCCATCCACAGGCTCAGCGAGCCCCAGCCGCAACCGAGTTCGAGGATGCGATCGCCGTCGGCGAGCCGCGCGCGCTGGCAGGTGAGCGCGAGCATGCGGGCTTCCGCCGCATCGAGGTGTTCGGCGGGCGCGCTGTCCGGCGATGGGTAATAGCAGCTCGAGTATTTGAGGTGCTTGCCCAACACGCGCTGGTAGAACGCCGTGGGCACCTCGTAGTGCTGCTCGTTCGCCGCCGCGGTTTCGATGGCCACGGGACTGCCGCTCAGCCGCTTCAGGAAGTCGGAGAGGCGTTGCTGCTGCTTCTCGGGATCCTTCTGGTCTTCTTCACGAAGCCGGCTGGCGAGCAGGGATCGGATGCGGTTGCGGATCAGGAAGTCCGGGACCAGGTCGCGTTCAAGCAGGGTCATCGCCAGTGTCATGAAGGATTCCGTGTGGATAGGGGGAGCCGGCGGAACACACCCGCTAGCATGAAGTAGAGCAGGAGCACGAGCAGCGGCGCCACCGCCAGCCAGGCCAGTGTGGCGTGCAGGATGGCCGTGGACAGCGTGCGCACTGCGTTCCACACGCCGTCCGCCAGCATCGCCAGCCCGGACTCGAGTGTGATCGGAAAGGGCGGCGCGCCGACGATCCATTCGCCGAGCCGGAGCTGCGGGATGATGAGCAGCAACTGCAGCGGCGTCAGTAGATAGTTCACGAGCTGGATGGCCGGCAGGTTCAGGCCGAGCAGCAGCGCGGCGGCCGCGCACAGCGCGGTCGAAACCCCCAGCACCGGGATGAGGCCGATGGCGATGCCCAGCGCCACGCTCATCGCGAGACGCTCCGGGGTCACGCCCTGCCGCAGAAGCGCAAGCAAGGGCGCCACGACACGGCGCTGCAGGAACTCGCGCATCAGGCGTTGCGGGTGGCGAGCATCGTGCCCATGGAATCGTTCGGGCCCAGGCGCGCGAGTTGACGCAAGGCATACGCGGCCATGGCGATGTTGCCGAGGAGCATGATCGCGATGAACCAGCCGATACGCGGCAGGGCGCGCGTCTCCTTCCAGAGCACCCACATATAAAAGGTGAGGAAGCCGTAATAAGCGTCGATGAGCGTGGCGATGGTCCACAGGTTGTCCGGAGGCGTCGTGAGGCCGCCCCAGTCCCAGACGGCTTGTTGGGTGCTGGTCCAGACCGTCATCGCGGTCAGCGAGACGAGAATGAAGCCGAAAAATACCTGCATGGTGCGTTTGTGCATCGCGATGCCCACTCTTGGACCCGGATCGGGTGGTAGGGAGGATACGAAACCTCCGGTCGCCCGGATGCAGCCATGAGCCCGCCGTACTCCTACAGAACGCGCGTGGATTTTTGAGAAGATGGCGCGCAAACAGGAGTGATGAATGCCCAAGCAGATCGGTTACGTGGTCGGAAGCCTCCGTCAGGACTCCATCAATCGCAAACTGGCGAACGCGCTGATCAAGCTCGGTCCCCCGGACTTCACGTTCAAGGAACTGCGCATCGGCGATCTGCCGTTGTACAACCAGGATGACGACAAGGCGCAGGCGCCCGAAGTGCAGCGGCTCAAGAGCGAGCTCCGTGCGGTGGACGCCGTGTTGTTCGTGACGCCGGAGTACAACCGCTCGGTGCCGGGCGTGTTGAAGAACGCGCTGGATCACGCATCGCGGCCCTATGGGCAAAGCGCCTGGGCCGGAAAACCCGCGGGCGTCATCGGCATGTCCATCGGCGCCATCAGCACGGCCGTGGCGCAGCTTCACCTGCGCACCATCCTGGCCTATCTCGACATGCCCACCCTCGGGCAGCCCGAGGCCTATCTGCAGTACAAGGATGGCTTCTTCGACGACGCCGGCAATTTCGCGAACGCCGAGACCAAGAAGTTCCTGCATGGCTGGATGGACAAATACGCCATGTGGGTCAAGAAACACACGGGCTGACGCATTACTGCATGATCTCGTGAGATTTGCGGCCTACGCGCGCGATGCCATCGATGGCAGAACGCGCGGGTGCCCGAAAAATCCCTCGCGCTGACGCTGGCCGAACTGCGCCAGCTCGCCGTTTCCCGCCATCGCCGCGCTCGAGCGGCCGAAGCGCTGCCCTTGCTGCTGCGGCTGTTGTCTTCGTGCCGGGACGTCACGCTCGAAGAACGCAGCCAGGGTATTGCCGTGCGCGCCGCTGGCGAAACCGAGCAACACACACCCTTCCAATTCATCTGCATCCTGCCTTCACGCAGAGCCGCGCCGCGGCTCACGGCCGCCGAGCAGGCCGTGGCCGAGTTGCTGTGCGAGGGGCACACGCTCGCGCAGATCGCGACTCTGCGCGGCGTGTCCGCCAACACCGTGAAGTCCCAGGTGCGCCAGGTGTTCCGCAAACTCGATGTGGAATCCCGCGTCGCCCTGGTCCGTCAGTGGTTCTTCTAGGGCAGTTGTTTGAAGAACACGTCCACCATGATGGCGCGGCCGGTCTTCGTGCGCTTGGCCCACGCCCAGTACGGAATGATGTTGCCCGCTTCGTCCACGTATTTGCGGACCCGCGGAATGATGTCCAGCGCCGTGATGCCGGCCTGACGGAGCGAGGAGATCTCCGCGCGCGTCGAGATGCCGTTCGCATCCAGGTCCGTCCACAACCGAAGCTGCGGCCATATGGCGTCGGCCTCGGTGATGAGTCCGTCATCGTTGCCGCCGAGCTGCCGCAGGTCGTACTGCGCCAGGCCGACGAAGCCGTTCGGCGCGTTGCGTCCGTCGAGGATCAGCGGTGTGCCCACCCCGAACAACTCCGAGCCGTCGTCGATGAGGCCGTTGCCGCTGCGATCGAGTACGAGGAAGGCTTCGTCGCCGCCGGGGCGGACCCACTGAATGTGTTCACGGGTGCCGTTGGCGTTCACGTCGAATCGCACACCTACGCCGGCTTCACCGAGCTTGATGCCGTTGTTCGCCAGGTCGATGACGATGGGGCTGCAGAATCCCCACGCGGTGCCCGCGTGGAGCGTCGCGGCCAGCAGGCTGGCGGCGGAGAGTCGCTTGAGAGTCTTCATGTTTACCGTCCTTGGTATTCATGTACGGGGAGAGTCGGAAAAGGAGCATGCATCACATGATGCATTTGCCTCCCCACAGCGTGCCCATCTTGATCATGGGGAAGGTGATGCTCCCGCTGTATTCCCATTGCTCGCCGCCGATCCCCGGCACGGTAGTGCCGCCGATGCCGATAGGCAGGGGGCTGTTTTTCGCCTCGCCATTGAACGAAAACACGCAGTCGAAAGCAGTGCCACCCATGACATTGTTCCAGCCCGGCAAGCCTAGATTCGATGGGTAGGTCTCGGGAGATGTAACGGTGATCTGTCGGGACCCCAGGAGCCCGTTGTCGGACCAGCCGCGACTGCCGGTGAGGGCTGGACGGATGGCCGGATCGGAACATTCCAATCGATAACCCGCCCGTGCCCAGACGCTGCCAACTGCGGTGAATGCGTTCACGACGTTTCCGACGACGGCCGCAGCGGTGACTCCTTCCTGATGTGCTGGATAGGCTCGAATGGAGACGCTCAGTGTGGCGTGGGCTGAAGAAGTCGCCAACAAACCCGTGACCAGGCACCCAACAGTGAAGTACCGCGCTTTCATAGGTTTCCCTCCTTGAACGCCTTCTTGGCGAGTTGTTCGAAATCGGGGCGCACGAGTAGTTCGCGCTCGAGCTGCAGTGCCTGATCATCGGACGTGGGGACAATGAACCACTGACCATCCCCTTCCTGCATGTATGAAGACAGGATCCGCTGCGATTGCGGCTCCAGTGCCTTCAACAGGTTCGCAGCCCAACGCTGATCGACTTCGGCGTGATCCAGAGATTTCTGATAGGCGAACGACCACATGAAGGTGTCGTCGAGACGTTTGATCTTCTGCAGCTTTTTCGCGACCTTGCTCGCCGCGAGCGCAATCCGCAGCTTGCTCTCGTCCCTCGCGTTCTTCAGGTTGTTCACCGCCGCGTATTGCCGAATGATATCGATCTGCGCGGGCGACATTCCGCGGGCGGCCAACTGCTTCTCGATCAGCGCGAGAGTCGATGGATCAGCAAGGGTGATCAGGGTCTGGTCGAGCGGCCGCCATTCCGGATGCACCGCTGTATCGATCACGTAGCTGCCATCCGGCCGCGCAGTGAATCCCAGGGACTCCAGTTCCGGCAACTGCTGCCGAGAATCCACGAGCCTGCCGAGCTGCCACCGTACGTCGAACCGTTCCTTGACCAACGACGCATCCTTCACCACCTCCAGCGGCGACCTCTCATTCAGCGCCTTCATCAGCGCCGCATAACTCTCCAACCGCGGCTTGAGCTCCGCGCCCGAACGCACCTGCGGCGCCCGGACCTTCTCATCGAACTCCACTGCCGGCGCGCTGGCCGCGAGGGCCAGGAGCGGCAGGGCAAACAGGCATCTGCGAAACGACATGTCTTCACTCCTTGAAGCAAATGGGGCGAGGTCAGCTTATTCGGCGATCCCGGAGCGGCATCACCCGGTCGGGTGACCAGGGTCCATAAGCGCCGCGAAACGCTAACTTCGCGCGTGTTCTTGCTAAGCTTCGGCCCGTGAGCACCAATCCCAAGATCGCGCTGGTCGCCGGCTCCACCGGAATGGTGGGCGGTCTCCTCCTCAAGACGCTGCTGGACGCGCCTGACTACACGCGCGTGTATGCGCTCACGCGCCGTCCGTACAACTTCGAACACCCGCGGCTCGCGAATCGCGTGGTGACGTTCGAGCGCATGGCCGAACAGCTCAAGGGCCTCGTGGCGCAGGATGCGTACTGCTGCATCGGCACGACGCGCGCCGCCGCGGGATCGGACGAAGCCTTCCGCGACGTGGACCTCGACGCAGTGGTGTTGTTCGCGCAGGCCGCTCGCGCGTTGCAGGCCACGCGCTTCGTCGTGATGTCGTCGGTGGGCGCGGATGCCAAGTCCAAGAACCTCTACCTGCGCACCAAGGGTGAAATGGAAGAAGCGGTGACCGCGCTGGGCTTCCAGTCGGTGGACATCCTGCAGCCCAGCCTCTTGTTAGGCCCTCGCAAGGAATTCCGCCCCATCGAAGTGACGGGCCGCATCTTCGCGCCGTTGATCAATCCCTTCCTCACGGGCGCACGCGAGGTGTATCGCGCCATCCCCGCGGAGATCGTGGCGAAGGGCATGCTCGGCGCGTCGCGCCGTGGCACGAAGGGCGTATACCGATACACCCACAGCGGCATCCGCCAGCTCGCGGCGCTGCGCGCACCGCAACCCATGCCGGCGCAAGGCGCTCAAAAGAGGCCCGCCTGAGGCCGGGCGGTGGCTGACGCCACCGCAACCGTGACGCGCCGCGCATTTGCGGCCCGCCACATTCCGTAAAGTCGCTTCGATTCAGGGAAAGGAGGTCCGGTTGCGGTCTCGCAACGCGGGCTTCGTCTGCATGGCTGTAGTCAGCACTCCTTACAACTCGGTTCTGCGAAGCGGGCTCACGCGCCGGCTGTGGGCGATCATTTCGCTCGCGATGCTGGTGCCCGTGGGCATCGCCGTGTTGTCGCACTGGTTCGATGCCGAGGAGCGGCGCGCCAGCCTGCAGAACCAGGAACTGGTCGCGCTGTCGCGCGACAAGGCGTCCACGCTGCTCTTCAACTCGCGCGAGGTGCCGAAGGATTTCGCCCGATCGCTCGAGGGGCGTTATCTCGTGGTGCTCGATGGCGCGGGCGTCGCTCGTTTCAGCAATGCGCCGGTGCCCGACGAACTCGTGCAGCTCTTCGCCAAGCGCGCGCCGCATGCGGTCGATGCGCCCGCGGGCACGACCATCCTGGCGTGGTATGCCTCGGGCCGCGAGTGGCGCGGCGCGATGACGTGGCTCGCGCCGGCGAATCCCGCGAATCCGCTGACGTCGAGTGTGGTCGTGGTGTTCGCCCCCGAGGCCAGCTTCGGCGCCGCGGCGAGCAAGCTCGTGCCCATCGCACTGGGGTTGTTCGCGCTGACGCTGCTCGTCGCGTTCGCCGTGGCGGCGCTCATCACCGAACGATACCTGCCGCCGCTTCGGGCTCTGCAGCGTGGTTTGCAGAAGCTGCGCGAGCGCAAATTCGAATCGCTGCCCCGCGGCATGGTCGACGAATTCGCGCCGCTCGAGAACGAGTTCAACAAGACGTCGCTGTCGCTGTCTCGCGATTGGCGCGCGTTCGAGGTGCTCGGCGAAGTGGACAGGGCGCTGCTGGCCGCGAGCGAGATCGATCGCGCGCTGGACATCGTGCTCCCCAAATTCCGCGAGCTCACGCGTGCACAGGCCGTCGGCGTGATCCTGCTGGATCCCACGGCGCATTCGCACGGGCGCCTGTTCATGGCCGCGCTCGGCGCCGACGAACTACCCGTTCAGCGCGTCACCTTCGATCTCGCGATGATCGCCACGGTGCGCGAGGCGCATGAAGGCTTGACGATCGCGCGCATCGAGGAAACGCGGCATGCCTTCCTGATCTCCATGCGTGATGCGGGTGCGGAGTTCTTCTGGCTCTGGCCCGTGCTCGACGAGGACCGGCTGTCGGCAGTGCTGGTGGTGGGATATCACGGCGAGCCGGCTCGTGATCCGGCGGTGGCGGACTACGGCGCGGCGTTCGCGGAACGTCTGCGCGCGGCGCTGTCCAACAGCGCGCGTGACGAACGGCTGTATCGCCAGGCTCACTACGATCCGCTCACGCAGTTGCCGAACCGCGCATTGTTCCGCGACCGGCTGGCGCAGGAGCTGGCGGCCGCGGCCTCCGGCCTCACGCGCGGCGCGCTCATGTACGTGGACCTGGATCACTTCAAGCGCGTCAACGACACGTTGGGCCATGGCGCGGGCGATCAGCTGCTGTCGATCGTGGCGCACCGGCTCAAGGCGTGCACGAAGGAGGGCGACACGGTCGCTCGACTCGGTGGCGACGAGTTCACGGTGCTGCTGCGGAATGTGGGCGATGTGGACACGGTGCGGCAGATCGCGGAACGAGTGATCCGCTCGCTGGCGCTGCCTGCGAACTTGAGCGGCCGCGACTACCAGATGCGCGCGAGCGTCGGCGTCTCGCTGTTCCCCGACGATGGCGTGGACCTGGAGGAGGTCATCCGCCAGGCGGACCTTGCGATGTACCGCGCGAAGTCGCAGGGGCGCGGCCGCGCGATCTTCTTCGAGCGCGACATGGTGCAGCGTCGCGCCAGTTTCACGGACAGCGGATTGCATCGCGCGCTGCGTCGGCGCGAGTTCGCGTTGTTCTATCAGCCGCAGTTCTCGCTCGAGGACGGCCGGCTCTGTGGCGTCGAAGCGCTGCTGCGCTGGCAGACGCGCTACGACGGCATCAAACTACCCGGCGAGTTCATTCCGGCCGCGGAGCATTCCGGGCTCATCACCGACATCGGCGGGTTCGTGCTGGATTCCGCGTGCCAGCAGTATGCCGAGTGGCAGCGCGCGGGCATCGCGCCGCGCATGTTCTCGGTGAACGTCTCGGTGCAGCAGATCAAGGATCCGGGTTTCGTGACGCTCGTGCAGGGCGCGCTGGCCCAGCACGGCATCAATCCCGCCTCTCTGGAGCTCGAGCTCGTGGAGTCGGTGCTGGCGGATAGCGAGGTGGAGGAGCCGCTGCGTGCGCTTGCCGATCTCGGCGTGAAGCTGGCGTTGGATGATTTCGGGACGGGATATTCGTCGCTGAACTATCTGCGGCGATATCCGGTCCACACGGTGAAGCTCGACCGCAGCTTCCTCGACGAGGTGCCGCAGAACGAATCGGCGGGTTCGCTGGTCGAATCGGTGATCACCATGGCGCATACGCTCGGAAAACGCGTGACGGCCGAAGGCGTGGAATCCAGCCATCAGCTCGATTTCCTGCGCTCGCGCGGCTGCGAGTCCGCGCAGGGGTTCTACCTCGCGCGGCCCATGTCCGCGGCCGCGCTCACCGAGATCCTCGAGTCGCGGCGTCCGGGATCGGAGATCGGCGACCACCGGGCCGCGTCGTGAAGAAATGGGGTCAGACCCCAATTGCTAGGAAATGGGGTCTGACCCCATTTCTGATCCTCGCCGGGTGCGCCTCTTCGCCGCCCCCGCAATCCCTTCCGCCGCCGTCCATCGACCCGCCGCCGCTCTCCGTCCCCGATGTCCGCTGGGACGGCAGCACGGATTCCGCCGTATTGAAAGGCCGCGGCGAACAACTCGCCGACTTCGCGCTCCGCCAGCGCGGCATCCCCTACCGCTACGGCGGCGCGACGCGCGACGGCTTCGACTGCAGCGGCCTCGTGTTCTTCGCGCACCGGCAGCTCGGCGTCAGCGTGCCGCGCACCTCGCGCGACCAGGCGAGACAGGCCGACGAGATCAAGAAGCGCAAGCTCGAGCCCGGCGATCTCGTGTTCTTCAAGATCGGGAGCCGCCACGTGAATCACGTGGGCGTGTACGTGGGCGACAGTCACTTCGTCCACGCGCCCGGCAAAGGCAAAGCCGTCACCGTGAATTCACTCGACGACGAGTACTATGAGCGCCGGTTTCATTCGGCCGGACGATTCTGGGATCAGCCGTCGCAATAGCGCGCGAATCGCGCTGCTTCGCCGCATTACTGTCAAGCCCGTTATGTTCGATTTCCACTAGGAAACCGAATATTTCGGTCTGTGTTCTGCGACAGCGTGCTCAGTTCCCCCGTTGACCGTATATGGCCGGGTTCTCACACTCCTGCGTGAGTGAAAAAAGGTCGCCGCCCGGGAAGGGGCGAGGCCTCGGTACCGCGTGTCTTTGCAAAGCTTTGGGGAAAGGGATCATTCAATGAGTGCCAAGCCAGACTATGTCGTCAGCAAGCTGACGCGGCCCACCGGCGCCGCCGCTACCGGCGGCTTTGTCATCAATCTCACCTCGTCGACGACGCCGATGGCGCTGTCGCAACCCAAAGATCCCACGCTCGCGCAGTACACCTTCTTCGTGAGCCGCCGCCGTGAAGACGGCCGCGAACGCTTCCGCCTTCACATGGGCTACTTCGAGACGCTGCAGGCCGCCGAAGAAATGCTCGCCATCGTCCGCGAGGTCTATCCGCAGGCCTGGGCCGGTGAAGCGCCGGGCAAGAATCTGAAGCCGAAGACCGAAGCTGCGGCGCCCGCGAAGCCGGCGGCTGCTGCGTCAGCGCCCACGCCCGCGCCCGCGCCCGCAAAGCCTGCCGCACCGGCTGCGGCCGTGTCTGCACCTGCTCCCACGCCGGTGGCTGCGGCCCCCGCGCCGATCGCGCAAGCCCCGGCCGCCAAGCCCGCCGCTCCTGCGCACCATCCCTTCGCGTCGACCCCGCCGCCGGCCCCCAAGTCTTCGGACTTCGACGAGCCCTTCGTGCTGGCCGACGACGACACCGATTTCCGGCCGATCGACGTGCCGGTGGTGCATCCGCCCGCGCCGCAGGCGGTAGTTAGCCCGCCCGTGGTCAAGCCGGCGGCTGCGCCGGCCAAGCCCGCTGCCGCCAAGCCGGCCGCCGCGGCCAAACCCGCGACGAAGCCCGTCGCCAAGCCCGCGGCTCCGGCTGCCAAGGCTGCGCCCCCCGCGCCGGCGAAACCCGCTGCGCCAGCCAAGCCGCCGATGGCCGCCAAGCCTGCCGCTGCTGCTCCTGTCTCCGCCGCTCCGGCGACGCCTGCGAAGCCGCCGGTCACCGCGCCGAAAATCGCCGCGCAAGTTTCCGCACCCGCGCTCCAGCCTGCTGCCGCGAAGTCCGCCGCTCCGGCCGCGCCCGAGCCCACGGTGCAAATGCCCGCGCTCACCGCGAGCCCGATGGCGAGCTCCGCCACGCCGTCGCTGAGCAACGTGCGCCAGGTGCTCGAGGAGCTCGACGACCTCTCCGATACGCAGACCATCCGCCTGCTCGAACGCCATTCGCCGTACCGCGAAGGCTCGAAGGAAGCGGACGTCGATGAAGCCATCCGAGTCATCAAGCCCGAAGACGCGCAGTCGATGGCCGCGATCAAGAGCGACGTGAAGCGCAATGCGCCCGTGTTGTTCGCCGTGCAGATCGACTGGTCCGTCACGCCGTTCGACATGGCCAAGGTTCCGCCGCTGGCCATCTTCAACGCGTACACGCTGTACACCACGGAGGCCAACCGCGAAGGCCGCACCTGGTACGGCTTGCGCCTCGGTTTCTTCAGCGATGCCGTCTCCGCGAAGCAGGTGGCCTACTACGTACGTTCGGACTTCAAGTCCGTGTCCGTCGTGCCGGTCACCACGCTCGAGAAGGAGCGCGCCACCGACATCAATGCCGAGCGCAGCGGCATCCACCGCGCCGCCAACATCAAGGACGGCCCCTCGCCCACGCCGCAGTCGCTCTCCGCTTCGACGAGCGGCGTGTTCAAACTACTCGACGACGACATGCCCGCGCACATCGAGCAGGACGTCGAAGGCGAGATGTCGCCGCGCTTCAGCAAGCTCGCCGAGAAGGCCGCGGCGGCCGCTCCCGCCGCACCCGCAGCAAAGGCACCGGCCGCTCCGGCCGCGCCAGCTCCCGCCGCCAAATCCCGCAAGCCGCCCGTCAAGGCCGGCAAACGTGACGCGCACGCGCAGGTGGACGAGGAGACGCTCGACCAGACGCTGGAAATCCTGGGCGCCAACACGCTCGAGATGTCCAACGACAACGACACCGGCGTGCGCCATCTGCGCGTGAAGGTGGACAAGAAGGGTTCGAAGTTCGCGTCGCTGATCGATCGTCTGTCGGGCAAGAAATAGCCCGTCGCGAATGGCTCGATGAAAGGCCCCGCCCGCGCGGGGCCTTTTCTTTTGCGGGCGATTACCTGCAAGGTCGTTGTCGAAATCCTCGTATTCCGTTCGACTATCTCCCGAACGCTTCAAAACTCACGGAGAACCGACATGCCGAGCACGATCAAACTGCACCGCGTCTTCGCCGCGCCGCCGGCGCGCGTCTTCAAGGCCTTCCACGACCCCGACGCCAAGTGCAAATGGCTGCCGCCGAATGGCTTCACGGGCAAGGTGCATCACGAGGACTTCCGCGTCGGTGGCACCTACCGCATGTCGTTCACGAACTTCGGCACCGGCTCCAGCCATTTCTTCGGCGGCGAATACAAGGAGATCGTGCCCAACGAGAAGCTGCGCTACACGGACAAGTTCGAGGATCCGAACCTGCCGGGCGGCATGGACGTGACGATCACGTTCAGGAAGGTGCTGTGCGGAACGGAAGTGCACATCACGCAGGAAAACGTGCCCGACGCAATTCCGGCAGAGATGTGTTACCTGGGATGGCAGGAGTCGCTGGCGTTGCTGAAGGGGCTGGTGGAGCCCGAGATCCCGGACGGGGCTTGAACTACACACGGATCGGCTTCACCGCCGCCAGGACGGTGAAGCCGATCCGGATCTTCATGCGGGCTTCGGCCGCTCAGGGTTGATAAGCCACGAAGTCGTCGAACTCCGCCGCGGCCTTGTACGTGACCAGTCCCGTCTGTCCGTGCGGCAGCATCCAGTGGTTAGGACCCTCGAGCAGGAGCTCGCCATTCACGTACACATACGTGGCATGGAGCAGCGCCTCTGCACGGACCGTGTACCACGTGCCCGGAGTGACGGTCAGAGGGGCTTCGGCAAGCACTTCGATCTGTCCATTGACCAGGCGACGCAGCGAAATGGTGTTGTTGCTGCGCAGAGAGACGTAAACGTAGTTCTGATCATCCACGTACCGGAGCATCACGCCGAACCAGCGAGCGCTTTGTCCGCCGGCCACGGCGAATGCCGTTGCCCGCATGCGCACCGTAACTGACTGGTCTTCAGCGGATGCAGAGCCGATGATGGCGCGCGCGTCGCCCGCCACGGAATTCTGCGAGTACACGCCGGCCGATCCGGCGCTCCACGACCCCGGTCCCGTGTTGAGCCATCGCCCCAGTGCGGTGCCCGCCGGGAACGCGCTGGTGTAGATGGTCGTGTAGCCATTCGGCGTGATGACCAGGTTGTCGAAGTCCGCGCTCGTGCGATACGTCATGAGCCCCAGCCGCCCCCGTGCCAGCGTCGCATCGCGGGCTTCGAGAACCAGCCGGTCATCGACGAATACCCGGTGCAGCGTTCCGACGGACTCGAGCCGAAGGCGATAGTTTCTCAGCAGCGTCACGGTCAATGGCGCTGTCGCCAACGTGGTGAACACACCGTTCGACATGCGCCTCAGTTCGACGCGGCCCGAGCTGCGCACGGTGATGTAGTAATAGTTGCGATCGTCGACATAGCGAGTCACGAGACCGAACCAGCGGTCATTGCCATCGAACGCGCGCGGCCGCACGTCCACCTGGATGGCGCCATCGGCGCGCTCGCTGCTGGAATGAATCGCCCGCGCGTCGCCGCCCAGGTAGCGCTGACGGAAGACGCGGCGATTGCCGTCGGTGGCGAGCACGAAATCGCTGTTCGAAGTCTGCTCGTACGAGAAAGCGCTGTTGCCGACGAATTGATCCTGCAGCACGGTGCCGGCATACGGGCCTTCCGCCGGTAGTTCGAAGATGTGCACGTTGTTGTTCATGCCGGTCGCCGACGAGTAGCCCGGACTGCCGACGATGACGCGGCGGCCGTGGACATCGAGGCGATAGCCGAGCGACGTGCCATCGGCCGTGGCGAGCGTGGCCACGTGTTCATAGCGGCCTTCTTCGTTGGCGCGGAACACGTGGTAGACGTACCGCCGCAGATCGTGACTGAAGCGGTGTTGAAACACGAAGTCCGGACTCTTCTCGAGGGAGCCCCAGCCTTCGGTGCTCATGTAGCTGTCGGCGGTCTGCAGACGCTGGCGAAACTGCCAGCGGGAATTCCAGTCAGGGTCCGGGCCGGTGTACTCGTCGCGGTATAGATAGGTCCCGTCGTGCGGCCAAGCGGAATCGACGAACAACTCATTGCCACGCAGCGCGAGTTGTTCACTCGAGCCGAGGCCGGCGACGTGCGGGGGCACGGAGTGGAATCCCCAGGCCGTGCCGCGGTAGCGGTAGAGATGCGGACCGCCTTGCGCTCCCTCGGACACATCGTTTGCAGCGACCACGACGGTGTTGCCGCTGATATCCAGCGGGCCGCCGTTGTTGTCGTTGTCGCCGTCGCGAGGCGGGCCCTGTATCCGCGAGAAGCTCCAGGTCCCGTTCGAGTTGCGCTGGGCCACGTTGGCGCCCCAGTCGCCTTCTCCCGTGCCGAACACGAATCGTCCGTTGTCGTATTCGATGTCAGGTCCGAGCCCGCCGCTGACCGCTTCGCGGATCCAGGTGCTGCCGTTGCGGCGGAAGATGCCGCCGAAATTCAGCGCGGCGAAGCCGTCGCGCATCGCGACCGTCGGCTGATAATAGATGTCGGCCGGGGTGTATTCGGTTTCGTAGAGCGTCGAGTCGTAGATCCAGCCGCTGCTGGTGCGACGATAGACCAGTGCGGAGATGAACTGGTTCGACTCCTCGTCATTGCGAAGCGCGGTCAGGAGCGCGTAGTCCCCATCGATGGCAACGTGATCGCCATGTCGTTGATATTCGGCCGGTGGTGCGGGCAGCCTGGCGCTGGGCTCGATGATGACGGGTCGCGCGTAGGCGCCGCAGGCCAGGACCATGCCTGCTACTGCCATGGCGGCAAACTGCAATCTCATAGGGGTGTCTCCTCGATCGTCGATATGCGGACGTCGTCGCCCGTTCGTTAGTTAGGAGAAAGAGGTGCAATATGTGCGCCATGGCGGGGCGGGGCCGGACTGGGCAGCCGGAAGACTGAAATGCACGAGCCACGCGGCACTTTTTGCGTACCAACGCGAAAACTTTTCTGCTTTCCAACGGCGCGTGCCGCTAACAACTCCGTGAGTTGCTCCGTGGGTGAGTGATCGTCCTACAGCGTGCTTCCGCGGACTACGGCACGCGTGATTGTGCGAGCTGTTGCGAAGCTTGAAGGGCTGCTCAGCTTCGCTCGCCCAGGATAACCGTGAGGCTCGCCTGCATCGCGCGCGGCTCGCCGCCGACCATACCCGGTGTCCAACGAGTTTCATGCGCGTACGCGACGGCGGCGGCGTTCGCCGCGTCGCCCGCATTGCTTCTCACTACTTGCGCCGACGCCACCGACCCGTGGACCGTGATGTCGAGTATGAGGAGTACCGTCAGGTCACGGGAACCATATCGCCCGATCCCGATGGCATCGGCACCGGTACGCTGGGTCATCCCGCCACTCGCAACACGTACTTCACCAGCGGTCCGAGTATTGGACTATTGGAGAAGACGGAGGTCGGTCAGCTTTCCGGCTGGTTCAACGAACAGACAGCGCCTGCGGCCTGGACGAGTTTCGACGTCTTCCAAACACGCGTCTTTCAGTACGACAACCAGGGTCGAAAGATTGCAGAGCGCGTCATCGGCAGGGATGACGTCACCGTGGAGTCGCTGATCCAGTACAGCTATGACTCGTGGGACCGAGTGGTCTGCCGCGTGGTGCGAATGAACCCCGCCGCGTTCGGCTCGCCGCCATCCGATGCGTGCCAACTCGGCTCGGAAGGCATTCATGGGCCCGATGGCATCACGAAGTACACCTATGACGGATTCGATCAAGTGCTGACCGAGCAGCGTGCGTTCGCCACGCCAATCGCGCAGACCTACGTGACAAACACCTACTTTGGCCGGGGCGTTCTTCAATCGCAGACCGATGCCAATGGGAACAAGACCGATCTGCGCTACGACTCCAACTGGCGGCTGAACAAACGCGTTTATCCGTCGGCTTTCTCGACGGGCAACGTCAACGAGAATGACTACAACCAGTACACGTACGACAAGAACGGCAACGTCGAGGTGGAGCGCAAGCGTGACGGATCAAACATCACCAATACTTACGACGCCAACAATCGCCTCAGCTTCAAAAACCTCTCCGACAACACCTACTCGAGCGACATCGCCTACGACTACGACCTGCGTGGCCTGGCTCGCTCGGCTTGCTTCAGCTCCAACGCCGCGGATATCGACTGCGACACAGCGCCAGATGGTGAAGGTGAGACGAACGTGTTCGACGGATTCGGCAACCTCACGGCGCGCATCAGCTCGTATGATGGCTATGTTCGCGGGCTGACTTACCAGTACGACCTCGAAGGCAATCGCACGCGGATCACGCATCCGGATGGGGTGTACTTCAGCTACAACCGGGATGGACTCAACCGCACCTGCACCTTGGGTGAGAACGCGGCCGCACCGGCCTGCAACACCACCGATCCCAATGCCTACCTCGTCATGCACTACTCGAACGAAGGTCGGCGCGCGGACATCACGCGGGCAGGTGGATCCGTCACGAGTTATGCCACCGACAACGCGCTGCGGATGCAGTCGTTCAGTCAGGACTTCGCTGTCAGCGCGAACGATCTCACGAACGGGTTCGGGTACAACCCGGCGAGTCAGATCCGTTCGCTCACGCAGAGCAACGCGCAGTACAACTACACCGAGGCGCAGAATCGAACGGGCTCGTATGGCGTAAACGGGCTGAACCAGTACACGCAGATCGACGGCGCCACGGTCTCATATGACCCGAAAGGCAATCTCACGGCGGATGGCACGGGGTACGTCTACACGTACGACATGGAGAACCGGCTCGTCGCTACGGGCGGGACCAAGGCAGCCACGCTTGCTTATGACCCGATGGGGCGGCTTTCTCGGTATGTGGTGGATGGGACGACGCGGCATTTTCACCATGACGGTGATGCGGTGGTTGGGATGTATTCCAACGGAGCGCTGGATTATCGGTATGTGCACTGTCTCTTATACACATCTGACGCTGCCGACGAC
>JBKPPO010000357.1:0-29167 GCA_046733635.1 Pseudomonadota bacterium | reverse complement strand
TTACCGAGTGGGTTAAACCACTCCCCGCTTCCCTCCCTGAGCGGGTTGACCCGGTTCACGAGACCTGTGCCGGGTTAGTCTGGCCCCGGTGGTTTACCACCGGGGCTTTCTTTTTGACGGGTACCCCGGAATTCAATCGCCGCCCTGAAGGGGCGGCGGGCGTTAACTGGTAATGCGCTCTTTTACGTGGCGCGCGGGACTATGGGGTTTCGGGCGATACCCCTTCGCGAACTTCGGAACTCTTCGTTCGAAGGGCGGCGGTCCGTCACGCCATCACGCCAGCATCTCTTTCAATCGCTTCTGCGCGGCCTCGATCCCGATTCCGTCGTGGGACGAGAAGATCTGGGCCGTCATTCCCTCGGCCAGCGCCAACTGGGCTTCCTTCAGCACGGCGGCGCGCTCGCGCTGGTTGAGCTTGTCTGCCTTGGTCAGCAGCACGTGAACCTGCCAGCCTGAGGCCTCCGCCCAATCCATGAGCTGCACGTCCTCGTCGCGTACTCCGCGGCGTGAATCCACGATCAGGAACAGGCCCGCGATCGCCTCGCGTTGAGGAAGCGCGTCGATCACCTTCGTCCACTGTTTCTTCTCGATCGGCGACGCCTCGGCGTAGCCGTAGCCCGGCAGGTCGACGACGCGCCGATCCTCACCCACCGTGAAGAAGTTCAGCAGACGCGTGCGCCCCGGCGTCTTGCTGGTACGGGCCAGGCCGTTTCGTACGAGGATGGAATTGATGGCGCTCGACTTGCCGGCGTTGGACCGGCCGGCGAATGCGACTTCGCGGCCGAAATCCGGAGGCAACTGCTCCGCTTTCGCCACCGAGATCAGAAAGCTCACGTTGGGGAACTGCACGGAGCGTAGTGTACAATTCGCCGCCTTCCAGGGAGCCCGCAACACCATGATTGAGAGCAGATTTTCCGTTGGCCTCACTCGCGCGATCGCTTGTGTGGTCCTGAGCTTCGCGAGCATCGCTTCCGCTGCCGAGGGCAGCGCCCCCGTGACGGGCTCCGCCGAAGCCGGCGCCGCGAAGGCCGCCGTCTGCGCCGCCTGCCATGGTCCCAACGGCAACAGCAGCAATCCCGAGTGGCCGAGCCTTGCAGGGCAGAACGCTGCGTACACGCAGGAGCAGCTCGCGCTGTTCAAGGCGAAGAAGCGCAACAATCCGATCATGCAGCCCATCGTCGATCCGCTGACGGATCAGGACATCGCCGACCTCAGCGCTTATTTCGCGACGCAGACACCAGCCGGCCTCGAAGCGGATCCTTCCTATTGGAAGGCGGGTGAAGCGCTCTACAAATCGGGCGATGCGACACGCAACATTCCGGCGTGCACCGCCTGCCACGGTCCCGCGGGACAGGGCAATTCCGCCGCGGGGTATCCCGCGCTGCGCGCCCAGCATTCTGTCTATACCGCGAAGCAGCTCCAGGACTATCTCACCGGCAATCGCTATCGCGACGGCACCGATGCCACCAAGGTCAACACCACGCGCAACAGCGCGATGATGACCACGATCGCACAACGCCTCACGCCGGAAGACATCCGGAACCTGGCGTCGTACCTGCAAGGTCTGCGCTGAGCGCGCGGTGCTCACACGTCGGGAATTCACGCTGGTCGCCGCGCTCCTGGCGGGTGGCGCTGGCGCCGTGGGCGCGCAGGGCAAGTGGCAGCCCGGGAAACATTACCGGCTGGTCGTTCATCCCCAACCCACGTCTTCACCCGGCAAGGTCGAGGTGGCGGAATTCTTCTGGTACGGATGCGGTCATTGCTTTGCGCTCGACCCGGCCCTGGAAGAGTGGAAGACCAAGAAAGCGGACTACATCGATTTCATCCGTGTGCCGGCCATGTGGGGTCCCGCGCATCATCAGCACGGCAAGCTCTACTACACGCTGCAGACCTTGCGGCGTCCGGATCTGCATCCGAAGGTCTTCCAGGCCATACACGTGAAGGGCATGCCGTTGGCCGCGCCCGATGAAATGGAAGCCCGCGCCGCGCAGGCCGCGTTCTTCAAGGATCACGGTGTTCCGTTGAAGCAGTTCGACGAGGCCTACGATTCCATGGGCGTGGCCATGAACCTCAAGCGCGCGGAAACGCTGACGCTGAATCTCAGCATCGCCAGCGTGCCCACGATCATCATCCAGGGAAAATTCGCGACCACCGTCGAGGAAGCCGGCGGCGCGGCGCAGTTGCTCTCACTCATCAACGACCTGGCGGCCGGCGAGCAGCCCCGTTAGCGGCGCGCAGCCCCGGACATGCTGAGCGCCTTCGTCGCACAACCGCAGGGCCTGGCGCGTTTCGAACTCCGCGCGGGCGCCGCCATCCCCGCCGAGGCGATCTGGCTCGATCTGCTCGAGCCGACCCCCAGCGAAGAAAAGCAGGTCGAAAGCTTCCTTTCCATCGACGTTCCGACGCGCGACGAAATGCGTGAGATCGAAGCGTCGAACCGTCTCTACGAAGAAGACGGCGCGCTGTACATGACGGCCACCGTCGTGACGAAGCTGGATTCGGATCTGCCCGAGAGCACGCAGATCACCTTCATCCTTTCTGCCGCGAAGCTGGTCAGCAACCGGTACGTCGATCCGCTGCCCTTCCGCCGCTTCATCGCCTACGCCGAGCGCCACCCGAATTCCTGCAACTCCCCGCCCGCGGTGCTGGCGGGCCTGGTCGAAGCCATCGTGAACCGCGTCGCCGACGTCATCGAACGTGTGGCGACCGACCTGGATGCCGCGTCGGCCGAGGTGTTCAGCGCCTCCCGGCGCAAACGCGGCGTGATGCGCGACTTCCGGAAGATCCTCGAGCGGCTCGGCCAGAACGGCGAGCTCATCTCCAAGGCGCGCGAGAGCCTGGTCAGCCTGGGCCGCCTGCTGACCTTCGTCCAGCAGAGCACGTCGGTGCCCATGTCGCAGGAAGTCCGCGCGCGGTTCCGAACGCTGACGCGCGACGTCATGGCCATGAGCGACCACGCTTCGTTCCTCGGCACCAAGGTGTCGTTCATCCTCGACGCCACCCTGGGCCTGATCAACATCGACCAGAACAACATCCTCAAGATCTTCTCGGTCGTCACCGTGTTCCTGCTGCCGCCGTCGGTGATCGGCGCGGTCTACGGCATGAATTTCGCCCACATCCCCGGTTCCCAGGAACCCTGGGGGTTCTGGGGTGCGATCGGGCTGATGCTGGCCTCCGCCGTGGGCCCCTTCATCTACTTCAAGCGGAAAGGCTGGCTATAAAGCATTAGAATCCCCGCCCCCGCGCCCGTAGCTCAGCTGGATAGAGTGACGGTTTCCGAAGCCGTAGGTCACAGGTTCGAATCCTGTCGGGCGCGCCAGTTTTCACGAGCTATACTTCGCGCCCATGAGCAAACAGGACTCGCATTTCTTCAATAATTTCAGCCTGGTCCTCGGCATCTTGTTTGCCGTGACCATCGGCCTCTTCGCCTTCGCCCGCCACGTCGGCGCGGAGCACCAGGGCAAGCAGGTCAATGAAGACCCGCGATACCTGGAGAGCGTGAAGGAACGCCTGCAGCCTGTGGATCGCGTGGCCATCGCCGGTCAGGACAACTCTGCGCTCAAGATCGAAAGCACCTCGGGCGCCGGCTCGGCTGTTCCCGCTCTGCCCGCCGACGGCACGGCGGCTTACGAAACCGCCTGCGCCGCCTGCCACGGCGCCGGCATCGCGGGCGCCCCGCGCACCGGTGACAAGGCCGCCTGGGCTCCGCGACTCGCCCAGGGCGCCGCCACGCTGCACAAGCACGCCATCGAAGGCTTCACCGGCAAGACCGGCATGATGCCCGCGAAGGGCGGCCGCACGGATTGGCCGGACGACATCATCGTCAAGGCCGTCGATCACATGATCGAGCTGAACAAGTAATCTCCAGAAATCGATCGACAACGGGCCCTTCGCGGGCCCGTTGTCTTTTCCGCACCCGGGAAATTAGTTAGGTCAGCGCGGATTCAATCGAGCGCACGGCGAAGCTGCAGTGCCTCCGCGAGGTGCTCGAGCGCGAGGCCCCGCGGCTTGGCCGAAGCATCCGGGACGGGGGCCAGGTCCGCGATGGTCCGCGCCACCCGGATCACGCGATGGATCGAACGTGCGGAGAGGTTGAACTGCGCGCGCGCACCCGCGAGCAGCCGCTTGCCGGCCGGATCGACCGGGCAATGTCGCTGAAGCTCGATTCCCGTGAGGAATGCGTTCAGCTTGCTGGCGCGCATGTGCTGCCGGCTCCGCGCTGCCCCGACCTGCGCCGCCGCCATCGCGCTGGTGAGAGGTGAAGGATCGTCCCCCTGCTCCAGCAACTCTTCACTACTCAACGCCGGCACGGCCACACGCAGATCGATGCGATCCAGCAGCGGCCCGGAGATCCGGCCGCGATAACGCGCGATTTCCGCGGGCGTGCAGCGACAACGACCCGAAGGTTCACCGAGGAACCCGCAGGGGCAGGGATTCATCGCCGCGACGAGTTGGAATCGAGCCGGATACTCCACCTGCAGCGCGGCGCGCGACACCGCCACGACGCCCGACTCGAGCGGTTCACGCAGCGACTCGAGCACGGCGCGGTTGAACTCGGGCAACTCATCGAGGAACAACACCCCGCGATGCGCGAGGCTGAGCTCCCCTGGCCGCGCTCCGGGCCCACCGCCGATGATCGCGGCGGACGACGCGGTGTGATGCGGCGCGCGGAACGGCGGACGACCATAGTCGGCGGGACGAAACCCGCGCGCGCTGACCGATGCGATCGACGCCACGTCCAGAGCCTCGTCACTGGCGAGCGGCGGCAGGATGCCCGGCAGCCGCTGCGCCAGCATGGTCTTGCCCGTTCCGGGAGGCCCCACCAGCAGCAGGCTGTGTCCACCCGCCGCGGCGATCACCAGCGCGCGCTTGGCCGCGGCCTGGCCGCGTACTTCCGAGAGATCCGGCAGCGGCGGCGGCGCCGGCGACGTGCAGGTAGCTAGGGTGCTCGCGGGAGCCTCGGCCATCTCGCGTGCGCCGGCCTGCTCGCAGACCTCGCGCAGCGAACCGGCGGCGCGCGTCGTCCGCGGAGCGGCGATGCTGGCCTCCTGCAGATTGCCCCTGGGCACCATGAGCGACCGGCCCTCCCGCGATGCATGCGCCGCGGCCAGGATCACGCCCCGAATGGGCTTGAGCTCGCCGGCCAGCCCCAGTTCGCCGTAGAACTCGTGGCTGCCGAGCCGGTCCTCCGGAATCGAGAACTGCTCCGAGGCGATCAGGATGCCAAGCGCGATCGGCAGATCGTAGCGGCAGCCTTCCTTCGGCAGATCGGCCGGTGAGAGATTGACGGTAATGCGCCCCGATGGCCACTCGAATCCGGAGACCGCCAGCGCCGCACGCACGCGGTCCTTGCTTTCCTTCACCGCGGTGGCGGGCAATCCGACGATGGAAAAATGCGGCAGCCCGCTGCCCAGGTGTACTTCCACCTGCACGCGCGGGGCATGCAGCCCGAGCTGCGCGCGACTGGCGACGCGCGCCGTTCCCTTGCCTTCCATGGCGGACTCCTAACTACACCGGCTTCCCTGCCGGCGCGTTCAATTGGCCGAGGTACGCCCTTCCAGCAGCGCCACCCTCTTCTCCAGTTCCTCGAGCCGCGCTCGCGTGCGTTCCAGCACCTTGCGCTGCGCATCGAATTCCTCGCGCCCCGCGAGATCGAGCTTGCCCAGGTTGGCGCGCAGCACCGCGCGGAAGTTGTTCTCGATGTCCTCGCGCAACCCGCTGGCACCGGATGCGAGCCCGGGCGGCAGGCCCTGCATCAGGCTGCGTAGCAACTCTTCGACCTTGGGTAACTCCACCGGCGGCTCTCCTGGTTGTTTGGGGGCGCCACTGCCCCCTTTTGTCGCGCGTCGAAATGTGCCGCCCCAATATTGGGCGCGCCCCACGGCGGCGTCGCTTTTCCGCGCCGCAACGGCCCCGATCCGCAGCCTTTGGGGCTGGCATGGAACCTGCACTTCGAACACAGCACAGATAGGGAGCTTACGCGTGCCTGAAGGGCACGTTCCATCGGATATCGATGCCAACGCGATGAAAATGATCACCGCAATCATTCGTCCCTGGAAGCTCGACGACCTGCAAATGGCCGTCGCGCGCCTGGGCGTGCAGGGGATCACCGTTACCGAGGTCACCGGTTACGGCAGACAGCGTGGTCACACTGAACACTTCCGTGGCGCCGAATACAGCATCGCGTTCGTCCCGAAGCTCCGAGTCGAGATCGTGCTCGACGATGACGCGGCCGAGGCCGTGGTGGAAGCCATCAGCAATGTGTGCCGCACGGGCAAGACCGGCGACGGCAAGATTTTCCTGGCGCCTGTCGGTGAAGCCGTGCGTATCCGCACGCGCGAATCCGGCGCGGCGGCAGCCTGAGATGTCGTTGAGGAGCTAATACATGCATCAAGATAAGAAGAGAACGAAGGGTGACGGTGTCTCGCGCAGTCTCGGCGCAGCGCTGTCGGGTGGGGCTTCGGCCGGTTCGTGGCTGAAGCGCGGAGCATTCATGGTGTTGGGCGCTTTTGTGCCGCTCATCGCCGCTGCGCAAGAAGCTGCGGCGGAGGCCGCTCCGGTCCCGGAAAAGGCGGACACCGCCTGGATGATGGTCTGCACGCTGCTCGTGATCATGATGGCCGTCCCCGGCCTCGCGCTGTTCTACGGCGGCATGGTCCGCGCCAAGAACATGCTCTCGGTGCTGATGCAGGTAATGCTGGTGTTCTCGCTCCTGGTCGTGTTGTGGGTCATCTACGGCTACAGCATCGCCTTCAACGGCACGGGCCAATGGATCGGCGATTTCAGCCGCGCCTTCCTGTCCGGCATCACCGCTGACTCGAATGCCGCTACGTTCACCGCGGGAGTGGTGATCCCCGAGTACGTGTTCGTGGCGTTCCAGGCCACCTTCGCGGCCATCACGACGGCGCTGGCCGTCGGCGGCTTCGCGGAGCGGACCAAGTTCTCCGCGGTGCTCATCTTCGCGGTCATCTGGTTCACGTTCTCGTACCTGCCGATCGCGCGCATGGTCTGGTTCGCCGAGGGCTACCTGTTCAAGCTCGGCGCCCTCGACTACGCGGGCGGCACGGTGGTGCACATCAACGCCGGTATCGCTGGCCTCGTGGGCGCGCTCATCGTGGGCAAGCGCACGGGTTACGGCACGGCCGCGATGCCGCCTCACAACCTGCCCTTCGTCATGACCGGCGCTTCGCTGCTGTGGGTCGGTTGGTTCGGCTTCAACGTGGGTTCGGGCCTCGAGGCGAATGCGTTCTCGGGCCTGGTGTTCCTGAACACCTTCGTCTGCACGGCCGCGGCGGTTTGCGCCTGGACGTTCGGTGAGTGGCTGTTCCGCGGCAAGCCGACGATGCTCGGCGCGGCCTCGGGCGCGGTCGCCGGCCTCGTCGCCATCACGCCGTCCTGCGGCGCGGTGGGTCCGATGGGCGCCATCATCCTCGGCCTGATCGCCGGCCTGGTCTGCCTCTGGGCGGTGGCCGGCCTCAAGAAGATGCTGGGCTACGACGACTCGCTGGACGTGTTCGGCGTCCACGCGGTCGGCGGCATCCTCGGCGCCATCCTGACCGGTGTCCTCGGACACAAGTCGCTGGGCGGCGTCGCGGCCTTCGAGAGCATCGGTACGCAGGTGGGCATCCAGGCGACGGGCGTGATCATCACCGTCATCTGGTCGGCCGTGGTCACCGCGATCGCGTTCTACCTGGTCAAGTTCACCATCGGCCTGCGTCCCAGCGAGGACGTGGAGCGCGAGGGTCTGGACACGAACGAACACGGCGAACGCGCCTACGATTGATGACTGAGTGATCGAAATTGCCCCGGCGGCCCTCCGGCTGCCGGGGCTTTTTTTCCCCTGCGGCCCCGCCCCGGTGGAACCCTGAACCCCGGTCCCGGGGCTCCCATTTCGCTCCGATCCCGCGTGTCCAGGGCCTTGTCTGTGATGCGCTTCAAGGGTTCTGATACGCCTCCCTGCGATACTCCCGCCACCGGAGGAAGACCATGCGAAAGCTCGAGATCCTTGCCGTCATTGCGGGCGCCCTGGCCTGCGCCACGGCGCAGGCAGGCGACGTCTACAAAGTGGTGGATGAACGCGGGAACGCCACGTATACGGACAAGCCCGTGCCGGGCGCCGTGCGCGTGAGCACGGGCGAACAACGTCCTCCGGAAGTCGCCGCGCGCAACTACGCCGCGCAGCAGTCCGCCACGACCACGCAGCTCAACGCGAGCAATCAGCGCATCGCGGAGGCGCAGTCCAACGCGCGCGTCGCGGCGACCGTGGCGAACGACCTCAAGGCCACGCAGGTCGAACGCTGCAAGAAGGCGCGCCAGCGTTACGAAGACTCGATCAACGCCCGCCGTCTCTATCGCGAGAACGAAGGCGGCCAGAAGGAATTCCTGAGCGACGCAGAAGTGGCCGCGGCGCGCGTGGAAGCGCTGAAGCACGTCGAGGCCATCTGCGGCCCGAACGGCTGACCGGGCAAACTTCCATCGCGGTGCTAAAGTCGCGCGCCTATGTTGCGTGTCGGCTTTCTCGGATTGGGCGCCATGGGCGCCCCCATGGCAAAGAACCTCCACCGCGCCGGACTGCTGCAGGCAGTCTGGAATCGCAGCGCTGACAAAGCCGCTGCGCTCGGCGCCGAACTGGGTGTGGCCGCACCCACCTCACTCATAAATTTCTCGCGTTCGCTCGACGCCATCGTCGTCTGTGTCTCCGCGGACGGCGATGTTCGTGCCGTCATCGAGTCCATGGCGCCGGGCCTGGCCGCGGGCACGCTGGTCATCGATTGTTCGACGGTGAGCGCTGATACGGCACGCTGGGCGGAAACCTTCCTCGGTTCGCGTGGCGTGCGATTCCTCGATGCCCCCGTGAGCGGCGGCGTGGAAGGAGCGCAGAAAGGCACGCTGGCCATCATGTGCGGCGGCGCTCCCGAAGCTTTTGCGGCCGCGCAGCCCGTGCTCACCGCCCTGGGCAAGACCATCGAACACTTCGGGCCCGCGGGCGCGGGTCAGGCCACCAAGGCCACGAACCAGATCATGTGCGCCGGCATCATCCGCGCCTGCGCCGAGGCCATGGCCTTCGCGGGCGCGCACCAGCTTCCGCTCGAGCGTGTGGTGTCGACGCTGGGAGCGGGCGCCGGCTCGAGCTGGTACTTCGTGCATCGCGCACCGAACATGGTCCGCGGCAGCTATCCCGCGGGCTTCCGCGTGAAGCTGCACGCCAAGGACCTCGGGATCTGCCGCGACATGGCGGCGAAACTCGGTGTCTCCCTGCCCGTGGTGGACTCCATGCTCGCCGAATACGCCGAGCTCATCGCGCAGGGTCACGGCGACGAAGACATCTCCGCCACGCATCGCCTCAAGCAGGCGCTGTTCCGGAAGGCGGCCGACACACCCGAAGGGCGTTCATGAAACCTGCGCCGGCACACGCCGAAGCCAGGCAGCTCTATCTACCCGATTTCTGCTCCGCTTCGTCCGTGCTGGTGATCGTGATCATCTGCGAGATCACGGCGCTGCTGCTGTCGCTGGCCCGCAATGCCGGTTCCATGGATTTCTGGTCGGACCTCGGCCTCACTTCCATGTTCCTGCTGTGGATCGCGTTGTTCGGCGCCGGTGCGTTGTGCGCGATGCGCAACTACCTCAGCCGCCAGACCGTGGCCGCGGGTTCGGCGATGGTGCTCGGCCTCACGGTGCTGCTGGTCGCCGCCATCTCCTGGGTGGCCTGGAACTTCATCAATGACCGCGGCTGGCTGTCCGAAGACCCGATGTTCGCCACGACCAGCGGCAAGTTCATGCTGCGCAATGCCGGCATCACGTTCGTCGTCACCGCGCTCGCGTTGCGCTACTTCTACGTGATGCACGAGTGGCGGCACAACGTGGAGCTCCAGGCGCGCGCGCGCGTGCATGCGCTCCAGGCGCGCATCCGTCCGCATTTCCTGTTCAACAGCATGAACACCATCGCGGCGCTCACGCGCAGCAACCCGGCCCGCGCCGAAGAAGCGGTGCACGACCTGGCCGATCTGTTCCGTGCGAATCTCAACGAGAAGCGCAACCAGATCACGCTGGCGGAGGAGATCGACGTGGCGCGCACCTACCAGCGAATGGAGCAGCTACGTCTCGGCGATCGCCTGCGCGTGGAGTGGAAGGTGGATCCCCTGCCCACGAACGCACTGGTGCCTGGCCTCACGCTGCAGCCGTTGCTCGAGAACGCCATCTATCACGGCATCGAGCCGCGGCCCGATGGCGGCGTCGTCACCGTCACGGGCGAGTTCAACAAGGGAATGATCACGATTGTCGTCCGCAATCCGCTGCCCGCGGCCAACCTGACCATGCGCGATGGCAACCGCCTGGCGCTGGCGAACATCAAGGAACGCATGGATCTCATGTACGGCGACAGATCGACGGTGAAGGCCGGCCGATTCGACGAGGAGTACATCGTGACGCTGCGCTTCCCGTTCACGGACGCCGCCAAGTGAGCCTGCGGGTGCTGATCGTCGACGACGAGCCGCCGGCCCGTGAACGCCTGCGGTCCATGCTCGTCGAGTTCGGCGGCTTCGAAGTCGCCGGTGAAGCTGCACACGGGGCCCAGGCGCTCGAATCCGTGGACCGGCTGTTGCCCGACATCGTGTTGCTGGACGTGCGCATGCCCGGCATCGATGGACTCGAGGTGGCGCGGCAGATCGCCTCGCTCGAAGAACCGCCCGCCGTGATCTTCACCACCGCCTTCGACGAATACGCGCTGCAGGCCTTCGATTCGCACGCCGTGGCCTATCTACTGAAACCCATCCGCGCCGAGAAACTGAAGGCCGCGCTCGCCAAGGCCGGCCGCCTGACGCGGCCCCAGCTCCAGCAGGTGGCGCAGGCGGCGCGCGAGCCCGCGCATCGCAGCCACATCGGCGTTCGCGGCCGCGACGGCCTCAAGCTGATCCCGCTCGACGACGTCTTGTGTTTCCAGGCCGATCAGAAATACACCACCGTGCGGCATCTCAAGGGCGAGGACCTCATCGAGGACTCGCTCAAGACGCTCGAGGAGGAATTCGTCGCGGGCTTCGTGCGCGTCCATCGCAACGCGCTCGTGAACACGAAGTACCTCGAACGCATCGCGCGCGATGCGACGGGCCAGCACTTCGTGCATCTGCGCGGCATGGCGGAGCCGCTCGAAGTCAGCCGGCGCATGGCGGGCGACCTCAAGGATCGCTTCCGCATCTGAGGTTTCAGCGAAGCGCGTCGAACGGACCCGCGACGCGCACCCGCGAACCGGCGGCCGCATGCGCCGACAGCCACGCATGCAGCGCGCTGCCATCCTCCGGCGACTCCACTTCGAGGATGCCCGGGCTCGCGGCGACGACGGGCAGCCGCTCGGAATCGCCGGCGTGGTTGCGCACGTCGACGAACTGTCCCGGCCGCAACGTGAGCGAGAGATCGAGATAATGCAGACGCAGGCGCAGCGCGCCGAAACTCTGCGCCTCGATCGCGACGAGCTCACATTGCGCGGCGTTCGAGGCTCGCACCGGCACGCGGCGCACTGCGAGTTCCAGATCGCTCCGCGGCTGCGCCTGGCACAGCAACACGTCGCCCCGTTCGATCTCGGCCGTGGTGATACCCGGCGGCGTACCCGACGGATATTCGATGACTCCAGACACGAGCTTCGACTTGCACGAGGCGCAGCGGCCCGCGCGGCAGCTGTACGGAATGGCGATGCCCGCGGCCAGTGCCGCCGACAGCACGTCTTCACCCGCCGGCATCTCGATCACATGCCCGCCCGGCTCGATCCGCACCTTGAAATGAGTTCCGCCCAATGAGTTCCCTCCAGGGGGCCGAGTCCTTTTATATTGCCGGGGACGCTAACACAGAGGATGCAGCGCCATGCTCGACAACCCCGACAAGACCGACATCGACGCGTTCCTCAAACGCATCCGCACCATCGCCGTGCTCGGGCTCTCGGAAACACCGGGCAAGCCCAGTCACAACGTAGCCAAGGCGCTGCAGGGTTTTGGTTACCGCATCGTCCCGGTGAACCCCACGGCCACCGAAATCCTCGGCGAGAAGGCCTGGCCCGACCTCGAGTCCGCTTTGAAAGGGGCCGGCCCGGTGGACGTGGTCGATGTATTCCGCCGGCCCGAACACGTGGCCGGGATCGTCGACGACGCCATCCGTCTCCAGGTGCCGGCGTTGTGGTTCCAGGAAGGCGTGGTCGATGAAGACGCCGGACGCAAGGCGCGCGATGCGGGCATCTTCACCGTGATGGATCGCTGCCTGTTCAAGGCGCGTTCCGCGATGCGCTGAAGCTCAGGGTCTGACGCGTTCGAGCGGCACCAGCCGCATGGGACCCAGCAATCCCGACGGCGCGGGATCCCATCCGGACGCGTCCAGCGCGCGATAGCGCAGGCTCGCGAGATTGATGTCCTTCATGACCTTCCAGTCCACCTTGCGCCGATCGAGGTCGCGAATCCGGTTCGCGGGCAGGTTGGTCACCTCGATTTCCAGCACATTGCCGCGCGCCTTCACCGCGGGAAGATGCAGCCGGAACGGCAGGCTCCAGAGTGTGCCCACCGGCTCACCATTCAGGATGACGCGCGCCGTCTCGCGCACATCTCCGAGATCCAGACGCCAGTCATCGGCGGGCGTTTCGGGCGCATCGAAGCGGATCCGATATCTCGCGGTGCCCGAGAACCGTTCTGCCTCGGCCGACCAGAGCGTCCAGCTCGTCAGCGCTTCCGGCGAAGCCGCGCGCGGTAGCACAGGGCCGCCCGACATGAATTCCACCTGCCAATCGCCCCGCAACTCCACACCCTCGCCGCATGGTGCGCGGTAATGCCAGTCGCGAAGACCGCGTGCCTTGGGCATCGAATCGAACGTGCGCAACAGCAGCGATTGGCCGCTCGCGACCCGTAGATAGACCTCGGGCCGGCCTTGCCTGCCGGGCCGCAGCGCCGCCCGGCCGGATTCATCGTGCAGCGGATCCGTCAGTTCAGCCGCCGACGCGCGCCGGCCGAGCTGCACCCAGCCCACGATGTCTTCGCCCGTGGGATTCACGAGGAAGTAGTCGAAACCATCGCCGCGGGCGCGACGGATGGACCACAGCCCCAGCATCGCGAACCCTTCGGGTGGCGCGACCGCGGCGATCGCGTCGAGCATCGAGCCTTGCGTGATCTTCGCGGAGTCTCTCGACTTCAGCCGCGCGAGATCGGCGCGGCGCTCCGCGAGTCGTCCCAGCCCCGGCACATCCTCGGGCAGCGATTCGAACAGGACCGCCGCGCCAGCTTCGCGAAGCCGCAGCATCGCGGCCAGTGTCTCGACCGGCATGCGCCGCGTGACCGGCACCACGAGCGCACGATGCCGCGCACCGGGCGACCGGAGCTGGCCGTCTTCGGCCCGCAGCAGCGCCACCTGGGCATCGGAGATGAAATCGAAGGAGTGGCCGGCGGAGAGCAGCGCGAGCGCCGTTCGCGCCGCCGTGGACTTCAGCAGCCAGTCGTTCTCGTGCATGCCCTGCTGGCGCATGAGTCCTTCGGGATGGTCGGCCGCGTCCGCCTCCGGCCAGTACAACAACACATCGTTGTCCGGCCGTCCCGCCTGCAAGACGGACTGCACGCGCGCTACATAGGTGTGCATGGACTGGAGGTCGCGCCACAGCGGATTGGTGGGATTGAGCTGTGTGGCCGCGTAGAAGAACCACCCTGGCCAGGCGGCGTCGGCGGGCGAGTAGGTAGTCCCGTGATAGACCACGTGATTGATGCCCGCGACGAACAACCGGTCGAGCTGCGGCTTCGCCGCCGACGGTGTCTCGCGAAAATTCTCACGCAGCCAGGTCAGTGTCTCGCTCGAGATCAACGGCCGGCCCATCACGTGCGCGGCGGAAGACGCGAATCGCCCGATGAGATTGACGGGCGCGTCCGGATCTTCGTTGATCTCGGCCGGCTCCTGGCGAAGTCCCGCGATCGGAAAGCGGATGGCGCCGAAGGATTCGGTCTCGGGCATGTCCGAGGCGCCGTACAGGTCCAGCAGATTGCCGGGCGCACCGTGCGCCTGGTTGCGCGCCTGGAAGCCCTGCGCATGGGACCAGTCCACCCAGTGCTGTAGATAGTCGAGGTGGAGCCGGGCCAGCGTGCGGCGATAGTCGCCCTTGAGACGTCCCAGCGAATCCGCGTCCATCGGCGTCTGACCCGCGAGCTCCGCGGCGAACTCCTGCAGGTCATAGCCATTCAGGCGCTGGAACGCGGCCGGCACTTCGGAGGACCAGCTCGCGTTGAAGTACTCGAAGGAATCGTGGAACTGGCTGCGCACGGCGCCTCGCGGCAATGCCGACAGCGCCCTCGAGAAGCCCTCCAGATAACGCGACAGCGCCGGCACCGAATAGGGATCGAGGACCAGCCCTTCGCCGCCCGGCGCGGCGCGTTTGACCATCATGTTCGTGGGCTTGCCCGCGAGCTTGCCGTCGGCGAACACCAGCGACACCGAACCGTCACCGGGGGACACACCCGGGCCGCCGAACGGCCAACCGGTGCCCGTAGCCATGTCCACGCCCAGACCGAGGCGCTTCGCTTCCTTGGTGGTGTACGCCAGCATCTCCACCCAGCGGGGCGATAGATAGGCGATGTCGCGCGATTCCATGCCGCGCGCGCCGTAGATGGGCGTGATCTCCACGCCGCCGATCCCCGCCTCGGCGTACGCTTGGAGCTGCGCGGACAATTGCGCCGGCTCCACCGCGCTGCCCGGCCACCACCAGCGCACCCAGGGTTTGGCCGTCTGCACATCCGCCGCCTGCGCGGCGCCCGCGCCCAGCAACCACAGCCCCAGCAGCGCGCCGCGCCACGTCATTCCGCGCAGACTTCCACGCGGTTGCCTTCCGGATCACGCACCACGCATTCGTAGTAACCATCACCGGTGCGGCGCGGCCCATCGAGCGGCGGATGGCCATCGGCGACGAACCTGGCCGCCAGCGCGTTCACCGCCGCTTCATCACCGATGGTGAGGGCCACGTGCGCGAGGCCTAGCTGCTCGCCCTGGGTGCGCGTCGACACATCCGCGCGGCGCATGAGCTCGAGCCGCGCGCCGCCATCGAACTCGAGGAAACGGGATTCGAATCCCTTGCGCGGGTTCTGATACAGCGAGCCCACGCGCGCGCCGAAGTAGCGCGAGTAGAAGCCGGCGACGTCATCCAGATCGCGCACCCACATCCCCACGTGTTCGAGCCTTGTCTTCACAACTGGCACAACATCACGTGATCGGTTTGCGGGTCGGAGCCCACGACGAACACCTGGGTACCCACCTTCCTGAAGCCATGTTTCGAATAAAACGCCTTCGCGCGTTCGTTGCGCTCCCAGACACCGAGCCAGAACGTGGTAGCGCCTCGTTTGCGGGCGCGCTGCTTGGCCGCGTTCATCAGCGATCCCGCGATGCCCTGGCCATGCCAGCGCTGATCCACGTAGAAGCGCCAGAGCTCGATGCTGCCGGCAGGCACACCGTCGGACACCGTGCCCGCACGCAATTGCGCGAAGGCCATCCATTCACCTTGCGGGGCGCGCACGATCAACGTGTCGATGTCGGGATCGCGCAGTTCGGCGAGCTGCTTGTCCGGCGACCAGGCCAATTCCAGGTGTCGCCGCATGTCTTCCGGCGTGTTGTCCGCCGCGAAGGATTCGTAGAACGTGCGCGCGCCGAATTCAGCGAGACGGGCCGCGTCCTCGGGCCCCGCGTCGTGCAATTCGTGTTGACTCATCCTGGCTCCACCCGCCTTGCTGTGAAAGCAGCCCCGCTCGGCGAGCGTCTCGCCTCCGATGCCCACCAGCCGGAATCGTAGAGTATTCTTGCCGCCATGCTGCTCGAGTTCACGAAAATGCACGGCCTCGGCAACGACTTCATCGTGTTCGACGCGCCGCGCGATGGCCGCCTGCCCAGCACCGACGAATGGCGCCAGCTCTCTGCCCGCCACACCGGGATTGGTTTCGACCAGGCGCTCATCATCGAACCGCCACGCCGGGAAGGTACGCAGGCGTATTACCGCATCGTCAACGCCGATGGCAGCGAAGTGGAGCAATGCGGCAACGGCGCGCGCTGCATCGCCGCTTTCATCTTCGGCCGCGATCCATCGCTGCGCGGGGATTTGTTGCTCGACAGTCCCGGCGGCGAGATCCGCGCGCGGATTTCCGAGCCGGGCCTCGTGTCGGTGGACATGGGTCCGCCGAATTTCGATCCGAAGTCCCTGCCATTCGATGCGTCTGCCGAGGCGCATGTGTATCCGCTCAGCGTTGCTGGCACCGAGGTAGAAATTGGCGCGGTGTCGATGGGCAATCCGCACGCAGTGCTGACCGTCGCGTCGGTTGCCAGCGCGCCGGTGGATCGTCTCGGGCCTGCGATCGAACGCCATTCCCGTTTTCCCAAGCGGGTGAACGTGGGTTTCATGGAAATCGTCGATCGCACGCGCATCAAGCTGCGGGTGTTCGAGCGCGGCGTGGGGGAAACCATGGCTTGCGGCACCGGCGCGTGCGCCGCTGTCGCAGTAGGCAGACGGCATGGACGCCTCGACTCCACCGTCCAGGTGGAATTGCCGGGCGGCACACTCGAAATAAGCTGGGGCCAACTCGGCGAACACATTTGGATGAAAGGCCCGGCCGCTGTATCTTTCACCGGGCGCGTTGAGATCCAGGGGAGTTAACGAATGAGCACGCAAACCGCACGCGGCGTCACCGCCGGTCAGACCGACGAAGAACGCATCGAGCGATACCTCAGCCTCAATCCGGATTTCTTCGAGCGGCACCAGGCGCTGCTGTCGCGCATGCGCCTGCCGCACATGCGCACGGGCTCCACCGTCTCGCTCGTCGAGCGCCAGGTGGAAGTGCTGCGCGAACAGAAAGGTGATTCCGATCGCCGCCTCGCGGAGTTCGTGTCCGTCGCACGCGCCAACGATCAGCTCGCCGACCGCATCCACCGCTTCACGCGCCGCCTGATGCGCGCGCCAAATGCGCAGGCCGCTCTCGTCACGCTCGAAGCTTCGCTGCGCGAAGACTTCGATGCCTTCCACTCGCTGCTGGTGCTCACGGCGCCGCTCAACTCGCTCGCGAACGTCGAGTTCGAACCCTTCCTGCGCAAGGTCGCGCCGGACGACACCAACATCCGCTCTTTCGAGGCGCTGTTGAACACCGGCAAGCCGCGTTGCGGCCAGGTGCGCGATTCGCAGCGCGACTTCCTGTTCGGACCCGAAGCCGCGAGCATCGGCTCGGTGGCGCTCGTACCGCTGGGCGACAACGGCTCGCTGGGCTTGTTGGCGCTGGGCAGCGCCGAACGTGAACGCTTCCATCCGGGCATGAGCACGGAGTTCCTGAAGCGCATGGGTGAGCTGATCACGGACGCTCTTTCGCGGCCCTGATTTCCGAGGCCCGGTGTACTTCTGCGACCGCAGGAGTAGATTGCCGGGCATGAAGCGCCTTCTGTTGATCAGCTGGCTCGTGGCGGCTGCCGCTCATGGGCAGGACACCACGCCGCCGCGCACCTCTACCGCAGATACGGTCGAAGTGGTTGGCCATCAGAAGCTGGGCAAGGAAGTGCAAAGCTTCGTATCGAAGCTCACCCAGCTCGATGGAGAACTGGTGTCGAGCTGGGAAACTCCGATATGCCCCACCGTGGTTGCCGACGATCCGGCGCATGCCGAATACATCCGTGCGCGGTTGCTCGAGATCGCGGCCGAGATCCCGTTCGCCGTCGAATCCGATGAGAAGTGTCGCGCCAACCTCTTCGTCGTCCTTACGGGCACGCCCGAAGAATTCCTCGCGGAGTGGAAAGAACGCGACCCCGGGATGTTCATCTGGCGTGCGCGGCGCGGCGTGAGCCGTGGTGCGGACTCACTACCGGTGCGCACCTGGCACAACGTGGCGGTTGAACCCGCAGGCGGCGCGCCGGCAGTCGCCGGAGCCGGCGCCATTCCGAGTGTCGGAGCGAAATCTTCGGGTCTGGGCGCGATTCCGGTCGCCAAGGCCGCATCGGGCGGTTCGCGCCTCGTCAGCACCGTGTCGGAGAACCTGAAGTCCGTGCTCGTGCTCGTCGACACGAATCAGGCTGCGGGCGTGACCTTGCGGCAGCTCGGCGATTACATCGCGATGGTCAGTTTCAGCAAGGTCGATGTGGAAGCGGATTTCGGCGGGACGAACACCATCCTTCGGCTGTTCGCGGCGAACGATGGGATCGCGCGCCCGGGCAGTCTCACGATGTGGGATCGGGCGTTCCTTCGCGGCCTGTATCGCCAGAGCATCGAAGCGGCGCATCAGCGCATGGCCATTTCCTCACGCATGGTCCGGGACCTCCAGGAGAGCGCGACTCAGGATACTGCACCGTAGTTCCGCGCCCCATGACCGCCATCGACCTCAGCCTCATCGACGGCTACCTAAGACATCTCTCCACCGAGCGGCGCCTCTCGCCGCACACCTCGTCCAACTACGCGCGCGACCTGCGCGCCCTCGCGGAGTACGCGGAACGCACGCAGATCGATGGCTGGAAGTCGATGGACAGCCAGCACGTGCGGGTCTTCGCCGCGAAGTCGCACGCGGCCGGCCTCGATCCGCGCAGCGTGCAACGCCGGCTCTCCGCCGTGCGCGGCTTCTTCAACTACCTGCTGCGCGAGCGCGTGGTCACGAGCAATCCCGCCGTCGACGTGCGCGCGCCCAAGGCCGCGAAGCGGCTGCCCGGCACCCTCGACGTGGACCAGATCAGCCGGCTGCTCGAGATCCCGCCCGAGAACGCGCTGGCCATTCGCGACAAGGCCATCATGGAGCTCTTCTATTCATCGGGGCTGCGTCTCGATGAGCTCGTGAACCTCGACACTTCACAGCTCGACCTGCCCGACCGCACCGTCCGCGTGATCGGCAAGGGCCGGAAGACGCGCATCCTGCCCGTCGGCCGAAAGGCCGAGGCCGCACTACGCGCCTGGCTCCAGGAGCGCGTCGCACTCGCCAGGCCGGATGAGACCGCGGTGTTCGTGGGCAAGACCGGGACCCGGCTCAAGCACCGCGCGATTCAGATGCGCATCGGTTACTGGGCGCGGCGACAAGGCCTGCCCGCACATGTGCACCCCCACCTGTTCCGGCATTCGTTCGCCACGCATCTTCTTGAATCGAGTAAGGATTTGCGCGGCGTCCAGGAGTTGCTCGGTCACGCCGACATCTCCACGACGCAGGTCTACACCCACCTTGATTTCGCCCACCTGGCCCGCACGTACGACGCTTCCCACCCTCGGGCAAAAAGAAAGACGTAGGTCTTTAAAGGTCAGGTTCGCGATGAGCGAAGGTTTCAATCCGCACGGCACCACCATCCTCGCCGTGCGGCGCAATGGTCATGTGGCCATCGGCGGCGACGGACAGGTCACGCTGGGCAACACGGTGATGAAGGGCAATGCACGCAAGGTGCGTCCGCTCGGCAACGGCAAGGTGCTCGGCGGTTTCGCTGGCGGCACCGCCGATGCGTTCACGCTGTTCGAGCGCTTCGAAGGCAAGCTCGAGAAGTTCGGCAATCTGACTCGCGCGGCCATCGAGCTGGCGAAGGATTGGCGTGGCGATCGTTACCTGCGACGCCTCGAAGCATTGCTGCTCGTGGGCGATACCAGGAATCTCTTCGTGATCTCAGGCAACGGCGACGTGATCGAGCCCGAACACGATCTCGTCGCGATCGGCTCCGGTGGGCCGTTCGCCCAGGCCGCCGCGCGCGCACTCGCGGACAACACGGACCTGGACGCCCGCACGATCGTCGAACGCGGTCTCAACATCGCCGCCGACATCTGCATCTACACGAATCGCAACCTGGTCATCGAAGAGCTGAAGTCGTAAAGACCCGCGCTCACAGCATTCAAGGCAACAATGACTCCGCAACAGATCGTTTCCGAACTCGACAAACACATCGTCGGCCAGGCCAACGCCAAACGCGCCGTGGCCATCGCGCTGCGTAATCGCTGGCGCCGCATGCAGATCCAGGATCCGCTGCGCCAGGAGATCACGCCCAAGAACATCCTGATGATCGGCCCCACGGGCTGCGGCAAGACCGAGATCGCACGCCGCCTCGCGAAGCTCGCGAATGCGCCGTTCGTGAAGGTGGAGGCCACGAAGTTCACCGAAGTGGGCTACGTGGGACGCGACGTGGATTCCATCGTGAAGGACCTCGCCGAGACCGCCGTGAAGATGGCGCGCGAGGAGGAGAAGTCCAAGGTGCGCGAACGCGCCGCGGATGCGGCCGAAGAGCGCATCCTCGACGCCCTTCTGCCCGCGCCGAAGATGATGGGCTTCTCCACGGACCCCGAGCCCAGCGCCCGGGATAACGAGACCCGTCAGAAATTCCGCAAGATGCTGCGCGAAGGCCAGCTCGCCGATCGCGAGATCGAGATCAACATACGCGCGATTCCGCCCGGCGTGCAGATCATGGCGCCGCCCGGCATGGAAGAGATGCAGGAGCAGCTCTCGAGCATGTTCGCCAATCTCGGCGGGCAGCAGAGCAAGCCGCGCAAGATGAAGGTCAGGGAGGCACAGAAGCTGCTGGTCGAGGAAGAGGCCGGCAAACTCGTGAACGAGGAGGAACTGCGCGCGCGTGCGATCGCGAATGCCGAACAGAACGGCATCGTGTTCATCGACGAGATCGACAAGGTGGCGCGTCGCCAGGACTCGTACGGCGCGGATGTCTCACGCGAAGGCGTGCAGCGCGACCTGCTGCCGCTCGTCGAAGGCAGCACCGTGTCCACCAAGTACGGGCAGATCAAGACGGACCACATCCTGTTCATCGCCTCGGGCGCGTTCCACATGAGCAAACCTTCGGATCTGATTCCGGAGCTGCAGGGCCGCTTCCCGATCCGCGTGGAACTCGAATCCCTCAAGGTCGAAGACTTCGAACGCATCCTGACGGAGCCCGATGCCTCGCTGACCACGCAGTACAAGGCGCTCATGAACACCGAGAAGGTGGACGTGCAGTTCGCCAAGGAAGGCGTGCGCCGTCTCGCCGAGATCGCCTACAGCGTGAACGAGAAGACCGAGAACATCGGCGCGCGGCGGCTGCACACCGTCATGGAGCGGCTGCTCGAGAGCGTGTCGTTCGATGCGGCCGAGAACGCAGGCAGCGCCGTGCAGATCGACGCCGCCTACGTGGATACCCACCTCGGGACGTTGGCGAAGGACGAGGATCTCTCGCGCTACATCCTGTGAACGAAGCGGCGGCGGTGCCCGGAACCGCCGCCTCCGCCCCATGCGCATCGCCAAGCCCATCATCCTCACCATGACGCCCATCGGCGTCGCCTGGGGCCTCATCGAAGCCGCGCGCTTCCATTGGTGGCTGGCGGTGCTCATGGGTGTGCTGGTAGGCGTGATCAGCCTGTTCGCCTGGAGCGTGGTGCGCCGGATTCGCGTCGAACGCGGATCCTCGGCCACGCGGCCAGGCCAGCGCCCGCCTTGACCGCGCGGGCATGGGCTATGATCGGCCCATGCGCACGCTCCTAACAATCCTGCTCCTCGGCGCGTCCCTGGCGGCCCATGCCGCGGACGGATCCCGACCTTCGGTCGCCCGCACCGGCGATTGGCGCGCCGCCGTCAGGCAGTTTGCGATCGACAACCTCCAGCATCCTGCCTGGGGCCTGTCGCATTCGTGGCGCGACTACGAACTCGCCCGATCACTGGCTGCCGAAGACAAGGTGGCGATCGACGACGACGTCCTGTACGCCGCGGCCTATCTGCACGACGTCGCCGCGTTTCCGGCATTCCGCAAGGAAGGCGTGGACCACCAGGACGAAGGCGCGCGCATCGTGGACTCGCTGCTCGAAGGCACCGGATTTCCCATGGAGAAGATCGACGCGGTTCGCGGCGCCATCCGCACGCACATGTTCCAGCGCGACCCGGTGGGGCCAGAAGCCATCTACCTGCACGACGCGGACGCGCTCGACTGGCTGGGCGCCATCGGCGCCGCGCGCGTCTTCGGTGTCGTCGATCCCAGGGGCGGCAAGCCCGATGGGCCGGAGGCCGCTGCGTGGCTGGAGAAGAATCTCGCCGAGGTCCCGCCGCGTATCGTGTCCCGGGCCGCGAAGTCGCGCGCCGCGCCGCGCGTGAAGCAGCTCCAGGAATTCCTGAAGGAGTTGCGCGAACAGACTGCGGACTTCCGCAATTTGTAGATGGCAGCGGATCTTCCTTTCTCTGCGGCGGCGGATCGCAACAAGGATCCCATCCTCGACGTGCTGCGCGCGGAGCTGCCTGCGAAAGGCCGCGTGCTGGAGATCGCCTCGGGCACGGGGCAACACGTGTGTCATTTCGCTGCGGCGCTCCCCGGCATCCAGTGGCAACCCACCGAGCCCGATGACGCGAGCCGCGAGGCCCTCATCCTGCGGACGAGCGAATCCGGACTGCGGAACATCGCGATGCCGATCCGGCTGGACGTGATGCTGCTCGAGTGGCCCGTCGAGGCCCGCTACGACGCGATCCTCTGCATCAACATGGTCCACATCTCGCCATGGCTCGCGACGCTCGCATTGCTGGACGGGGCGACGAGACATCTGGTCGCCACGGGAAAACTGCTTCTCTACGGCCCCTATCTCGAATCCGGCACGGCAGCGCCCTCCAACCTCGAGTTCGACGCCTCACTCAAACGCCGCAACCCGGAGTGGGGATTGCGCGAGCTGGAAGTGGTCAGGACCGAAGCCGCCGCTCGAGGCCTGCATGAACATCGCGTGCAAAGGATGCCGGCCAACAACCTGATGATCGTTTACGAGCGCAGTCTCAGTGCCGCGTCTCTTCCACGGTCGTCGTGACGGGACACTCCCAGCCGTCGTAGCTGCCGCCGTTTTCGCCGGCCACCCGAGCGAGCTCCAGCGTGATTCCATTGATCGTGTGTGTATCCACGCTGTCCACGCGTGACACCACGAGCCGATACGGCATGTCCTCGCCCTCCTCGGCGAGGTGTTCGTCCTCCACCCGGAAGTCGATCGCCACGAGCGTGTCACGGCAGGCGGCGCGCGAGGTTTCGTCGGCGAACTCCAGCCAATGGTCCACCTGGCGCGGGGTCTCGTGCACGTCGCCCTGCTCGGCGAGTGCTTCGAGCACGCGGCGGTTGAACATGCGCTGCAGGTTGGAGTCCGACGGATACAGGAGATCCACGTACTGCTCCCAATCGGGCTGCAGCGAACTGCCGCATTCGGGCGCATATCCCGGGAAGGCGCGCAGCGCGTTCTTCACCGCCTCATCGAGCGGGCCCGGCTCCTCGCCGTAGAAATAGAACTCCCTCCGCCCCGCTCCCGTGATGCGCCCCACGAGTTGCGCGGCACACGCGGCGCCGACGTTGGCGTCGAGCGCCTCGCCGATCTCGTGCAGCCGCGGCGCCTCCTCGCTCGTGGATAAACCATCGGCGCTCGGCGATTTCAGGTCCACCCACACCCACAGGAGCCAGGGCCGCTTTTCCAGCGGCACGTCGGCACGAATGCCCAGGTCCACGAATATCGAGCACACCGCGCCGTTGACGCGCGCGAAATAGAAGTCCCAGTCGTCGGACATCGGGTCAGTTCGCCGGCTTGAGCCAGCGATTCAGCCAGCCCGTGACTTCGGCATAGAACACGCGGCTGTTCTCCCCCTTGAGGATCCAGTGGTTCTCGTCCGGGAACACCACGAGCCGGCTCGGAACGCGCATGCGCTGCAACGCGCTCCAGTACTCCAGCGAGTTGTTGAGCGGCACGCGGAAGTCCTGCTCGCCGATGGTCACGAGAACCGGCGTGCGGAACTTGCCTGCATACCGGATGGGATTCTGGTCCTTCCAGCCCGCACCGAGCTCCCAGGGCGGACCACCCATGTTGACCTCGCGCGAGTAGATAGTGTCGCTCGTGCCCCATTGCGACTCGAGGTTCACGAGGCCCGCGTGGCTCACGAGGCACTGGTACCGCGTCGTCGCGCCCTGCAGCCAGTTCGCGAGGTGTCCGCCGTAACTCGCGCCGCCCGCGCATTGCCGCGAGCCGTCGATGAACCGGAATTCCTTGATCGCGGCATCGGCGGCTTCGTTGAGCTCATCGCCGGGGCCCTTGAGCGGGTCGCCCTGGATGGAGCGTGCGAACCCTTCGCCGAAGCCCGTCGAGCCCGAGTAGTTGGTCAACAGCAGCACGTACCCCGGCGCCGCGAGCAGGTGATAGTTCCATCGCACGAAGAACTGATCGCGCCACATGCCATGCGGCCCGCCGTGGATCATCACGAACAGTGGATACTTCTTCGACGCATCGAAGCCCGGCGGCCGCACGACCCAGCTCTGGATGCGTTTGCCGCGGCTGGACGTGAACCAGAAGCTTTCGATGTCGGGCAGGTCGAGCTGCGCGGCGCGCGGCGAATTGAATTTCGTCAGTACCAGCGTCTTGCCGGTCTGGGGATTGATCAGCGCGAGTTCGCCCGGCGAGCTCGAAGTTTCCCAGTTGGCATACAACGCGAGTTTTCCGGCTCGCTCCGGGATGGTGATGTTGGTGTAGGTGCCGCGATTCACGCCGTTCAGCGTACGCACGGCGCCGCCGTCGGTGCCGATGAAGAAGATCTTCTCGTGTCCCTGGTCCTCGGCCGTGAAGTAGATCTGCCCGTTCTGCGGCGCGAACGCGTAGCTGTTGACCGAGCGATCGAACGCTCCGGTGATCACGCGGGGCTCCGCCTCCGGCCAGGAGAGCATCGCGAGCCGCGTGGCGTTGTAGACGGACTTGCCGTCCTGCGCTTCGAACAGCGCGATGAGCTGACCGTCCGGCGTGAATCGGGGACGGCCCCAGCTATCCGTGCCCTGCGTGAGCTGGCGCGGTTCGCCACCCGCCAGCGGCAACAGGAACAGATGGGAGTTCGTGAACGAATGAGCCGCCTCGTGGAGGTTCGTCGACGCTGAGAACACCAGGCCCTGATTGTCGGGCGTGAACTCCATGTCGAACTCTTCGCCCGTATCCGCCTGGCGGCCCGCGAAGCCGGGATTGTCGAGAAGCTTCGTGCCCAGCAGCAGATCGCGCGGCGCACCCCGCGCGAGCCCGTCGTCATCGAGCGCCTGCACGAAGATGCGCGGCTGACGTTCGTCGAGCCAGTGGTCCCAGGAACGGATCGGAAAACCGTCATAGGTGCGCACATTGGCCTTGCGGTTGCGGCGCTCGTCGATGCGCGCGCGGTTCTCGGTCTCGTCCTTCGCGCCCGGGAACATCACCGACACGAACGCGACGTGTTTGCCATCGTGCGAGACCACGGGCGCGCGCGCGCCGCCGGTCAGGTTCGTCAGGCGCTGGGCCTCGCCGCCGTTCGCGAGATCCAGCACGTAGAGCTGCGGCGCGTCGTCGTTGTCGCGCTGTGCGCTGAACACGATGCGTGCGCTGTCGGGTGTCCAGCCCACGCTGCTCTCGGGACGGCGCGTGGACGTGAGACGACGGGAGCTTTGGCGCGCCGTGGTGTCGATGAGCCACAGGTCGCTGAGCTGCGCGTTCTCTTCATAGGCCGGCTCGATGACCGGCACCACGAGCCAGCGACCGTCGGGGCTGACCTGCGGCGCGCCGATGCGCTTCATGAGCCAGATATCTTCATGAGTGGGGACGCGCTTCGGGGCGGCATCCGCCACGAGCGGCAGCAGCAGGCAGGCAAACAACCCTGCGAGGAGGTTCGAGGTCTTCATGAACCCAACGGTAGCGCAATGCGTCACGGTTGTGCATCACCTGCACGCCGTCCAGACTACGCGCCGTGAAAAGGTCACTGAAGACGCTCGGGCTCGTATTTTCCTGCATTCTGCTGGCCGTGGCGGCGGCCGCCATCGAGTTGCTCCGGGTCGGCGGATTCTTCACCCGCATCACGCCATCCTTTCCGGGCCAATGCCGGAGCGTCGAGCTCGGCGGCAGCGCCGAAGACATCCGGATCGACCGCCGCGGCGTCGCCTATCTATCGTTGCTGGATCGGGACGCGGTCCGGCGCGGAGAGGCCGTCAACGGCACGGTCATGCTGCTCGACCTGAATCTCGCGGATCCGGCGCCGCGCGCGGCGATGCTGTTCGATCCCTCGGGATTCAGGCCCCACGGCATCTCGCTGCTCGAGCGGACGGGGCAGCCGTCTCTCCTGTTCGCGATCTCGCACCGGGCGGATGGCACGGAGGCCGTGGAGATCGCGGAGCAGGACGCGAACGGCGCATTACGCCCGAAAGCGACCCTGCGCGATCCGGCATTCACGCATCCCAACGCCATCGCCGCCGTGGATGCCGATCGGTTCTATCTCGTGAACGACCGGCGGACCGCCGGCCGATGGGAGAGCCTTCGCGGGATGATGCTCCGGGACGGCGATGCGACGCTCGTGTTCCATGACGGCAAGTCCGCCCGCGTTCTCGTCGATGATCTCGCCTATCCCGCGGGTCTGGCGCTGAGCCCGGACGGCGGGAAGCTGTACGTACCCGAGGCGCTGGCGCGCACCTTGCGCGTGTACGCCCGGAATCCCGCCGATCATTCGCTGCGGCTCGAAGAAACCATCGATCTCGGCGCGGCGCCGGACAATCTCGCCGTGGATGAAGACGGCGTGGTCTGGATCGCCGCTCACCCCAAACTACTGCGCTTCGTCGCGCATGCGCGCGACCCCCGTGAACGCGCGCCCACGCAGGTGCTGCGTTTCGACCCGCGCGAGAAGGGCGACGCACGCCTCACGCAGGTTTATCTCGACGATGGACAGCAGATCTCCGCGGGCACGGTGGCGGCGAACTGGCGTGGCCAGTTCCTCATCGGCGCTCTGCTCGACAAGAAGGTGCTCATTTGCAAACCGAACCCGTGAAGGCTACGCCCAATCAGAAGCTGCGCCCGGGCGCCGTGGTGGTGAGCGGTGTGCTCAATGTCACCGGCGCGTTGCTGGTGCTGCTGGCCCTGCCCGGCCATGCCACCGATGAGCGGCTCGCCGCCACCTGGGCGCTGGTGCAGTTTCTCTCGGGCGTGTGGGCGGGAGTGCTGGGCGCGAACTCGCCGTTCGTTCACGGACTCGTGGCGGGCGTGCCCGCGCTCGTGCTGGGACTGCTGATCCCGAGCGCGTTGCCGCCGCAGTTCGTGATCGTGTCGTGGTTTCTCGCGCCGTCGGCGGCGCTGATCGCGGCCGCCATCATGCGGTTCATGAGACGGCGCGGTTAAGTCAGGGCTTGCGCCGCTCCTGGCCAGCCTCACCGAACGAGGCCTGGTAATCCGCGCGTGACGCCTCGATAACTTCCGCCGCATGGGCGTAGCCGTACTTGCCGGTGATCTTGAGCTTGTTGGGCTCGCCGGGCACGAGCTTGTAGGTGGCGAAGTAGTGCTCGAGCCGCTCGACGAGCACGGGCGCGAGCTGCGAGATGTCCTTCACGTGATCCCAGACGTAGTCGCCTTCGAGCACGCCGATGATCTTGTCGTCGGCTTCGCCGCGATCGATGAGCTTGATGCCACCGACCACGCGAGCACGCAGCAGCACTTCGGAGCGTTCGATGGGACGTTCGCTGATCACGCAGATGTCGAGCGGGTCGCCGTCACCGCGTTCACAACCGGGAGCGAGCTTCGCCACTTCTTCGGCGCAGTAGGTGCGCGGGATGAAGCCGTACAGCGCCGGCGGCTGCGAGGTGGTGCGCTGGGGACGGTCGACGCGCAGGTAACCCGAAGCCTTGTCGATCTCGTACTTGATGACGTCGAACGGGGTGATCTCGATGTAGGCATTCACTACCCGGGGGGAGTCTTCACCCACGTCGAGTCCATGCCAGGGGTGCGGTCGCCAGCGCGAAAAATTGTGGTCTGCCATGGGCGCGAACTTTAATGGGGACACTCCCCATTTCCTAGCAAAAGGGGTCAAGCCTCATCAAAAGGCGTGAATTCCGACCGCCTCCCGTCCCGAGCCGCGTCCCCTTTTTCTAGGAAACCGTGAATGTCCCCATTATTCTCCGGGCATGCCAGCCAAGTATCCGAGGGGAGCGGCCATCACCGGTTGGGGCAAGTGCCTGCCTCCGGCCGTGCTCACCAACGCCGATATCGCGACCTTCCTCGAGACCAGCGACGAGTGGATCACCACCCGCACGGGCATCCGCGAGCGGCGGGTCTCGCACGTGCAGCTCGGCGAGCTTTGCTACGTCGCCGCCGCGCGCGCCCTAGCCTGCGCGGGCCTCGAAGGTAGACAGCTCGAGCTCATCATCATCGGCACCACGAGCTACGACGACCAGGTGCCGAACGTCGCCTCCGGCGTGCAGCGCCGCGTCGGCGCCGAAGGCTGCGCGGCCATGGACATCAACACGGCCTGCACGAGCTTCCTGTACTCGCTGTCCACCGCCACCGCGATGATCAAGTCCGGCGTGGTGCGCAACGCGCTCGTGGTCGGCGCTGAAGTCATCTCGCCCTACATCGACTGGTCGGACCGCAATACCGCCGTATTGTTTGGCGATGGCGGGGCAGCCGTGGTGCTCGAAGCCACCGGCGAGGAGGAAGGCCTGCTCGCCGAGAAGCTCGGCTGCTACGGCGAATCACGCGAGATCCTGCGCGTGCACGGCATGGGCGCGGGTTACGGCCACCAGGGCCGCATCCTCGGCAAGACCGAGTGGCAGTTCGAGGGCCAGGAGATCTTCAAGAAGGCGGTGCACGGCATGGCGATGGCGTGCGACGAAGCGCTCGCGAAGGTGGAGAAAACCGCCGCCGACGTCGACCTCGTGGTACCCCACCAGGCGAATCTGCGCATCATCGAAGCCGTCGCCAAGAAGGCCGGCGTGCCGATGGAACGCGTGTTCACCAACGTGCATCGCTACGGAAACATGTCCGCGGGCACCGTTCCGGTGGCGCTGTGCGAGGCGATCGAAGAAGGCCGCGTGAAGCCCGGCGCGCTGCTGCTCATGCCATCGTTCGGCGGCGGACTCACGTTCACAGGGCACGTGGTTCGCTGGGGCCAGCGCGTCACTCCGAAGGGCCTGAGCGGCGTGGAGCTGCCGCCTAACAACCACAGCGCGCTGGAGCTCGTCTCCCGCTACCGCGGCATCCATCGTCAGCGAGTGGTCGAGAACCAGCCGGACGTCCCGGCCTGACGCGTTCCGAATGAACAAAGCCCGCGTGGCTTTCGCTACGCGGGCTTCGTTGGACCTGTGCTATCGAGTCTGGCTAGGCTTTCTTCTTCGCTTTCGCTCTTGCTTTCTTCTTCGCTGGATCCTTCGCGCGGGTCTTACCGAAAGACCCCGCGTAAATCTTGCCGCGGCGCGAACGCCGGTCACCCTTACC
>JBKPPO010000356.1:0-26966 GCA_046733635.1 Pseudomonadota bacterium | reverse complement strand
GGGGCCAAAGTGGCAGGGACTGCGTTCACCTATGCCGTGCTCGTGCGTAATGATGGCCCGGATGCGATGGATCTCACCGGCAGTCTGACGCTCACAGGCGCCACGGTGACCGCGGCGACCGCGGAGGCGGGCGGCGCGTGCATCCCCACCCCGAGCCGCGCCGAGTGCGAGTTCACGGCGATGCCGGCCGGCAGCCAGGCAATCATGACGGTGACTGTCAACGCGAGCGCAGCCGGTTCGGTAACCGCGAGTGGATTGGTGTCGGTCAATGCGATCGACCCCATCACCGCCAACAACACGGCGGCCACCGTCACTGCGGTGGCGGCTCCGCCGACACCGGCCGGGTCTTCAGGTGGCGGCGATAAAGGAGGCGGCGGTCGCCTCGACTGGCTCTTGTTGTGCGCTATCGCCCTGACAGTGACTGCGCGGCTTCGGAAGAATGTGCGGACCGGCCCGCTCGCGGCCAGCTATTCTCCGCCAGGGCCATCTTCGAAACGAAGATGTCTGACACTCTTCCCATGGCGCCGGATCAACCGCAGCGCCTCGACCCCGATCTCGATGTGCCTCTTCACGAACTCGTCGGTGACCCTCCGATCCGAGGCCTCCGTCTTCACCCCCTCCGGTACCATCGGCTGATCACTGACCAGCATCAACGCTCCGGTCGGAATGCGATTGGCGAACCCCGCGGCGAAGATCGTCGCGGTCTCCATGTCGATCGCCATCGCCCGCGTGCGGCGTAGATAGTCCTTGAACTCGCCATCGTGCTCCCAAACACGCCGATTGGTCGTGTAGACGGTGCCCGTCCAGTAATCGAGCCCCATGTCGCGGATCACGGTCGACACGGCGCGCTGCAGGCTGAACGCGGGCAGCGCCGGCACTTCGGGAAGCAGATAGTCATTGCTGGTGCCGTCGCCGCGGATGGCAGCGATCGGCAGCACGAGGTCGCCGATGCCGACTTTCTTCTTGAGCCCGCCGCACTTGCCTAACAACAGCACGGCCTTCGGCATCCGTGCGGACAGCAAGTCCATGACGGTGGCGGCGTTGGCGCTGCCCATGCCGAAATTGAGCATCGAGATCCCGTCAGCGGTCGCGTTCGGCATGGGGCGGGTGCGGCCCATGATCTCGGCGCCCGTGCGCTCGGCGAAGATCTCGAGGTAGTTGCCGAAGTTCGTCAGCAGGAAGTAGTCGCCGAAGCTCTCGATGGGCGTGCCGGTGTACCGCGGCAGCCAGTTGTCCACGATCTCTTTCTTTGTTTTCACGTCGAGCCACCTTCAGTTTGCTGCCCTCGAAGTTGAAAGTGGATCCTACCGAAGATCCCAAGTTGCGCGATTGGCATTCAAACCGTCCCCGAAACGCGAGAAATGAAAATTGACGGCCAATTGGCGCAGTCGTAGGGTCTGGCATAAACAGCCATCGAGAGGTGCGAAATGCCCCCTTCGCTGAAGCAAATGGAAGAGCAGGCACGTGCGCTGAGCCCGGACGATCGGGCCAAGCTCGCTCAGTCAATCCTGGATTCATTGCACACCCCAGTTGCAGACATTGAGGCTGCGTGGGCGGTCGAGATCGAAAAGCGAGTCGCTGCTTTCGACCGTGGTGAATTGCAGTCATATCCCGCCGAGGATGTCTTCGCCGAAGCCCGTCGACTATTGCGGTGAAGCCCGCTCGATTCACTGCGCCGGCGCGGCGCGAGTTTCTGCTCGAGATTGCTTACTACGCGGCCATTCAGCCAGTGCTCGGAGCGCGCTTTGCGGCCCGAGTCCCTGACTACTGGCGGCCGCGTGTGCAGGAGCCACAGACCCATGATGCAGTCGACGTTTATCTGCTCCACCCGAACCGCGCCCCATCGCTCCCATCCGGCGCCGGACCCGGGCTGTCCGCCACGATCCGCCGACTCGCAGGATCGATGCGCAAGAACCGACTGGTCTCGAGCGACATCAACACGAGATCACCATTCGGCGTTTCGATCCACTGAAAGCTTTCCGCTTTGCCCGGCGTAGTCCGCTTCACCGAGGTACTGCCATCGGCCGCCACCGTCACGAATCGCCCGCCGCTCTCGAGTGCAACGCGTCCGAGCTTCATGTCATGCACCTTGAACGGGGCAGGCGAGGCCGCGGTCAGTCCATCACTCTGCATTCCGAGTCCATATGCCGCGCCCACAGACGCAAAGCGCACTCGCTCCCCGAACGGAATCGGCCGCATCAGCCCACGCGGATGCGGCTGCTCCACCTTGAACGAATCGAACGCGGCCGTTCCTCCATTCGCACCGCGCGTGTTGTACGCAAACAGCGAATACCGAATCCCCTGGAACGTCCCGAGCTGGAACACCATCGTCACCGGCTCACCCAGCGGCAGGAACTTTTTCCCATCCAGGGAGTACGAGAATGCCGCCCGCTCGGTGATGAAGTCGCAGTCGGCCCGCAGGAATATCCTCGTCCCCGCGACCTCGCGCCGCTCCGCGCGCTCGGTCTGATCGTCGTAAGCCACCATGCGCACCTTCCCATCGACGCGCTCCACTCCGATCCACGCGTACGGCCGATTGAACAAGGCGAGCCCGGCGACGTCACCCTCACGCATCGCGGACGTATCCAGCACGGTGATCGGCGACGACCGCGGCCCGATGGACCGCTGGGTGAGCGTATTCCGCGCCTCCCACAAGCTCTTCGCCGGCAACGCCGTCAAGTTCAACGCTCCGCCGGCCAATTTCCACGCGCTATCTACCGGCACATGATTCCACTGCCACACGTTCGCGAGCGCGGGCCCGGAGAAATCGTCATCGCGCACATAGGGCACGGCGACGGGCTGCGGCGCCGCGGTCTTCGGCTTCACCCACGTGCGCGGATTGCGCCCGAGATTGCCGTGCAACCCGAAGTACGGCCAGCCCTCATGCCACGTGATCGGCGACAGCGCGGTCACGCGCCCGAGCGAGTTGTAATCCATCATCGAGAACCCCCACCACTCGCCGAGCGGCGTCTGCACGATGCCGCCCTGATGCAACGACAGCCGGCCGACGTTCTTGGGATCCCCGGGCTTGATCACGAAGGGCTTCTGCCGCGCCCACACTTCGGCTAGATGGTTGCCTTGCGGGAGCCCGAAGTCCTCATCGATGCTGATGGCCTGGTTGACCTCGTAGGGCCCCTCTATCTTCTCGGCGCGCGCGGCGGGCATGCGCATGCGACCCATGTACCACGCGCTGGTGATGAAGTACTTGCCGTCGATCTTGTAGAAGTGGACGCCTTCACCCATGCCGGCGTTCTCGGGAATGATCTCGCGCTCGGTGCCGGGGACGATGTCGTCGAGCGCCTCGTTGAGCTGCGCGAGCCGGATGCCGCGATAACCCCAGATCACGTACGCCTTGCCGTCGTCGAACAGCACGGACAGATCGTGCAACGTGCGCTTCATCTGGCGGTGCTGCCAGGGTCCGGCGGGATTCTTCGCGGTGAACACCTGCGTGACGTGCCGGTTCACGTTGCTGAAGATGTAGAACGTGCCGTCGTGATATCGGAACGACGGCGCCCAGAGACCTTGACCGTAGACGTTCTTGCCGTCCTCGAGCCGGAACTTGGGCCCGAGGTCCAGGCGCTGCATGGCGTAGCCGAGCAGCTTCCAGTTCACGAGGTCCCGGGAGTGGAGCACCGGCAGCCCCGGCATCGAGTGCATGGTCGTGCCGGTGAGGTAATAGTCCTCGCCCACGCGGATCAGGTCGGGGTCCGAGAACTCCTCGTAGAAGAGCGGATTGGTGAACGTGCCGTTGCCGTTGTCAGGAGTCCATGTGTCCGCATGCGCGGTCATGGACAGGACGATCAGGGCGAACACAGACATCGATACTGACTTCATGCTTCTCTCCGCTGGCAACGGAGAGTGTAGGGCCGACCCGCGCGCGCCATGATGCGGACTGCCGGGCCGCGGATACGAATATTCGTATGGCCCCATCGCGCTGCGGACCGCCGAGTCGCTTGACCACGGATGTCAGTCAGCCTGCGGCCGGTTGCGAATCGCCAATGCCTTCATCTGGACATCGAGCCATCCCCTGTCCCGATGGCGGCCGTTGACCATGACGGCCGTGATGCGCCGCGTGTTCGCGATCGATTCGAGAGGATTGGCGTCGAGCAACACCAGGTCGGCACGCTTGCCCACTTCGACAGTCCCTCGATCGGCCGCGGTGCCTAACCACTCCGCCGCTCGCCGCGTACTCCCCGCCAGCACTTCACGCGGACTGAGTCCCGCGCGTACGAGTGCCTCGAACTCATCATGCAGCGAAAAGCCGGGCACGATACCCGGCACTGGACTGTCGGTACCCGTAAGCACCGGGACTCCCGCCGCCGCACACGCCCGCACCAACTCCCGATTGAACGTTACCAACGACTGCAGAAACGCCACGCGCTCCGCGCTCGTGTCCCGCAGATACGGATTCGCATGCATCACCATCTGATACATACCCGGATCCAGGTGCAGCAGCTCAGCCCGCGACTTCAGACTGTCCGGATTCCTCGTCTGCTCCAGCAATCGCTCATTCAACGTGAGCGTGGCGATCAGCGAGGTGCCATTCGCCTTCATCATCCGCACGTACTCCGGAATCCGATCCAGCGCCGGCACCTGGGTCTGCTGCGCGAACTCCTCCGCATGCGCCACCAGATCGAACCCCGGCACGAAGAAATCCGCAGTGCGCCCGCTCTCGCGCCCGGGAATGTGCCCGAGCACCCGCATCCCGTTCTTGCGCGCCTCATCGACGATCGCGAGAAACGCTTCCGGCGTGAGCTTGCTGTACGTCTTGATGAACCGGTAACCCTCGGCTTTGGCGTCCCGCACGGCCTGGCGCCCGTCGTCGGGCGTAGCCGCCACGCGTGTCATGCCCGGAAACCAGATGGGCGGCGATCCGTCGATCATCGCAGCGCCAGCGATATGCGGCCCGAGCGCCCGGCCACTCTCCACCAGCACGCTCTGCCCGATGCTCTCGGACATCGCCGACAGGTTGAACATCTGCGTCACGCCATTGGCTAGATAGGGCAACAGCGCGTTCTCGAGATCGATATAACCGTCCGGCACGGCATCGTTGCCGGAGTACAGCCGCATGAGCCGGTCGTTCTCCAGGTGCATGTGCATGTCCGTGAAGCCCGGCAGCAGGAACTTGCCGCGGCCGTCGATCTTCTGCGGGGCGGGGCCGGCTGGCTGCGGCGCGGTGGCGGCGTTACCGATCCACTGGATGCGGCCTTTGTCGATGACGACGGTCTGATCTCGCAGTACGGCGCCATCGGGCGTCATCGGCAACACGGTGACATGTTCGATGCTCAGGGGGCCGGGCGGCTCCGCCGCCTGTGCACAGCTCATCACGGCGCAGCTCACCACCAAGCCGCGCAGGAAACCTCGAAAACGCATTGACCCTCCGGTCGATCGGTAGCCCGTCCTTTGAACCGGGCAGCCGCACATCCGGTTGCAGGATGGCAGCACGAAGTCGCCGGCCCTCATCCACTAGCCCGCGAGCCGGCGCCGTCAAGCCGCCACCGTCACGCGCTCGATGAACGCCTCCGCCGCGTCCAGGATGCGCTCGCGGCGATCGCTCGCCATCCGATCCAGCAACGCCACGGCGCTATTCAGCCTGGCCTGTCCGGAGAAGAATTCGCGATGCCGCCCGATGAACCGCCAATACAGCCCGTCCAATATCTCGCACCAATCCGGCTCCCCCGCGCGCGGCCTGCCGTAGTCCCCCATCTTCCGCAAGTAGTTGCTTCCGCATAGATAGGGCTTGGTCGCGAACAATCCGCCGTCGGCAAACAACGCCATGCCGTACACATTGGGTCCCATCACCCACTCGCTCGAGTCCACGAACATCTCCATGAACCACCGATGCGCCTCGGCAGGTTCGATCTCGCAGAGAGTCATGAGATTGCCGGCCACCATGAGCCGTTCGATGTGGTGAGCCCAGCCCCAGCGCTGCGTCTTGCGGATCACGCCGTCGAGCGGCAGGAGGCCGGTGGTGGCCTGGTACCAGTGATCGGTGAGACGCCGGCGGTGCCCGAAGTAGTTGGAAGCTTCCTGCCTGTCGGAATGCTGGCGATAGACACCCCGGATGAACTCGCGCCAGCCGATGATCTGGCGCACGAAACCTTCCACGCTCGCGATCGGTGCGTTGCGCTCGGTGGCTGCGGCGAGCGTGCGTTCCAGTACCTCAGCGGGCGTCACGAGTCCGAGGTTCAGCGCGGGTGTGAGCACGGAATGGAACAGGAAGGGATCGCGATCCGACAGCGCATCCTCGTACGGACCGAAACACTCGAGCCGGTTCTCGAGGAAGTCGTCGAGCCCCGCGAGCGCCTGCGCGCGCGTCGTCGGCAGCCACCATTTCTGCGGCTCGAGCTCGCCGGGATGCCGGTCGAACTTCCGGCCCACGATCTCGATGACCTCGCGCACGTGCCCGGTGGGTGTGGCGATCCGCAGCGGTGGCACCGCCAGCTTCCGCGGCAGCGGCCGGCGATTGTCCTCATCGAACGACCAGCGTCCGCCGGCCGGGTGGCCGTCAGGGTCCATGAGCACGTCGAGACGCTGGCGCTGCCACCGATAGAAGTCCGCCATGTGCAGCCGCCGTCCGTCTTGCCAGTCGCCGAACTGCTTCCGGGTAGTCAGGAACATGGGCGAGGGCAGGAATTCGAGCCCGAAGCCATGCATGGCCGCAAAACTCTTCAGCCGCTGTTCGAACGGCTTGTCCTCGACTTCCCAGAGCCGCAGCGCGGTGAGCTGGTGCTGGCGCATCCAGCGCAACAGCCGGGTTTCGTAATCACCCTCCGGTTCCTCGGGCAGGGTCTCGTAGTGCACGTCGAACCCGCACGACGCGAGCTCGTCGCGATACGAACGCATGGCCGCGAAAAACAGGGCGATCTTCTGCTTGTGATGTCGCACGTAGGTGCACAGCCCGGGATCCTCGGCCATGAACACGCGCAGCGGCAGCTGCCCGCGGAGGAGCGTCGGCGGAAACAACTGGTTTCCCAGGATGACGAACCCGGGCTGCGAGCCTGCGCTCATGCGCTCAGAACTGCTGCCCACGGGTGTGTCGTTGAATGGCGGGCATGATCGGACCTCCGTGGAAAACGCGGCGACCCAGGAGTTACGCCGCGCCGCAGCTCCTGGATGCAGCGAGTGTGCCGCCGCATTCAATCCTGCGTTCACGTCTCCTTTACGCCGCTTTCACGCCGCTTTCACGCGGCCGTCCCGAACATCCGCCACACGGCGCACAAGGGCGTGCGACCCAACGGAGGACACATGAACAAGGGGATCTGGCTTGCGCCTGTCGCGGCGCTGACGCTCGTTGCCTGCGGCGACGATGGCGAGGATGGCTTCAACGGGACGAATGGTACTGACGGAGCCAATGGGCTCAACTCGCTTGCGCTGACACGCATGCTGCCGAAGGGCGACGCGACCTGCGCGGGCGGCGGCAAGTTGCTGGAGGTCGGCCTCGATGCGAATCGCAACAACACGCTGGATGCGGCGGAAGTCAGCAGTCGCGAATACCTGGAGTGCCTCACTGCGCCGCGCCTGCGCGCGTTGCACGCGGCGCCCGATGCGCCCCCGGTGAACATCCGGGTGAATGGGACGCAGGCGCTGGCCAATGTCGACTACGGCCAGGGTTCGGGTTTCCTCAACGTCGCGGAGTCCACACGCGTGCAGGTCGAGGCGATCATCCCCGGCGGAAACGCCGTGGTGATCGACCGCCGCCTGGCGCTCGACTTCAGCCAGGACTACACGGTGCTGGCCGTGGGCGAGGTGGCCGACCCCATCGAAGCGTTGGTCATCAGCAATCCCGCGGGTCGCGCAATCGCGCCGGGCAGCCTGCGAGCGCAAGTGGTACACGCCGCTCCGAACGCGCCGTCGGTGGACGTCTACGTGACCGCACCCGGCGCCACGCTTGCCTCCAGCTCGCCCGTGAATGAAGGCGCGCTGTCGTTCGGCGAGACGACGGGCCGGCCCGAACTACCCGCGGGGGACTACCGTATCCGTGTGACGGCGGCGGGCAATGCGTCGGCCGTGGTTTACGATTCCGGCACGTTGCCGCTCGCAGCCGGCGCCGACCTGCTCATCGCCGCGATCGAGAACACGGGGCCCGGTGCGGCGCCGATCCGGCTGGTCGCGTTGAACGACCAGGGCTCTTCGCTACTGCTCGACACGGCGACGCCCGCGTCCGTGGTGGCCGTGCATGCCTCGCCGGATGCGCCGGCGGTGGATGTGCTCGCCGACGTGGTGGGTACGCCAACCAACGAGGCGCTGGGTCTGGCGCGCGGCGTGGCGTTTCCGCAGGCCTGCCGTATCGGCAATGTGCCCGCGCCCGGCAGCTACAGCATCAGCGTGACGCCGGCCGGGAACCCGGGCGTGACTGCGCTGCAGTTCCCGCTGGAACCTGCGAAGGGCGCCGAGCTCACCGCCATCGTCACGGGTTATCTCGGCAGCACACCGGCTATCCGGGCGCTGGCGCTCACGAACTCCGAGCGGCCGGTCGCCACCGAGACGAAGCTGCGCGTGACGCACGGCTCTCCCGGCACGGGCAACGTCGACGTCTATCTACTGCCGACCGGTGCGGATTTCGCCACGGCGACGGCCAGCTTCGCGGCAGTGCCGTTTGGCGCGAGCACCCCGATCCTGTCGGTGGCGCCCGGTGGATATGACGTGTACGTCACGCCGGCCGCCAACAAGGCTGTGGTCGCGATCCAGGTGACGAACCTGCCGCTCTCGGGCGGTGATGTGCTCGACGTGATTGCGCGCGATGCAAGACAGGACGGCAGCGAAGGCGCGCTGCCTCAGCTGATCGTGGTCGATTACGCCAGTGTGTCGGCTTGCCCTGGCTGACGCCACTCTCCGCACTGGCGGGAAGCCGGGCCGCGTGAGCGGCCCGGTCTTCTTTCGTCCTGATGGATACAGGGTCTCACGCGACGTGGGAACGCCCATCGGGAAACGAGACCTCGACCGTCGTTCCGACACCCCGCTCGCTCGTGATTCGCACGGGCCAGCCGAAGCGGTCCGATAGTCGCTGCACGATGGTGAGTCCCACGCCGTGACCGCCACGCAGGCTGGCTTCACCGCGTACGAACGGACGGAACATCGCATCGATCTCGTCGGCGGGAATGCCCACGCCGGTGTCGCGGATGATCACCACGCCATCGCCGATATGGATCGTCACCTCGCCGGACTCGGTGTACAGGAACGCATTGCGAAGCAGATTGCCCAGCAGGATGCTGACCACCTGTTCGGGCGCGTCGAGATACAACCGATGCGTGCCGTGCAGGGCGGACGTCACCGGCTTGTCGACGGCGAGCGTTCGGGCCCGCTCCAGCTCTTCGACGAGAACCTCGTTGACGCACACGGCTTCGAGCGGCAACCCGGTCTCGGTTTCGCGCGCGAGCAGCAGGAACGCATGAGTGAGCGCTTCCATGTCCTGGCATGCGCGCTGGATGCGCTCGGCCGTGCGCCGTTGTGCGGGCGTGAGCCCGGCATCGTCGAGCAGGAGACTTGCGGCCATGCGGATCACGGTGAGCGGGCTGCGCAACTCGTGACTGGCGTCGCGCGTGAACTGCCGCTCGCGTTCGAGGAACAGCGCGAGCCGTTGCGAGTATCGCAGCAGTGCGCCAGTGAGCTCGCGTACCTCGTCGTCCGCACCGTCCGGCACCTGCAGCGCCTGCACACGCGCGATGTTCGCCGGATCCGCTTCCAGCTCGCGCACCTTGCGCGCCAGCGCGATCATGGGGGATACCGCGCGGCGCACGCGGTGGAATGCGAACCATGCGGAAACGTAAAGGACGAGCAACGCGCCGGCCAATGGCACGAGTCCGTAATACGTGGCGAGCCGATTGACGTTGGAACGGTCGAACACGAGGTACAGACGTTGCCCGTTCCGCTCCGTGACATTGACGAGGTAGCGGACGCCATCCTTCTCCCAATACTCGTTCCCGACCGGCATGTCGCGAAGTGCCGCCGGGACATTCTCATGGAAATACCCGCGCAGGTTGCGGGTGTTGGGCAACTGGAAGCGCGGGTCGGCATCGCGCTGCCGCCAGAAGTGCGCCACTTCGTCAGTCAGCGCGGCGCGAATCAGCGAGCGTTCCAGCAGCGCGCCCGCAATGAACACGCCGACCACGGCAGCGATGCTGATGAGCCCCACCTGCAGCAGGAACGCCCGGCCGAGCCAGGCGCGCACGCGGCTGTCACTGTCCGGGCGGATCGTCATCGCTGAGCCGGTAGCCCAGGCCCGGAAGCGTGTGCAGTAGCGAGCGGCTGAAGGGTCTGTCGATGGCACGGCGCAGCGCATACAGGTGGCTGCGCAGCGTGTCCGAGTCTGGCAGGACGTCGCCCCAGACTTCATGCTCGAGTTGCTGACGGCTGACCACTCGGGGCGACGCTCGCATGAGGATGGTCAGAAGTTTGATGCCGATGGGCATGAGCTTGATCGGCGTGCCGCCGCGTGTGACCACCAGTGTGGCCGTGTCGAGCACGAGTTCGCCCACCTTCAACGTCTCGCGCCCCAGCGTGCCGCGGTGCCGGCGCATCAGCGTGCGAACCCGCGCCTCGAGCTCACGGATCTCGAAGGGCTTCACCAGATAGTCGTCCGCTCCCGCGTCGAGGCCGACCAGCTTGTCGTCGAGCGTGTCGCGCGCCGTCAGCATGAGCAACGGCGTGTCCCGCCTCGCTTCGTCACGCAATTTTCGGCACAAGGCGATGCCGTCGATGCCGGGCAACATCACATCGGCGATGATGGCGTCATAAGCGTTCGACACCGCGAGATGCAGGCCGGTGACGCCGTCCGCGGCATGGTCGATCGTGTAGCCGCGTTGCTCGAAGTATTCCGCGATCATTTCGGCGATGTCGCGGTGATCCTCGATCAGGAGCAGGGTGGCTGTCTGTGCTTCGCTTCGTATGCGCGCCATCTTGCACTCGCATTCACCGCGCCTCGAGCTCGTACGAGCCGCGAGCACGGAGGTCACTCACTCAATTGGCGGCCGGTGGCCGCTGCGGGACGAATTCGAGCTTGGAGAGGTCGTAGCCTTCGCGCGCCACTCGCTCGCGTAGTTCGGCGTACTCCGCCTCCGGTATCCGAGGCGTGCGCGCCATGATCCACACGTAGTCGCGTTTCTCGCGACCGATGATCGTGCGCTGGTAGTCAGGGCTCACGTAAACGATGCGGTAGTCGGCCTTGATCGGCCAGAGGAAGCGCATGCCCCACACGGCGTTCGACGGGTGGTCCTTCACGAAGCCCCGCGGGTGATACGTCTTGACCTTTCCGTCGAAGCTGCCGTCTCGGAAGGTGAAAGTCGTGGCGATGGTGCCGTCGGGATCCATGCGATACGACTCGATCGCGCCGTGCGCACCGCGCTCGAGCGCGGTCGGAATGTTGGCTATCACGTACCAGTCGCCCATGAAGCGGGCCAGGTCCACCTGAGGCTGAATGGAAAGCGGCGGGTGGCCCGCGGTGCAGCCGCCCAGCAGGGAAAGGAATGCCAAAGCCAGGATCCTGTAGTTGCCGTGCACGATCGGGCCCCGTGTAGTTGCGGTGCGATGCCAGGCGTTACGAAGCCGTGAGGCATCTGGATGCAAGTGCCCAGGGGATTTCAAACTCCCGAGGGCCGGGCGATCATCAAACCTGGCCGCAGCCGGTCACAAAAGGCACACCATGCTCCGCGCTACCCGCTTCATGTTCCTCTATTGGCTCGTATTCCTGCTTGCGCTCGAGCCCGCCAACATCCTGAACGCGCTCCATCGTGGATACGCCCTGGAGTTGCACACCGAAGCGCTGCGCATCGGGATCGCGGCCCTCCTGGGCAGTACGAGCGCGCCGCTGCTGATCTGGCTCGCACGGCGCTTTCCGCTCACGGGCGTGCAGCGTGGCCGACATTCATGCATTCATGCCGGCAGTGCGGCGGTCATTTCGTTCGTGCTGATCGTCATCTCCTGCTTCCTGGCGGCGTGGATCCTGATGTCGAAGCCTTTGCCGACCCTGCAGGAGATCCGCAGCCAGGTTGCGGCCAACTGGCTTCTGCTGGTTTTCGCACTTGGCACGTTCAACGTGCTGATCCACTTGCTGGGCATGGCTTCGGTGCCCACTCTCAAATCGGTGCCCGTCAAGACGCGGGGGCGCCTGGGTCACGTCGACCTCGCGAACGTCGAGTGGATAGAGAGCCAGGGCAACTACGTGGCGCTGCACGTCGAGGGCCGCTCGCACCTGCTCCGCGAGTCCCTGGGTGGCTTCGCGCGCCAACTGGATCCAGCGCGATTCATCCGCGTCCATCGCCGCGCCATCGTCGACATCCAACGGGTGCGGGAGATCCAGGCCCTCGCCAACGGCGACTCGCTGCTGATCCTGCAAAGCGGGCGCGAGATTCGTGCCAGCCGCAATTATCGCGAGGCAGTGCGTTCGCGATGGGCGGAACTCAGGGCGTCGTAGCCCGCGGCTCACGCAGACTCCGATACACGGCGTCGAACACTTTCAGCTTGTCCGTGCCGGGGATTTCACCGGCGCTCGCGCCCCCGTCCGCGAACCGCATGGCCTGGCCCGAATCGTAGGTGGGCCAGCGCGGCCGGCCAGAACCGTTGGGGTCGCCGCGCTTCACGAAGCTCACCCAGTAGTCGGCCATGAGCGCGGCCACCTTGCGGTCGGCGGCGGTCCATTGCCAGTCCTCCTGGTCGAGATGATCGAACATGTACCAGAGTTCGGCGAAATGGCTCGCGCCCCAGCCGTGGCGGACGCTTCCTGCCGGGAACGGCGGGCGCTGCTCGAACCGATAAAGATAGGCGCGCGAGCGAGCGGAGCTCTGGCGTGCCCAGGTCCACATGTCCCAGCCGAAGCGTAGATCGCGTTCGAAATCGAGCCGCGCCTGAACGGCTCGCTCGTCGATTTCGGGTAGATAGGGGGACAGCAGCGCCGGAGGCAAGGCCCCGAAGCTTCTGGCGATGTCGGCGGCGAAGGTCTCCGCTTTGACCTGCGATACGTCGACCAGGGCACGTGCCTCGTCGGCGTTGAACCCCACCAGCACTGGCACCGGGTTGTACTTGCCGGATGCGAAGGCCTCGTAGGGCGGGGAGGGCAACACATCAGGCTCGATGACCGGATGGCTTACACGGCCAGAGGAGGCCAGGAGTTCGCTTGCCGGCCGGCGCCGCAATTCCTCTAGCGACGCGACTCCCAGCGCGCGCATGTACTTCCCGCCATCCTTTTCGGCATTCGCGAGTAGATAGTGTGGAGCAAGCTGCAGCGGCTCGAACAACCCGCCACTCTGGCCGATGGCGGCATGGAACAGACCTTTTGCTCGCGGGGATGCCATGAGGATGCTGACCGCCATGGCGCCGGCCGACTGCCCGGCGATGGTCACGCGGCGCGGGTCCCCGCCGAACGCGGTGATGTTCCGCTGAATCCACTCGAGCGCGGCGATCTGATCGAGCAAACCATAGTTGCCCGAAGTCCCGCGGCCCGACTCGGCCGTGAGCTCCGGAAGCGCGAGGAAACCGAGTGGGCCAAGGCGATACGCGATGGTCACCACCACGACACCGCGGCGTGCGAGCGCATCGCCCCAGTAGAGCGGCATCGACGCGGATCCATTGGTGTAGCCGCCGCCATGGATCCACACCATCACCGGCAGTCGGTCGCGCGCCTGGTTGGCTGGCGTCCAGATGTTCAGGTACAGGCAGTCTTCGCTGGTCGCGGGCGGAGTCTCGCCCGGCATCGACACTCCTTTCTGCATGCAGGCCGGTGCGAACGAGTCGGCGCGGCGAACCCCCGCCCATCGCACCGCCGGCTGCGGCTCACGCCAGCGGAGCGGCCCCAGCGGCGGGGCGGCGAAAGGGACTCCTTTATATGAACTGATGCCGCGCTCCCGGCTGCCGGACAAGGCCCCGGATTCGGTCCTCACATCCCGGGACCAGGCTGCGGCGCTGACGAGGCATAACGCGGCGAGCATCGTCGCCTTGGCAAAGCACTTGAACATCACGGTCTCCCTGCACGACGCGCCATTCAGCCGGATGGCGCCGGAAATCGGGAGACCGGCCGGTCACTCAACCGGAGCGCTTGGTCACAAACCGCGGTGCGAACCGCAGGGATGTATTCGCCGTAGCCGGCTCACGCGCGTAATTCGGGTTGCAGCCGTCTCGCAGTCTTCCATGGCGCCAAGGCCATCGCGGGCTCCGGATCGATCGCCCGCCGTATCCGCTCCGGGGACCACCCCGTCCGCTCAGCCACCTGTTCGACCGTCAGCCCGCTCAGCGCCAGGCGCCAGAGCGCCTCGGACTGGGCCTCCGCGGGGAGACTCTGGAAGTGAACGTGTTCCGCTCTATCCATTGAAACCTCCTGGATCAGCGACGCAGAAAAATAGGATCGCGAGCCCTGAGTTCAAGAGCCGCAGGCGGGCGATGGGGTCTTGAAAATCCCCGCGTGGTTTCCATTTTTCGCCGTCGTGAAGCGCCCGAGCGGCGCCATTTATAAGGAGGTATTGAGTCATGAACCTGAACAGTCTCGTCCCGTGGTCGTCCCGCGATCGTGGCAATGGGGCCACCCGGTACACCGACGACAATCCCATTGCGACGATGCATCGCGAAATGACGCGGATGTTCGACGGCTTCTTCCGGGGTACCGAGGAGCCTCTGCTCGGACCCGGTCAATTCGGCTGGCCGCACGTGGACGTGCGCGAGAACGATTCGCAGTTCAAAGTCTCTGCGGAGCTCCCAGGACTCGAGGAGAGCGACGTGGAAGTCACCTTCGCGGATGGCATCGTCACGCTCAGGGGCCAGAAACGCCTGGAGGAGGACACGCCTATCTACAACGAGCGCTGGGCCGGTGCCTTCGAACGCCAGATCGTCATCGGCGATGCGGCGGACCCGGACAACGTGAAAGCGACGTTCAAGAACGGCGTGCTCACCGTGATCCTCGCGAAGAAGCCCGAGGCTCGACGCCAGGTGAAACGCATCGAGATCAGTTGATCAGGCCGGGGCATCCGGGCGGCCCGCCGTCCGGATGCCCCCCGATTCCGGCGACACAGGCGCGAGAGCCGGAGGCGTCACCCGCCGATTTTGTACAAGACACCGTGGCTCCACAGGCCTAGCTTCCAGCCGTCCCCACTACCGCTGGAAATCATGCGCCTTGCCACTTTCGCCAGCCGCTCGCTGGTCGCGCTCGTATTCTTGACTACCGGTTCACTCGCGCATTCGCAGACGGCCCCGGTCGACTACTCGCGATTGTGCGCCGGGTGTCATGGCGCGGAGTTTCGCATCCCCGGCGGTCGGGCTTCCTCCGTGCGCGGCAGCGACCAGATCGCTGACGTCATCACCCAAGGCCGTCCCACCAAAGGCATGCCCGCATTCGGCGGGCAATTGTCCGCGGGCGCGATTCAGGACCTGGCGCAGTTCATCGAAGCGGCGGGCGCTGCGGGTTACTCACGGGTCGGCGACACCATCGAGGCGGAGTCGCTGAATCCCATCCGTTCCGAAAGTGTGGCCGTGATGTCCTCGCCGCGTATGCCCGCGGTGAAATACGTCGGCCACTTCACCCATCGCGGTTCGATGTGTTACGACGGCGTGGATCTCACGGGCGTCCGCAGCATCGAGATGCACTACTCGAAAGGCAACGAGGACGAGGGACGATTCGCCATCCTGATCGGCGATGGCGCGCAGACGCCGCGCATCAACCTGGCGGAGAAGCGTGCGCTGCCCACGGGTAGTTGGGACCAGTACCGCAGGCTGCGTGTCGGCCTGGATCGGGAGATCACTGGCCGCCATCTGATGTGCATCTATGCCGTCGAAGGCGGCGGCATCTTCAATCTCGACAGCTTCACGCTCAGTGCGACGCCCGGAGAACACGACGGACTCACGCTGGCCGACACGCCTCGCCCGGATCGCAGGTTCACGGCGGGCGGTTACTCCTTCCGGTTGGAGAAGGTGGCGGAGGCGCCCTCAGAGCTTTGGAGTCTGTCTTTCCTTCCGGACGGCACGATGCTCGCGGCACAGAAGAATGGTCAGTTGCAGCTGTTCGAGGAGGGGAAGCGTCTCGGCCGGGTGTCGGGCCTCCCGGCGGTGTGGAGCGCGGGCCAGGGCGGCTTGATGGGAGTGAAGCCTCATCCGGACTACGCGCGCAATGGCTGGATCTACCTGGCGTTCGCGGATCCCGGCGCGGATCCAGCGACAGCGATGACTCGCATCGTGCGCGGCAAGCTCCAAGGGCTTCGCTGGGTGGATCAAGAGGACATCTATCGAGCGGATCCGAAGTTCTACACCGACCACTACGCGCATTTCGGCTCGCGCATCGCTTTCCTCGACGGCTTCGTCTACTTCACCGTGGGCGAGCGGCAACAGCCGCAACTCGCGCAGGATCTCTCTTTCCCTTTCGGGAAGATCCATCGTTTGCACGATGACGGACGCGTGCCACGCGACAACCCATTCGTGAATCGCGCGGCCGCGCTGCCATCGGTCTGGAGTTACGGGCACCGCAACCCGCAGGGCCTGACTCGCCACCCGAGCGCGCCCGAGATCTGGTCAGTCGAACACGGTCCCAAAGGAGGGGATGAGCTCAACCTGGTGAGACGCGCGGCTAACTACGGGTGGCCTTTGGTGAGCTTCGGTACGCACTACGACGGGAAGCCGGTCGGCGAGACTCCGTACCGCGAGGGCGTCGAGCCTCCCATCCATCACTGGACGCCGTCCATCGCGGTGTCGCAGGTCGAGTTCTATGAGGGACAGGTGTTTCCGGCGTGGCGCGGCCAGGCGCTGGTGGCCAGCCTGGGAAGCGAGGAGCTCCGCCTGGTGCAGTTGCGAGGAGCTCAGGTGCTGAACGACCGCCTGCTGTTGAAAGGTCAGGGGCGCATTCGTGACGTCACCGTCGGTCCGGACGGCCATCCCTATCTGCTCCTCAACGACATGAAGGCCGAAATCTTTCGTCTGCGCCCAGGAGATGCGTCGCGCTAGCCGACTACGTGCGTCGGGATTTCTCGGCCGGGTCGAAGTCAGCGAAATCACTTCACCGGCGTCGGGCTGGCGCCGGGCGCTTTCCCTGCGCCAGCACCTTCTCGATCGCAGCCGAAAGGGGTCTTTCGGCATCCTCGTAATCCCGCCAGGGCTTCGACCTGGCGAGGATCTTCGCCGCCGTACGGATGTTGAAGGCGTCGGGCTTCAATGACGCCTTTACTTCCTTCCAATGGATCGGCATGGAGACCGTGGCGCCGGGTCTTGCGCGCGTCGACAACACGGCGACCGCGGTCGACGTCCGGTCGTTGCGTAGATAGTCGAGGAAGATGCGGCCGACGCGGTCTTTCTTCGACATGGTGTCCAGATATTTGGCCGGCGAGTCCGCCGCCATCTGCGCGCAGATGATGTGCGCGAAATTCTTCGCGGCCGGCCACGGCACGGCGTCGTCGCCGCCGGTCAGCGGCGTCACCACGTGCAGTCCCTTGCCACCCGTGGTCTTGCAGAACGATTCGAGTCCCAGCTTCTCGAGACGCTCCCGTATTTCGAGCGCAGCCTCCACGACGGCTGCGAACTTCACGTCCGGCGCCGGATCCAGATCGAAAACCAGTCTGCCGGCGACCTCGGGATCTCCTTCAGCGCAGTTCCACGGATGAAGTTCGAGCCCGCCGATCTGCGCCACGGCGATCAACGCTTCGACACGGTCTATCTGCACATACGGCGCCTTGTCGTTCTTCACCTGCACCAGCGTGAAGAGATCCGAGATGCCGGCCATCGCATGGCGCTGGAAGAATTGCTCCCCGCCGATACCGTCCGGCGCTCGCACCAGCGAGCAGGGCCGGCCGCGAAGGTGGGGCAGCATCCAATCGCCGACGGATTCGTAATATCGGGCCAGGTCGAGTTTGGCTATGGGATCGCCGAGATCCGATCGAGGCCACAGGATCTTGCCAGGGTTCGAGATCGTGACGCCCATGACGACATTGGGGCGGGCGGGAGCGGGCGCTTTGCCTGGCGCCTTCGACTTCGCCTTCCTGGGCGCGCCCTTCTCGACCGCCGGCGATTCCGACTCACCTGGTGTTTCTTCGACGACGTCGCTCGCAGGCTTGTCGAGCCGCAATCCCTTGAACGCCGCATGCCTGAGCATTCGCGTGTCCGTCCATCCACCGAACTGGATCTCCGCAACCAGCTCGGGCTTCAGCCAGCGGATGTTAGCCTCCTTGCGCGGCGCATCCTTGCCACTGAACGGACTCACATCGGTGGTGTGCTTCTCGAGCTCGGGCAACACCTTGCTCGCGACGGCTTCGCCATATCCCGTTCCGATGCGTCCGATGTATTCGAGCCGGCCTTCGCGGTGGATGCCCGCAAGCAGCGATCGCAATCCGCCGTTCTCCGTGGTCCAGCCGCCTAACACCACCTCGAACCCGGCGCGGCACTTGGCCTTGGTCCAGCCGCCGTGACGGCCGGAGACGTACGGCGCGTCGAGCCGCTTGGAGACGATGCCTTCGAGTTCCATTTTGCACGCGGACTGCCACACTTCGTTGCCCGTCGACGCGAAATGCTCCACATATCGAATGGACTCGCCAGGCTCGGCCTCCTCGATGAGCGACTTCAGCCGCTCCTTGCGGGTGGATAGAGGCAGATCCCGGCAATCCTCCGTGCCCTCGAACAGCAAGTCGAATGCGAACAGCACCAGGCCCTCGGATCGTCCTTCGGACAGCGCTGCCTGCAAGGCCGGAAAATCGGGCATGTTCTTCTTGTCGAGCGCGCAGATCTCACCGTCGACGATGCAGTCGGGCAGCCGCTTCGCCACCCTGGCGATGGCCGCGAATGTGTCCGTCCAATCGAGGCCACTGCGCGTGCGCACGGTTGCCTTGCCCTTTTGCACGCGCACCTGCACGCGATAGCCGTCGAACTTGATTTCATGCGCATACCCGGGCCCCGCCGGTGGCCGCTCGACGATCTTCGCGAGCTGTGGCTCGATGAAGTCGGGCATCGAACCGGCTCGTGACGCCTTGCCGGAGGTTGGGCGCGTCTTGGGCGGCGGCGTTGCCTTGGCAGCGGGCTTCACTTTGGAAGCAGCCCTGACTACCGGCTGCTTCTCGGCGCGATTCGAGTGCCACACGGCGTCCGCATCCTCCGCGGCCGCCAGCATGAAGGGGCGGGGCGCCTTGCCGACACCGCGCGCGATCTGGTCCATCGTCCGGCCGGAAGCCACCGATCTGTCTTCCGCCATCATCGCCGGCGTGCCGCCGGGCTTCGCGTACTCATCCTTGTGCTTGATCAGCAGCCAGTTGGTGCGCGTGTCCCGACCGCGATTGTTGCGAATCTTCACGAGCACGAAGCTTCCCTTGAGCCGCTCGCCCACGAGAACGAATTTGAAGTCGCCGGCCTTCAGCGCGTCTTCGGGCTTCTTGTTCCCCTGCGGCGCCCAGAATCCGCGATCCCACATCTGCACGGTGCCGCCGCCGTATTCGCCCTTGGGGATGGTGCCTTCGAAGTCGCCGTAGTCGAGGGGGTGATCTTCCACTTCGACGGCGAGCCGCTTGTCGTCCGGATCCACGGAGGGACCCTTCGTCACGGCCCACGACTTGAACACGCCGTTGAGCTCGAGCCGCAGGTCCCAGTGCAGATGGCTGGCCGCATGCTTCTGGATCACGAAACGACGATGTTCGGCGGGCAACACCTCGCGTGCGCCGCTCGGCTCCTGCGTCCTGGTGAAATCCCGCTTGGCCCGATAGGTCTTGAGCTTCGCCGTGGCCTTTTTCATGGGCCATTTACGCCTTTCCCGTTTGGGCGGGCCTGTAAGTCTTGGACGCGAAGTTTGCGGCGTCGCCGTCTGACAGGATGCCGAACATCCTCGTGCATTCAATCACTTGCGGAGTCGCCCGGTGCGGGTCCGCAGTTGAAGCCGCTTCGGCATTGGAATATCTGTGGAGCCATGCCTAGCAACGCCCGCTCCATCGCGTCACTGACCATCTCGTTCGGCCTGGTCGCGATCCCCGTCAAACTCTATTCGGCCACGATCTCGAGCGAGCGCATTTCGTTCAACCTGCTGCGCCAGAAGGATGGCTCCCGCGTGAAGCAGCAGTACGTCGCGGTCAACGACGGCGCGCTCGTCGAGCGATCCGAGATGACCAAGGGTTACGAGTTCGCGAAGGGACAGTACGTGATGTTCTCCCCGGAGGAGCTCAAGGCGCTCGAAGACGCGACCACACACACCATCGACATCACGCAGTTCGTGCCGCTCGAATCGGTGGATCCGGTCTACTTCGCGGGCACTTACTACCTGGCGCCGGACAAGGGCGGCGCCAAGCCGTACTCGCTGTTGGCGACGGCACTCAAGAAGGCGAAGCAATGCGCGGTGGGTAGATGGATCTCGCGCGGCAAGGAACACATCGTGATCCTGCGCCCGATGGACGCGGGTCTTGCGATGCATCAGCTCCACTTCAAGGCGGAAGTGCGCACGATCAAGGAACTCGGCGTGGAATCGGCGCCGGTGTCGGATGCCGAGCTGAAGCTCGCGAATCAGTTGATCGACCAGCTTGCGGCGAAACGCTTCGATCCCAACGAATACGTTGACGAGCATCGCGGCAGGGTAGAGGCTGCGATCCAACGCAAGGTGGAAGGCAAGGAAGTGTCGTTCGCCGAGCCACCCACTGCGGAAGGTGCTTCGAATGTGGTCGATCTCATGGAAGTCCTGAAAGCCAGTCTGAACGCGCGTGGTGGCAAGGCAGAAACCCGCGAGCGCAAGGCACCGAAGAAGGCGCCTGCACTCGGCGAGGCCGCGTCATCCCGAAAGTCCCGACGGTGAAATGCAGGAATATTCGCTGGCAGATTTGAAGAGACTGTTCGGTCTCCCCCCAGCGCTCATCCGGAAGCTGAGCCAGGCCGGCTTCATCACGGCGCCGAAAGCTCGCGGCAAGAGTCCTTACACGTTTCAGGACCTGCTGGTGCTGCGCGTCGCGGGGGCGCTCAAGGCGGCGAAGATCTCGGCTACCAAGATCGTGACGGCGCTCGAGCAGATTCGCGAGACCTTGCCGTCCGGAAGACTGCCGGCCATCGCGCTGGCCGCCTCCGGTAAAGACGTGGCGATCCGCGAAGGTGCGCGGGAGCGTGAAGCATCGGGCCAGTACGCGCTGCCTCTCGTGACCAATCCCGTGACGACCGCCGTAGCCGAGCTGCGGCGCTCGGCATCGCAGGAGTCCGCCGAGGCGCTGGCGCACGAGCACTACCAGCGCGGGCATGAACTCGAAGAGACAGACCTGCTGGCAGCGCGCGCTGCCTATCTAGCCGCGCTGGCCATGCAGGAGGACCATCTGGAGGCAAGGATCAACCTGGGCCGATTGATGCATCTCGACGGCCAGCTCCAGGAAGCGGAAAAGTTGTACCGGCAAGCGAAGTCCTCGAGCGCGATGCTCTCGTTCAATCTCGCCACGTTGCTCGAAGATCTGCAGCGGGAGGAGGAAGCCATCGCGGCGTACCGGGAGGCGCTCGCGCAGGACCCGCTGATGTGCGATGCGCATTTCAATCTATCCCGCCTGCACGAGAAGGCGCGCAGGCCGCACGAGGCGCTCAAACATCTTCTCGCCTACAAGAGGCACATTTCGCGCTACGGCGAGTGACGGGCCTCTTCCCGCAGTCCGACAGAAGCTTGCAGGTTTTCCCGGCTGTGCCGCGCCCTGCATGCGCGCTTCCATGCAGGCATGACGGCGCCTCACAAAGACTGGACGGTGTTGCCTCACGGCAAGCTCACACGAGTCAACGAGCGCATTCTCTCGGTCGTCGGCGATCTCGCGATGCCGCTAATGAAGCTGCCGCGGCGCATGACCGTCGCGCGCACCGGCAGCGGGGACCTCGTGATATTCAGCGCGATTGCGCTCGATGAGCCCAACATGGCCGAACTCGAGTCCTTCGGCCGGCCTGCCTACCTGGTAGTGCCGAGCGAACGGCATCGACTGGATGCTCCTGCCTACCTCAAGCGTTATCCGAACCTGCAGGTCATAGGGCCGCGCGCGGGCGCGAAAAAGATCAGCGAAGTCGCGCGAGTGGATACGAGTACACCGGATTTCGGCGACTCATCGATCCGGTACGTCGAGATCGCGGGTGACTCGGCGTTGGAAGTCCAAGGCGCGGACGGCCTGACTATCATCGTCAACGACCTCATCGGCGACATACATGGCGAGAGCGGCGTTGGCGGCTGGTTGCTGCGTGTGATGGGCTTCGCGGGGGAAGATCCGCAGGTGCCGGGTCCGGTGAAGCTCACGCTCGGCAAACTGAAGATCGAGGTGGCTCAGCAATTCAGGCGGTGGTCGGAGCGCGCCGACCTCAGGCGAATCATGGTGTCGCACGGCGATACCATCGAGACGGATCCGCGAGCAACGCTGCGCACTCTGGCGGCGAGCCTCGAGTGATCCCTGGCCTGCACGAGGGCCGAACTGCCAGGGGCGGGATCAGCGGCGGGGCGGCCTACCCGCAGTGGGGAATGCGGCTGACTCCGGCGCGGTACTTACGCGAATAGTCTGTACCCATGAACTCACTACTGAAGCTTGCTTTGGGCGCGGTTCTCGCGGTGGCGGTCATCAGAATGCTCGACAGAACGCGGTCGAGCGCGCCCCGCCAGGTCGATGGCGACACTGATCGCAGTGCTGGCCGCGGGACGGCCGGCACTCGGGAAATGACGCTGGACGAAGTGGGCGGCGAGAACGCCGTGTGGGGCGGGGGCGGGAGTGGTTTGAACTCCTGACGGTTGGCGTGGTGCCCTGCGCGGTGGCAGCATCGCGCCATGAAAACTTTCCTCTGCTCGCTCGTGTTGGGCAGCACCCTGCTCGCCGCTGCGCGCGCCGCTACGCCCTCGGAGGAAATCGCCGTAGCCCACCGGCAACTCGAGTCGGCGCTGGCTGCGCGCGATGCCAACCTACTCGATTCTCTCATTGCGACCCAGTTCCTATGGATCCATTCATCGGATGGCCGCGTCGACGACCGCGACACCTGGCTTTCCTCCGCGACACGCGGCATGGCGCTCTCGGGGCAGCGGAATCCACGCAGCGAACACGGCAGCACTCTGTCTCTTCATGGTGACCCTGCACACACGGCCATCCGGGTGGCCCGCGTCCGCCTGAAGTTCCAGAATCGCGAGAGCTGGATTCGGCAGACCCATGTTTGGGTTCGAGTCGCCGATGGCGCTTGGAAGCTCGCGAGCGGCCAGGGTGTGCCCATGTATGACGGTCCCGCGCTGGATGAGTCCTTGCACTCCCGGTACGCGGGCACATTCACGCTGAGCGACGGTCGCAAGTTGGTGTTGTCATGGGAGGAGCCGCTGCTGCTCGCAACGATGCCGAACGGTGCGCGCTCGCAGGTTTTTCTTGGCTCACCCACGGAAGAAGTGGTACGCAACCCCGCCGCGGGCGCTTTGCGATTCGAGCTCGACGACCGCGGCATTCCTCAGGTTGCGTCCCTCATGAGGTCCAACCAGGAAGTCTGGCGTGCGAAGCGCACTCATTGAATTTGCCGCGATGCCACTCGTCTCAGCCAGATAGCAGCTCGCCGCGTATGCGTTGACGCGCGCGCCCAGCGGCCGCAGGGTCGGCGCATGAAACGCCTCGCGTGGTTTGCAGCTATCTTTTCGTTCCATGCTTCGTTCGCCGAGGCAGCGCCGGCGGGACTGACCGCTCGGGACCTCGCGGGATGGTGGTCCGCGAACCCAAGCTGGGGTGGCGAATCTTCACCGATCGCAATCCAGTTCTTGGAGAAGGACGGCAAGCAGATCGCCACCGCGTCCATTCCCGCGATCGCGGTGTACGACGTTCCTCTCGGGGAAGTCACGATCACCGGCCATTCGCTCGAGACTCGCTCGGTTCGCTTTCCGCTCACGTGGAACGCCGAAAAACAGACGCTCAGCGGCTTCATCACGGCGGAGGCGGTGCCCGTCTACCAGATTCCCGTCGAGTTCAAACGCGGCGAGCCTCTCGTGAAACCAACCTGGTCGGAGTGGCAAGCGCCGCGCCCGGAAGTTGTTTGGTCCGTCGACACCGGAGGCTCGCCGGTCTGGGCGGGCATCGAACGCGCGGACGACGGCACGCTCTACATCGGTAACGAGAACGGCGATGTCTCCGCCATCGATCGCCACGGAAAGCCGCGCTGGAAATTCGCAACCGGCAAGCCGGTCCGGAGCCAGCCGAAGGTGATGGGCGAACACGTGTTCATCGCGTCGGACTCCGGCTTCCTGCACAAACTCGTTCGTGCGAGCGGCGTCGAAGTCTGGCGTGCGCGAGTCGACGCGGGTGCGCCGGCGCGCATCCCGACCGATGCCAAGGGCACGCGCTGGGATCGCTACGGCTCGAGCATCGTCGCGGACGAGAGCACCGCCTATTTCGCGAGCCGTGACAAACATCTCTATGCCATCGACCTCGAGACAGGCCGCGAACGATGGCGCCTGGAGGCGGGCGATCTCATGACCGCCACTCCGGCTATCCACAAGGAGTCCGTGATCTTTGCGGCGTTCGACGGCAAGGTGCAGGCAGTCAGGTCGCGCGACGGCAAACCGCTTTGGACCTACGACGCGAAGCTCGCGGTGCCTGGAGACGTCGTCGTTGCCGATGGCCGCGTGCTCGTGGGCAGCCGCAGCTACGACCTCATCGCGCTCGATGCGGCGACGGGCCGCGAGCTCTGGAAGCGCTACTACTGGTTCTCGTGGATCGAATCGCCCCCGCTGGTGCGCGATGGCGTGATCTACACGGGCTCATCCGATGCCACGAACGTCTACGCGATCGATCTCGCGGACGGAACGGTGCGCTGGAAGACCGCGGTGCCGGGTTGGTCGTGGCAGCGGACGGCGGTGACGGACGATCTCGTCATCGCGGGCACCGTGGGCGCGGGTGCGTATCCCGGGCGACGTTCCGGATCGCTCGTGGCGCTGGATCGCAGGAGCGGAGCGGTGCGGTGGATCCATCTCGATGCGCCCAGCGACGCGACTGCGAAAGCGAACCGGAGCTGGGGATTCGGGGCATCACCCGCCGCGGCGGAAGGCATGGTGTACGCGGCGGATCTCGAGGGCAGGTTGTTCGCGCTGAAACCGTAGAGGCGGACGATACGCGCGAGTCTACGTGCGGCTGGTGAGGAGCTGGCGGAGTCGGTCGTGTCCGACACGATGGCGCGCGCGATAACTGCGCGGCCACATTCTAGAATTCCGCCATGATCGAACTGACCACGGGCGTCGCAGGCCTGGATGAAGTGCTCCACGGAGGCCTTCCCAGCAATCGCATCTATCTGGTCGAGGGGACACCCGGCGCCGGAAAGACCACGCTGGCCATGCAATTCCTGCTGGAGGGCGTGCGCAAGAATCAGCGATCGATGTACATCACCTTGTCTGAAACGGCCGAGGAGCTGCGCGCCTCCGCGGCGTCGCATGGCTGGTCGCTCGAAGGAATCGAGATCCGCGAATACATCATCACGGACACCAGCGTGGAGCGCGATCGCGAAGTCACGATGTATCACACACCGGAGCTGGAGCTCGGCGACACGATGGCGCGGATGCTCAATGACATTCGTGCGCTTCATCCGGACCGCGTGGTGATCGACGCCTTGTCAGAGCTGCGCCTGCTCTCGGACTCGGTGTTGCGATATCGGCGGCAATTGCTCGCTCTCAAGAAATTCTTCAACGAGTGCCGTTGCACCGTGCTCGTGCTCGATGACCGGTCGAATGTCGAACGCGATTCGCACGTGGAGAGCATCGTGCACGGTGTGATCGCATTGGAGTTCGATCTCACGGAGTACGGCTCGGATCGGCGTCGCATCCGGGTGCGCAAGCTGCGCGGTCGCTCCGTGATGGCCGGGCTGCACGACTACTCGATCCGCACGGGCGGTATCGTGATCTTCCCGAGGCTGATCGCGGCGCATCACTTGACGGAGTTCGACAGGGCGCCGCAGCCGAGCGGGCTCCCGCAGCTCGACAAACTCCTGGGCGGCGGTCCGCAGTTCGGCACGAGCACGCTGCTGATCGGCCCGGCAGGCTCCGGCAAGACCACGGTGGCCATGCAATACGCACTGGCGGCCGCGCGCAAGGGCCTGAAGGTCTCGGTCTATCTATTCGACGAGCTGCGCGAGCTGCTGGTCGATCGGCTCGGTGCGGTGGGCATGAGCCTCGATGAGGTCATCGACTCCGGCAGCATGACCATCACCCAGATCGATCCCACGCAGAAGTCGCCCGGCGAATTCGCGGCACTGGTGCGTGACGACGTCGAGCGGCAGGATGCCCGCATGGTGGTGATCGATAGTTTGAACGGCTATCTCAATTCCATGCCCCATGAGGAATTCCTGGCGGCGCAGTTGCACGAGCTCCTGGCGTACCTGGGGAACCGCGGTGTGGCCACTTTCATGGTCGTCGCGCAACAGGGAATCATGGGCTCGAACATGTCGACGCCCGTCGATGCCAGCTACCTCACGGATTCGATCGTGCTGTTTCGCTACTTCGAGGCGCAAGGGCAGGTGCGGAAGGCGATTTCCGTCGCCAAGAAGCGCGGCGGCTCGCACGAGAACACGATTCGCGAGTTGATCATCGATGGCAACGGGATTCGCGTGGGCGAGCCATTGTCCGAGTTCCAGGGCGTGCTCACCGGTGTTCCCTCTTTCCTGCGAAGCGCCACCTTTGGCGCCGGGATGAGCGATGCAGATCGAGCCGGTTGATACGCGCGTCCTGGTCCTGCCGCCGACCAAGGCCGACGGCGCCATCACGCTGAGACTGCTGGCCGAAGCCGGAATCTCCGCTTCCGTCTGCGAGTCGTCGCAGCACATGGAGCGCGAGCTGGTGCGCGGCGCGGGCGCGCTGATCATCACTGACGATCCTTCGCGGCTCGATCCGCTGGCCGAACTGCGGCATCTGCTCGATCGCCAGCCATCATGGTCGGAGATCCCCATCCTGGTCCTGGCGCGCCCCGACTCACCGCGTCTCGACGAGTTGCGAACCGGCCGCGGCGTCGTGCTCCTCGAGCGGCCCGTTCACATCCGCAGCATGGTCAGCGCCGTCCAGGCGGCGCTGCGCGCGCGCGGGCGGCAGTACG
>JBKPPO010000355.1:0-17085 GCA_046733635.1 Pseudomonadota bacterium | reverse complement strand
TCGTCCCGGAGATGCGCGTGACGCCGTTCGCCCAGGCGCCATCGCCCACGGGTGCGGGGAACGGAGCGGCCGAGGCGACCCAGTTTCCCGATGACAGCCGGAAGGTTCGCAGCGGCGACGTCGATACGGCCGCGATGCCATTTCTCATGGCGACGCTGGGCTCATTCCAGCTTTCTTCGTCAGTGTCGTCGTCGACGAGCACCCGTTCGAACCGCCAGACGCCGCCGATGCGGCGATAGAGCAGCGCAAGTTGCTGATAGGGGTAGTTGAACGACCCGTCTTCCGATCGCAGCGCCGTCGCCAACGCCCAGTCTCCATCGATGGCCACGGATTCCGCGAAGAAGGCGAGGGCCGGATCCGGCGCCTCGAGGCGCTGGCTTTCTTCGATGATGACCGGCCGCGCGTGAGCGAAGCCGCAGCAGAGCAGGGTGATCAGCAGTGGGACGGGGGTTTTCACGAATCTCCTCGGTGGAATGGTCCGGAGTTGAACTGCGCCCACGGCGAAACGCCCGCGGTGGCCGGGGCCACGAGCAGCGAGAAGAAGACGGTTCGCATGGGTCCCCCGGTCTCAGGTGTAGTTAGAGAGGTGCAAGTAGCGGGCCATGCGTCAGCGCGCGAACCGGGTCGCGGCTTGCGGGCAAGTCCGTTGCAGATGCGTCCTTAGGGGGAAAAGTTTGCCCGGCCTCGCAGTACATATTGCGTGCCGGGTCGCGGTCGCGCCCGATTCCTACATCGTCCCCGCTGCCGCCAGCAGCGACTTTCCGGTCGTCCTACAGCCGACACGGCTTCAGCCCAGGTGCTTCTTCGCGGTCTCGAGGAAACGTTGCCGCGCCCGCGCGTGATCGACGATCGGCGGCGGGTAGTCGCGGCCCAGCTTCACCCCGGCCTCTTGCAGCACCGCGTCCGGCGCGAGCCAGGGCGCATGGATGTACCTAGCGGGTAGCCGCGCGAGCTCCGGCACCCAGGTGCGCACGTAATCACCATCGGCATCGAACTTCTCGCCCTGCGTGACGGGATTGAAGATCCGGAACCACGGTTGCGCATCACAGCCGCAACCCGCCGACCATTGCCAGCCGGCGTCGTTGTTCGCCCAGTCCCCGTCAGTGAGCAGATCGAAGTAGTGGCGCTCGCCGCGGCGGAAATCGATGAGCAGATGTTTGGCGAGAAAGCTGGCCGAGATCATCCGGGCGCGGTTGTGCACGAAACCCGTGGCCAGCAACTCGCGCGCCGAGGCATCCACGACCGGATAACCGGTGCGGCCTTCCACCCAGGCCTCCCAGGCCTCGTCATCGTCGCGCCAGGGAAAGCCGTTCCAGTCAGCGCGAAACGGTTGCTCGAGCAACTGCGGACGGTCGAACAGCGTGGAATGGGCGAACTCGCGCCACAGCAACTCGTTCTGATACACGCGCAGTGCGTCGGGAGACAGTTCGCGCAGCGCGCGGTCGACGGCCTGCCACACCGTGCGCACGGATAACGTGCCGAACTTGAGGTCGGCGGACAGGCGACTGGTGCCGTTCACCGCCATGAGATTGCGCAGCTCGTCGTAATCCTTGGCGTCGCCCTTGAGCCAGTTCGTCAGCCGGTCTCGGCCATTGCGTTCGCCGCCCGCCTGCGCGCGCGGCCGGTGGACGAGCCCGAGCGATTCCAGCGATGGCAGCGCGAGGTTTTCCGGCTTCACGTCCCGTGGCAGCGGCGGCAGCGAGCGCGGCGCGGCCAACGGCGCCTCCACTGTCACGCTGCGCGCGAAGGCACGCGCGAATGCCGTGAACACCGAGTACGGATCGCCGGCGCCGGTGCGCAGGCTGCCGGGAGGGCAGAGGGTTTCCGTATCGAACAACTGGAACGGGATCTTCGCGGACTCGAGCGCTTGCGCGACGAACCGGTCCCGCGTTCGGCCCAGCGGCGCCACCCAGCTCTGCGCCACCACACGATCCACCTTCCAGCGCGAGGCCAACTCGGGGATGCGGTCGATGCTGCGTCCGTTGACGAGCACCAGGCGCGATCCCAGGTGCTCGATATTCCCCGCCAGCGAAGCCAGCGACTCGAGCAGGAACTGCATGCGGAACGGGGTGCGCCGCGCAACGCTCGGCGCAAAGAAGTGATCGTCGAGCACGAACACGGGGATGACATCCCCGCTGCCGTTCTTCGCCGAGTCGAGCGCGGCCCGCAGCGGGGCGTGATCCGCGATGCGCAGATCCTTGCCCCGGAACCAGACGAGGGTACGCAGGCTACTTGTTGACGACGCGCATCTTGCGCAGCAAGGCGCGGTCGACGTAGGTGCGGCTGTCGAGCACCAGACGGTCCTGGTACTGCTGGAGCTGGTGCATCCAGAACATCACCACGATACAGGCGACCAGTGCGGTCAACGTGGCGTTGAACGTGATGCCGAGACCCATGGTCACGCCGGAGATGTCGCCGCCCATCGCGCCTTGCGCTTCCTGCAGCGCCGCGCCGATGCCACGCACCGTTCCCACGAAGCCGACGGCCGGAATGGCCCAGGCCGTGAAGCGGACCATCGAGAGCTTGGTGTCCATGCTCGCGGTTTCGAATTCGCATTCCACGCGCACGGCCTCGGCGGCATCCTGAACGCTGCGCGTGGCGCCGAAGCGGTTATAGGCCACGGTCAGCAAGCGAATGAGGAAGCCGTCCTGTTCTTCCTTGGGCAGCGACTCCAGGGGTCTTTGATAGACGCGTGCATCCTCGGGCAGCACCACCTGGCCTTCGCCGAGCTTCACGTAGTCGCGATCGAGTTGTTTGCGGCTCTTGCGCGATTCGTAGCCCTGACGGCCGATGAGGAACAGCGACCACAACATCAGCGTGACGCAGAGCTCCTGCTCGTGGTCCTTGAGGATCACGTACACCGAGCGGAGCTGCAGCACCTGCGTTTTAACGTTGCTGGTGTTGGTGATCTCCACTCGCTGGGACAACACGGCTTCGGCCCGCGGCCGGATGATCAATGTCCAGATGCTGTGGCAGATGATGACCGAGAGCAGCAGCGCACTGATGCTGTAGACCGCGTCGTCGAGCACCCAGTGCGGGCGGTCGCGGCGGCGGTCGGCGGTGGTCGATGACAATGGGACGTTGTTCTCGGTGGCCATTCAGGACTCTTGGTCGGGAAGGGTGTAGGCAGGACGGTACACGTTAGTAAGGAGTGTGGCGCGTTAAGTTCCGCGTCGCGGCAATCGTTGTTACCGGATTGTAACCACCCCGTTATCCGGGTAACTACCGCTCGGCTGGTAGCATGCGCACCGTTTTCCCCTCCGACTTTTGGCAGTCCGATCAAGCATGTCCATCGCCCTCGACCAAGTCACCAAGCGTTACCAGGACCAACCGGTCGTCAACGATGTCTCCATCGAGGTGGGGGAAGGCGAATTCTTCGTGCTCCTGGGGCCGTCCGGGTCCGGCAAGAGCACCCTGTTGCGGGCCATCGCCGGCCTGACCGGCATCGACCATGGGCGCATCTCCCTGCACGGCAAGGACGTGACCCATGTGCGGGCCCGCGATCGTGGCGTGGGCCTGGTGTTCCAGAACTATGCGTTGTTCCGGCACATGACCGTGGCCGACAACATCGAATTCGCGCTGCGCGTGCGCCGCATGAAGGCGGCCGATCGCCGCGCGCGGCGCAAGGAACTGCTGCAGCTCGTCGCGCTCGAGGGCATGGACGAGCGCCTCCCGGGCCAGCTCTCGGGCGGCCAGCAACAGCGTGTGGCCGTGGCTCGCGCGCTCGCGCACAAGCCGCAGGTGCTGCTGCTCGACGAACCTTTCGGCGCGCTCGACGCCAAGATCCGCGAAGAACTCCGCCGCACCATCCGCTCGGTGCAGAAGGAACTGGGCATCACCACCGTGCTCGTGACGCATGACCAGGAAGAAGCCTTCGCGCTCGCCGACACCATCGGCGTGATGAATCACGGCCGGCTGCTCGAAGTCGGCAATCCGAACGATCTGTACACCCAGCCCGCGACGCGTTTCGTGGCCACGTTCCTCGGGGCAGCCAACCTGCTGCTCGCGCGGCAGAGCGCCGATGGTATCCGCTTCGGCGCGACGCCCGTGAGCGCCGCGGGCGCCGAGCCACTGCAGGGCGGCCGCGAACACGAGGTGGTAGCAGTGCTGCGGCCCGAGGAAGTGGAGATCGCGGCTCAACGCGAGGCGCTGTCTTCCAACTTCATCGCGCGCGGCGCGGTGGAAGAGATCGTGTTCACCGGTGCGCTCGAACGATTACGCGTGCGCCTGCTCGACGAGCCCTCGGCCGCGCAGTTGTTGGGCAGCGGCGGTCCTGGAGCCGATCCGCTCGTCGACATCACGCGCACGCAGCCCGAGCGCCGGGCGTTGCCGCTGCAGGCCGGCGCGCAGGTGGCGCTCGGCGCGCGACGTCTCCATGTATTACCCACGCCGATCTCGAGCTTCCTGGCGTGTGCGCCTACCGAGGCCGAAGCCGCCGAGGTCGCCAAGGAGCCGTTGCTCGAGAGCCTGTCGACGCGCATGAAAACGCGCGTGGGTCTGCGCGCCATCGATGGATCGCAGGGCACGCCGGAACCCTTCGCGGGTGTGGCGGCGATCGCCGGTGGCGACCAAGCCGCCGAGACCGTCGAATGGCTGATCCGCCACGGCGCGGGCGAAGTGCTGGTGCTGCCGAAAAACGCGCCGAGTCCCACGCGCGTGTTCATCCATTGGACCGATGAGGAAGTCCGCCGCGCCACGCTGGCGGTGTCTGCAAGTCTGCTGCGCCACGTGAACGCGGAAGCCGTGTACCTCGGCATCGTGCCCGAAGGCGCTGCCGGCACCGGCCGCGCCGCGCCGATGCGCAAACTGCTCGACGCCCGTTCCGAGGCGCAGCAAAGCCATGGCCTCGAGATGCGCACGGAGCTCGCGATCGGCGAGACCGTCACCGAACTCACTCGCAATCTCTCGTCCGGCGCCACGCAGATGCTGGTGCTCGGCATCACGGACATCACGCAGGCGGGCAAGGCGTATCGCTCACTGCTCGCGGCGCAGCCGGGTTGGCCCGTGCTCATCGTGTACCGCCCGGGTAATCAATCCGCGCGCGCTCCCGAGATCGCGGCATGACTGTCGGTCGCCGCGAACCGAATGTGATCCCGGGCTTCGGCATCACACTCGGATTCACCACCTTCTTCCTGTGCGCCATCGTGCTGATCCCGCTCGCGGCGCTGGTCCTCAAGGCTGGCGGCATGGACTGGGAACGTTTCGTCAACGTGATCGCCAGCCCGCGCGCGCTCGCCTCGTACAAGCTGTCGTTCGGCGCGTCCCTCGTGGCCGCGGGTGTCAACATGGTGTTCGGCTTCGCCATCGCCTGGACGCTGGTGCGATACGACTTCCCCGGCAAGAAATTCATCGACGCCATCATCGACATGCCATTCGCGTTGCCCACCGCGGTGTCGGGCATCGCGCTCACGACCGTGTTCGCGGGCAATGGATGGATCGGGCAGTACCTCGAGCCGCTCGGCATCCAGGTGGCGTACACGTGGATCGGCATCACCGTGGCGCTCACGCTGATCGGCATGCCTTTCGTGGTGCGCACGGTGCAGCCGGCCATCCAGGAAGTGCAGCGTGACATCGAAGACGCCGCCGAGACGCTGGGCGCCGGCCGCTTCTACGTGTTCCGCCGCATCATCGTTCCCACGGTGCTGCCCGCGTTGCTGACGGGATTCACGCTCGCATTCGCACGTGCGGTGGGTGAATACGGATCGGTGATCTTCATCGCGGGCAACATGCCCATGAAGACCGAGATCACGCCGCTGCTCATCGTGATCCGTCTCGAAGAGTTCGACTACGCCGGCGCCGCCGCATTGGGCGTGGTCATGCTGAGCATTTCGTTCGTCATGCTGCTCGCCATCAACCTGCTGCAGGTTTGGGGCCGCAAGCGTCTGATGGTGTCGCGATAATGGCCGGCCCCTCCACCCAAGCCGACGTCGCCGCCGAACTGGCCACGCGTCCCGGACATCGCAACCTCGGCGCCTCCGTGGTGCGCTGGGCGATGATCACGGTGTCGCTGGTGTTCCTCGGCGCGCTGCTGGCCGCGCCGCTGGCCGCCGTGTTCGCCATGGCGCTCGAGAAGGGTTGGGATGCCTATTTCCAGAGCTTCGCGGATCCCGACACGCGCGCCGCCATCCGGCTCACGCTGCTGACCGCGGCCATCGTCGTACCCGTCAACACGGTGTTCGGCATCACCGCGGCCTGGTGTATCGCCAAGTTCGAATTCCGCGGCAAGAGTTTCCTCATCACGCTCATCGACCTGCCGCTCGCCGTTTCGCCCGTGGTGTCGGGCTTGATCTACGTTCTGCTGTTCGGCCTCAACGGCTGGTTTGGCGCGTGGCTCATGGAGAACGAGATCAGCATCGTCTATGCGCTGCCGGGCATCGTGCTGGCCACGATGTTCGTCACCTTCCCGTACGTGGCGCGCGAGCTCATCCCGCTCATGCAGCAGCTCGGCAACGACGAAGAAGAAGCCGCCATCACGCTCGGCGCCGGCGGCTGGTTCACGTTCTTCCGCGTGACGCTGCCGCGCATCCGCTGGGGTCTCGTGTACGGCGTGATCCTGTGTAATGCCCGCGCGATGGGCGAATTCGGCGCGGTGTCCGTGGTCTCTGGCAACATCCGGGGCCTGACCACGACCATGCCGCTGCACATCGAAATCCTCTACAACGAATACAACTTCGTGGGCGCGTTCGCCGTGGCGTCCATGTTGTCGCTGCTCGCCGTGGTCACGCTGATCATCAAGACGCTGGTCGAACGCGGCACGGGATATCGCCGCCGATGAAGCGCAATAGCCTCGGCTGGTGGCTGGCTGCGAGCAATGTGCTCATCGTGCTGCTGGTCGCAGCCGGCATCTCCTATTTCGCGATCGACATGTTGCGCGGGCTGGCGGACAGCCAGCAGAAGCTGCACGTGCAGGTGGCTGGCGCCAATGCGCGCGAGGAGATCACCCGGCTCGCCGAGGAAACCTTGTCGCACGCCCGCGTGCTGGCCGAGCGGCCGCCGCTGCGCCGCCTGATCGCCGAGCCGGGCCGGGTGGGCCTGGACACCTTCATGCACCGCTTCTGCGAGACCTCGGGACTCGAAGGTTGCGCGGTGTTCGATGGCGCGCAGCTCGTGTCCGCGAGCGGCGCGTCGATTCCCTGGACGCAGCTCTATCCACTCATCACGGAGCAGGGCGAACGCTTCATGGCCGTTCCGCCGGGCACGCAGATCTCCGTAGTCGGCGCCATGGCCAAACTACCGGCGCAGTACGGTTCGTTCAGCGTGGTGGTGCTGCACCTGCTCGACGATGCGCTGGCGCAGGTGCTGACCAATCACTCGGGCCTGCCGGTGCGGCTCATCAACTACCGGGCGTTCAATGCGATGCCCGAGAACGAATTCACCAAGCTGCATTCGGACGCGCTGGCCGATGGCCGCTTCGCCGTGCAGCGAATCGATTCGCTGGACCTGTACGCCTCCAGCTTCCCGGTGTTCTCGTCCACGGGCGAGGGCATCGCGCTCATCGAAACACGCGCGTCTTCGGCGGAAACCGACCAGGCCGTGAGTTCGCTCGTGTGGCGGCTCATCCTCACGGCCGTGGGATTCGCGGTGCTCGCGCTCGTGGCCGGCGTGTTGCTGGGCTGGCGCGTGACGCGGCCCGCGGAGGCGCTGACCGAAGCCGCGGTGCGACTGGGGCAGGGCGACTTCGCCACGTCGATTCCCACGGCAGGCCCGGCGGAGATCGGCCAGCTCGCGCGCACCATGGACGACATGCGCCGCAATCTCGTGGACCTGAACTCCGAGCTGCGGCATCGCGAAGCCGAAGCGCAGGTGGTGCTCGAAGGCATCGTCGAGGGCGTGTACGCCGTCGACCAGGAACGCAACATCCGTTACCTCAATCCGCAGGCGGCGCAGTTGCTCGGCATCGAGGCGCGGGACGCCATCGGCAAGTTCTGCGGTGACGTGCTCAAGCCCTGCGCGGCGCCGGGCGCCGCGCCCGGATCGCGGCCCTGCACGACGACGGCCTGTCCGATCCTGCGCGCGCGCCAGTCCGGCGGCGCGCAGTCGGTGGAGAAATTGCAGACGAGCTCGGGCACGCGTCAGACCGTGATCACCAGCTCGCGCAACGTGGGCGGACTGCAAGTACAGGTGCTGCGCGACGAGACCGAACTCGAAGGCGTGCGCCGCGCGCGCGACACCGTGCTCGCGAACGTCTCGCATGAGTTCCGCACGCCGCTGGCCGCGCAGCTGGCGTCCATCGAACTGCTGCGCGATGGCCTCAAGGACAACCCGCCCGAGAAGCTGGAAGAACTGGTGTTGTCGCTGGAGCGAGGCACGCTGCGACTCATGCGGCTCATCGACAATCTGCTCGAGAGCGTGCGAATCGAAGCCGGCCAGCTCGAAGTGCGGCGCCAGAGCATCGAGCTCGCCGACGTCATCGAAGATGCGCGCGTGCTCGTGGAAGCGCTGCTGCGCCAGCGCCGCCAGCCACTGGAAGTGGACGTGCCCGAAGGCACGGCGCTGCTCGGCGATGCCAATCGACTCACGCAGGTGTTCGTGAACCTGTTCGCCAACGCCAGCAAGTTCGCGCCCGAGGGCGCGCCCATCCGCGTCGGAGCCTCCGTCGAGGGCAATAACGTCATCGCCTGGGTGGAGGATTCCGGTCCGGGTCTGCCCGAAGGCGACACGCTCGGGATCTTCGAGCGCTTCAAGCGCGGCGGTTCGCAGGAGCCGGAACCGGGTGGTCTCGGCCTGGGTCTTTGGATCTCACGCTCCATTGTCGAACGCCACGGAGGCACCATCACCGCGGCGCGCACACCGGAAGGCTTCACGCGTTTCACGCTGACGCTGCCGGTCGAGCCCAAGGAAGTTTGAGATGAAGATCCTGATTGCCGACGACGATCTCGATTTGCAGGGCCTGGTGGCGTATTCGCTGTCGCAGGCGGGTTATCTCGTGGTCAAGGCCAGCGATGGCCACGCCGCGCTGGCCACCTTCGACGCCGAATCGCCGGACCTCGTGATCCTGGACATCAACATGCCGGGCACCTCGGGCTTCGAGGTGTGCACGGCCATCCGCGCGCGCGGCGACGTGCCCGTGATGATGCTGACGGCGCGTGGCGAGGAGCAGGACCTGGTGAAGGCGCTGGAGCTCGGCGCCGATGATTACCTCACCAAGCCGTTCAGCCCGAAGACGCTGTTGGCGCGCGTGAAGGCGCTGCTGCGTCGTGCGAGCGCGGATCGCAGCCATGCGCCGCTCTCCGCCGGTCGCGTGACGCTCGACATCGAGGGCTACTCAGTTCGCATCGGCGGTGGCGAGGCCATCCCGCTGACCAAGTTGGAGCTGCGCCTCATGCAGATGCTGCTGGCGCAGGCAGGTCGCGCGGTGAATTCGGATCGCCTGCTGGTGCAGGTCTGGGGCCATCGCGGCTCCGGCGATCGCCAGTTGCTCAAGCAGCTGGTGCACCGGTTGCGGCACAAGATCGAGGCGAACCCGGCGGTGCCGCAGCTGCTGCAGACCGCGGCACCGTCGGGTTACAAACTCGTCGTCGAGTGAGGCTCAGGGCTTCGCGGGCAGATGACGCCCGAGGAAGTCGTTCATGAGCATCGCGATCGTCTCACCCTGATCCTCGAGCGCGAAGTGTCCGGTGTCGAGCAGGTGCAGCTCGGCGCGCGGCAGGTCACGTAGATAGGCCAACGCCCCCGGCGCGATGAAGTACTGATCGTTGCGGCCCCAGGTGATCAGCGTCGGCGGCTGCCGGTCGCGGAAGAACTGGTGGAACTTCGGATACAGCTCCACGTTCTTGCGGTAGTCGTAGAACAGGTCGAGCTGGATGTCGGCGACCCCGGGACGGTCGAGCCGCGCCTGGTCATGGCTCCAGCTGGCCGGGTCCACGCGCGAGGGATCGCGCACGCCGTCCAGGTACTGATGCTGCGTGGACGCCAGTGTGAGACCGGCGCGCAGCGGCTCGCGATCCTGGGCCGAGCCGCTGGCCCAGTAGGCGCGCAGCGGCTTCCAGAAATCGCCGAGCCCGTCTTCATAGGCGTTGCCGTTCTGCACGATGAGCGCCGTCACGCGCTCGGGATGGCGCAGGGCGAGCCGGAGCCCCACCGGCGCACCATAGTCCTGGATGTAGATGGCGTAACGGTCTGCGCCGAGGCTGGCCAGCAGTGAATCGGTGATTTCGGCAAAACGGGCGAAGCTGTACTCGAATTTGCCGCGCGGCGGCACGGCGCTCTCCCCGAAACCCGGGTAGTCAGGCGCAATCACGCGATAGCGAGGGGCCAGGGCGGGAATCAGGTTGCGGTACATGTGCGAGGAGCTCGGGAAGCCGTGCAGGAGCACCACCACGGGTGCGTCGCGCGGGCCGGCTTCGCGATAGAAGATCTCGATGCCGTCGACCTTCGCGGTGCGGTGATGAGTGGCCGTATCCGCCGCGAAGGCGGGGGTGGCGAGGACTGCGAAGGCCAGCAGGGCGGATAAAGCGTTGCGGATCATGGGTTCTCCTGTAACCAGTAAAAACTGCTTTAAAGGGTTACACAGAATTGCGTAACTGGTCAATGACGTTTTCATTGGTTACTATTCCGCCATGAATGAAACGGCATCGGAACCCTTGCGGCTGGGCGGCCATCGCGCGCTCGACTTCCTCAACACCTGGCGAAATCCCGGCGAGGCGGTGGAGACGCTGGGCGACGGGGCGGCTTTCGGCGCCTGGCTCGTCGCGGTGGGTCACATCGACGAATCGGAATACACAAGGCTGCGCCGCAAATTCGGGGAAGCCGGCTGGGATGCGGCCGCGGCGGAAGCCCGGCGTTTTCGCGAATGGACGCGCGAATGGCTGGCCCGGTGGCGGGCATCGCCCGCTGCGCGCTACGAGAAGGAGATCGACGCGCTGAACAAACTGCTCGCGCGCGAAGACCGCGAGCGGCAGGTGGTGCGTGGACGCGATGGCCTGGAGATCCGCGAGGTGCCGCATTTCGAGAGCGCCGGGGCTTTGGTGGCGCTGCTGGCGGCGGACGTCGCCGATCTGCTCACCCGCGAGGATCCGGGGCTGATCCGCGAGTGCGCGGGCGAGTGCACGTTGTGGTTCGTCGATCGCACCCGCTCGCATCGCCGCATGTACTGCAGCGCCGCGCTTTGCGGCAATCGTGCGAAGGTGGCCGCGTTCCGCGAGCGGCAGCGCAATTGATCAGTGGCGCGCGTTGATCTTCTCGCCCGTGATGCGGTCGAAGACGCCGCCGGCCGAGAAATGGTGCTTCTGCACGAGCTTCCAGCCGCCGAAGTGGTCGATGTCCACGAGCTCGAGCGCCGCGAATTGCGCGGCATGTCGGGCCGCGACGGCCGGATCGCGCGGCCGGTAGAAGTTCTTCGCGACGATCTCCTGGCCCTCGGGCGTGTACAGGAACTCGAGGTAGGCCTGCGCCGCGGCGCGTGTGCCCTTGCGCAACACCACCTTGTCCACCACGGCCACCGAAGGCTCCGCGAGCACGCTGATCGACGGCACGACGATCTCGAGTTTCTGCGCCTTCATTTCCCGCAGCGCCAGGTGGGCCTCGTTCTCCCAGGAGATCGCGACGTCGCCGATGTTGCGCTGGGCGAACGTAGTGAGGGAGGCGCGGGCGCCCGTGTCCAGCACGGGCACGTTGGCGAACATCTTCTGCACGAAAGCTTCGACGCTGGCTTCGGTGGCGCCGGGCTGCCGTTCGGCCCAGGCCCAGGCGGCGAGGTAGTTCCAGCGCGCGCCGCCCGAAGTCTTTGGATTCGGCGTGATGACCTGCACGTCCTCGCGGATCAGATCGTTCCAGTCGCGGATGTTCTTGGGATTGCCGGCGCGCACCAGGAAGACGATCGTCGACACATACGGCGCGCTGTTCTCCGGCAGGCGCTGCTCCCAGTTGAGCGGCAACATCTTTCCCTGCTCGGCGATGGCGTCGATATCACCCGCGAGCGCCAGCGTGACCACGTCGGCGGGTAGGCCGTCGATCACGGAGCGCGCCTGCTTGCCGGATCCGCCATGCGACTGGCTGATGCGCACGGACTGGCCAGTCTTCGCCTTCCATTCGCGCGCGAAGGCCACGTTGATGTCTTCGTAGAGTTCGCGGGTGGGATCGTAGGAGACATTCAGCAGGATGATGTCGTCGTTCGCGCCACGGCTGCAGGCCGAGGCCAGCGCGGCCATCATCAATACGCTCAGGATTCCCGTGTATCGCATGCGTCCCTCGTCCCCGTTGCGGGGGCGAGAGACTAGCAGTTGAGGGCGACGACGGGCACTTCGGACAACCGGCGGGCCAGGCGCAGCGCGTGTTCGCGCAATTCGGGCACCGCGGTGGCCTCCCAGTCGCGCGCGCGCAGCCAGGGACCGATGTAATAGAGGCGATCCACGGGCTGGCCTTCGCGGGAGATCACGCGGCCATCGTCGGCGACATCGATTCCCAGCGAGAGGGCGTCGCTCCGGACGAGGCCATTCGCCAGCAACGATCTCACGAGCGGATCGTCGAGGTTGGTCACGTGGCCCTCGGGCCCGGTGCAGTTCACCACTTTGTCCACCAGCCAGGCGCGGGACTTCGCCGCGCCGCGCGGGCGCCATTGCACCTCGACCGTGTCATCGACGAGATTCACCGACTCCAGGCGGCCGGCGTGCACTTCCAGTACGCCGAGGCGCGCGAGCCCCTGCACGGCGCCGAGCGGACCCGCAGGTACGCGATGCCGGTGCACTTCCCAGATCGAACGCGCGTGACGCAGGAAACGCTCGCGCTCGCCGAGATCCAGCGAATGCCAGAGCGAGGCGAACTGGCTGCGCCCCAGCGCGAAGACTTCGCGCCAGTCGCCGCCGGCGGCGTTCGCCGAGCGCACGAGTTCACCGAAGGCGCGCACGAGTTTGCGCGTCGAACCGCGCGCGGCTTCGAGCGCCGTTCGCACGTCGGGCTTGCGCGCGGGTCGCGCTTCCGAAGCCTGCGGCAGCGGCAACCAGCCGTGTCGCGACAACACGCGGATGTGGCGCACGCGCGGGCGGATGGCCGCGAGCCGCAACGCGGCGTCGATCATCGTGAGGCCGCTGCCCACGAGCAGCACGCTTTCGATCTCGCCGCCCATTTTTTCCGATGCCCCGATGCTCCAGGGGTCGCGAAAGTATCGATCGGTGCGCGAGATGGCTTCGAGTTCCGGCAGGCAGGCGGGCGGCGCATTGCCGAGCGCCAGCACCACGTCGTCGGCGCGAAGCGCGCTGCCATCGTCCAGCCACAGTTCCCATCGTCCATCGGCAGCACGCCGCAACTGCAGCACCGCGGCGCGCTGCCGCGTACAGCTGAGATGTGCGGGCGCCACGGCGCGCACGGCTTCGAACTTGGCGCGCAGGTATTCGCCATAGACCTGGCGCGGCAGGAAATCGGTCTCTGCGGCGTGGATGCCCTGCGCGTTCGCGAACTCCAGGAAGTCGCGCGGCGCCACCGAGTCCAGCGACATCTGGCCCGCGGCCACGTTGAGCGGATACGGATAGTCGCGCGTGGCATAGGCCGCACCCGCGCCCGTTTCCTCGCGCGGATCGATGAGCACGATGCGGGTGGCATCGCGCGGAGGATGGCGAAGCAGCTGGATGGCGACGGCCGTGCCGGAGAAGCCGGCGCCGATGATCGCGATGACCCGGGGCGAGCCCGTGGATCCGGATGTCTTCGTCGAGGTGAAGTCCGGCTCATTGGCCGGCTGGCGTGCGATGGTGGAGAAGCCCTGCATGGCGCGCAGTATTGGTACGCCGGGTCACGGCGTCGATTCCGACGAGGTTTGAAATCGGTTACGGAACGCGCACTTAGAACTTTTTCGTGCATCCGGGATGCGCCGACTGCGATTTTTGGCTGGCAATCGTCGCGCGGAAGTTGCGCCTTGGCGCAAGAAGGGTGCACTTTCGCAGAAGCGTCCGGTCTACCCGTCTTCTGACAACTTCGAAGGAGTGATTGCATGCGTCCGTTTTCGCCGAGTCTCGCGTTGTTGCTGGGCCTGTCCGCCATGAGTCTCGGTGCCTGGGCCGCGCCGGAAAAAATGCAGGCCGTCGAGATCGGCGAGGGCGGCAAACTCTCCGTTCAGACCCGACCCGTGCCCAAGCCCGGCGCCGGAGAAGTGCTGATCAAAGTGCGGGCTGCGAGCGTGAATCCCGTCGACTGGAAGAGCGCGGGCCGGCGCGTGGGCCTGGTGGCGGGCGCCGATGTGGCGGGCACCATCGACACGCTGGGCGAAGGTGTCACGGGATTGAAAGTCGGCGATCCCGTGTTGGGAGTCGCTCGGCAGAGTGGTGGTTATGCCGAATACGCCGTGCTCGCGGTGAATGTGCTCGCGAAGAAACCCAAGTCCCTGAGTTATGAACAGGCCGCGGGCCTCCCGATCGCGGCGGAAACGGCGTACCGCTCGCTGCACGAGACCGCGAAGATCGAGAAGGGACAGACCATTCTCATCCATGGCGCAGCGGGTGGCGTGGGCTCGGCCGCGGTGCAGATCGCCAAGGCTGCGGGAGCCAAGGTGATCGGCACGGCATCGGCTAACAACCATGATTTCCTGAAATCGCTGGGCGTGGACCAGGTGATCGACTATCGCGCGCAGAAATTCGAAGACGTGGTCAAGGGCGCCGACATCGTGCTCAACACTGCGAACGCGGAGACCAACGCGCGATCCATCGGCGTGGTGAAGAAGGGCGGTTGGCTGGTGTCCGTCGTCGGTCCGCCGGACGCGGCGGCCTGCGCGGCCGCGGGCATTCGCTGCGGCATACCGGATCGCAGTACGGGTTCCCCGAGCTCCGACCTGATGGCCAAGGTGGGCGAGCTCGCCGATGCCGGCAAGTTCAGCGTGTTCGTGGAGGAGACTTTCTCCATGGCCGATGCCAGCAAGGCCTGGGAGAAATCCCGCGCCGGGCACACCCGCGGCAAGCTCGTCATCCTGGTGAGCGAGGGGCCGACGATGAAGCACCAGTAGTCAGTGCGGCCGATGGCAATTCCGGGTTGCACTGGCGCTGGTTTAGGTGATCTCGGACTTACGACGGGGCTGTCCATCATCTGAACGATGAGACAGCCCCCGATGAACTGAATCTCGATAGTTCGGCGGCTGCCGATCAGCTCAGCAGCAGCGTCGCCGCGCCCAGCGCCGTGCTGACCAACAGCGTGATGCCCAGCGGTGCGTGTATGGCGAACGTGAGCAGCAGCGCGACGATCGTGAGGGCCGCCGGTATCCACTGAAGGGTGGAGAACTCGGGCACGCCACTCTCCCGAACGCTCGCGAACAGGAAATGCGTGGCGAACCACCACGCCAGGTTGGCGATCACACCGACCACGGCCGCGGTGATCGCGCTCAGCGCGCCAGACAATGCGCGGTTCTCGCGCAGCCGCTCCACATACGGGGCGCCGAGGAAGATCCAGAGGAAGCAGGGCACGAAGGTCACCCACACCGTGATCAACGCTCCGATCACGCCGGCGAGCAGCGGTGACTCACTACCTGCGTTCTGGAACGCAGCGAGGAAGCCGACGAATTGCACCACCAGGATCAACGGTCCCGGCGTGGTCTCGGCAAGGCCGAAGCCATCGATCATCTGTCCCGGCGTGATCCAGCCGAAGTGCTCCACGGCCTGCTGCCCTACGTAGGTCAACACCGCGTACGCACCCCCGAACGTGACCACGGCCATCTGGCTGAAGAACACACCGAGCTGGGTGAACACATGTTCGGGCCCGACGATCAGTGCGGCGAGGCCAATGGGCGCGAACCACAACGGCAGCCAGATCGCCAACAATTTGATGGCGCGTCGGGCGCGCGGTGCTGGTGGCCCGGTGCCGGAAGTCTCCGCGGGCGGCGCCGCGGATCGGCGCGCCAGAAGATAACCGCCGACGCCCGCGGCGAGCACGATGAGCGGGAACGGCAATCCCGCGACGGCGATGGCCAGGAAAGAGAGGACCGCGATCCAACGCGCGGAAGTTTGCTTCAAGGCTCGCCGGCCAATCCGCACCAGCGCCTCGAGCACCAGCGCGATGACCGCGGCCTTGAGTCCGAGGAACACGCCTTCGAGAAGCGGGTGCTGCTGCCAGATCACGTAGACGAAAGAGAGCGCCATCATGGCCAGCAGGCCCGGCAACACGAACAGGATGCCGGCCACGAGTCCGCCGCGAGTGCCATGGAGCAGCCAACCCACGTAGGTGGCGAGCTGCTGAGCCTCGGGACCCGGCAACAACATGCAGTAGCTCAGGGCATGCAGGAAACGCGGCTCCGAGATCCAGCGTTTCTCTTCGATCAGGATGCGGTGCATGACCGCGATCTGCCCGGCGGGACCGCCGAAGGACAGGAAGCCGATGCGCGCCCAGGTGCGCGTGGCTTCAGCGAAGGAGACCGGAGGGAGGGAGTCCACGGGCGCCAGTCTAGTGGCGCGGCGTGACAACTCCCACCCTCCGGTGGGGTTATCAGGGCCCGAAGTTCAACGCTGTGCGTGCGTCGGCCGGAGCCTTCTCGGCCAGCAGCGCTTCGATGCGGCTCGTGAACTCCTTGTCCTGGCGGGCGTAGAAGTCACCCGTGGACGGGGAGGCGAAGCCGGCGTGCACCGCGCGAACCGTGCCGTCGCGACCCACGAACACCGTGGCGGGCCAGGTGTTGAGGTTGAGCAGCTGCGGCACCTTCTCCCACATCTCTTCCGGCGCGCCGGCCTGTAAATAGGGATACTCGACGCCGTACTGCTTCACGAACGCCTTGGCGCGCTTCAGCGATTCCTGCTGCTCCACTTCCTCGAAGTTGAGCGCGACGATGGACAGGCCCTGGTCGCGGTACTTCTTGTCGAGCTGGATCAGGTACTGGGCTTCATCGTGGCAGTTCGGGCACCAGGTGCCGGTCACGATGGCGAGCACGACCTTGCCCTTGTGCTGCGGATCGTCCTGCGTGTGCGGCTTGCCGTCGAGATCCGGGAAGTTGAATGCGAACTTCTCGTTGGGATCACGCGTGGTGGTGTGCGCCAGGTGGTTGGACGGCTGCGCCAGCCCCTTCGCACGCGCCACGTCGGGGCGGTAGGCCACGAGCCTGTTGGCGTAACGGCCGTCGGGCGCGGTGTCGTATGCGTTGGCCTGACTACCGGCTTGAGCGGCGCGGGCCGGCCGCTGGCC
>JBKPPO010000354.1:0-13482 GCA_046733635.1 Pseudomonadota bacterium | reverse complement strand
GTCTTCCATGGTGTAGTGCGCGCGCATCTTGCTCACCAGCGCGTTCCAGTCGGGCTTGCCATCCGCCAGCAGTTCGTCGTGCACGTCACCGAGCGCGTCGCGCACGTGTGTCACGCGCTGCGCGAGCTGGTCGTGGAACTGCATGGCCATCATGGCGCGTTGCGCCTGGGCGGCGATCGCGTCCACTTCCGCTGCGAGCACCGCGTCCTTCGTGGCGCTCGCGCGTTCACGGAGGCGCCCACCGATGGCGCTGAACTCGGCGACCGACTGCGACAGCGTCTCGGCCTGGGCCGCGGCGTTCTGCATCGCGACCTCGAGTTGCATGGCCACCAGTTCCAGCACCGCGGCAAGCGGTATGGAGCCGGCAGGATTGGAGGATCCGTCGCCCATGGAATTACAGGAGTTTTTGCAGCGTGGCGAGCAACTGCGTCGGGTTGAAGGGCTTGACGATCCAGCCCGTCGCGCCCGCACGCTTGCCTTCCATCTTCTTTTCCTGGCTGGACTCGGTGGTCAGCAGCAACAGCGGCGTCAGACGGTACGTGTTCAGCGCGCGGAGCTCGCTGACCAGCGTGATCCCATCCATGCGCGGCATGTTCACGTCCGAGATCACGAGGTCCACGGAGTTCTCGCGCGCGTAGTCGAGCGCCTCCTGGCCATCGGCGGCCTCGACGACACCGTACCCAGCCGATTGCAACGTGGCTTTCACCATCTGCCGCATCGACGTGGAGTCATCCACGGTCATGATCGTTCTCGTCATACTCTCTCTCCAGTCAAATTCGAATTCAGCGGGCAGCGGCGACCGATTGCGCGCCGGCACTCTCGGCCAGGCGCATCACCGCGTCCGCCACCTTGTTCAACGGCAGGATCTCGCCCACCGCGCCCAACTTCACGGCGGCGCCGGGCATGCCCCAGACCACGCTCGTGGCTTCGTCCTGCGCGATCGTGGGCGCCCCCGCGTCACGCATCTCCTTGAGTCCGCGCGCGCCGTCGTCGCCCATGCCGGTGAGGATGACGCCCACGGCGTTCGGCCCCACTTTCTGCGCCACCGAACGGAACAACACGTCCACGCTGGGGCAATGGCGATTGACGGGCGGGCCGTCGTTGAGGCGGCAGAGGTAACGCGCGCCGTCGCGCTCCACGAGCAGGTGTTTGCCGCCGGGCGCGATGTAGACATGGCCGGGCATGATGTACTGACCGTCATGCGGTTCGCACACCGACATGGCGCACAAGCTGTCCATGCGGCGGGTGAACGGCGCGCTGAACGCCGCGGGAATGTGCTGCGCGATCACGATGGCCGGGCTGTCGGCCGGCATGCCCATGAGGAATTCGCGGATGGCCTCGGTGCCGCCCGTGGAAGAACCCACGGCGATGATGCGATCCGTGGTCCGCAGCATCTTCTTGCCGGCGGCGCCGACCGACGCCGGCAGGATGGCATCGGCGGAATGTTTGGGCGGCACCGGCGAGACGCCGCCGGACCGCGCGACGACACGCGCGCCGGCCGCCATGCGGATCTTCGACAGGATCTCCTGGCCGAAGTCCTCGAGCGTCCCCGCCACGTCCACCTTGGGTTTGGACACGAAATCCACGGCGCCGAGTTCCAGCGCCTTGAACGTGGTCTCCGCGCCGCGTTCGGTGAGCGACGACACCATCACCACCGGCATGGGACGCAGCCGCATGAGATTCGAGAGGAACGTGAGTCCGTCCATGCGCGGCATCTCGACATCCAGCGTCAGCACGTCGGGATTGAGTTCCTTGATGCGTTCACGAGCAAGGAACGGATCGCTGGCCGTGCCCACCACTTCGATGTCGCTCGTGCGCTTCATGATCTCCATGAGGATCTGGCGCACCAGCGCGGAGTCGTCGACGATGAGAACCCGTATCTTCTTCGCCATGATTCAGTCTGCCAGTCTGCGGTAGATGGTCCGGCCGATGAGCTCGTAGCGATCGCTCACGCGATACAGGCTCTCCGAATGGCCGAGGAACAGGAAATCGCCCGGGCGTTGCAGCGCGGCCATGCGCTCGAACAACACGCGTTGCGTGTCCTTGTCGAAATAGATGATCACGTTGCGGCAGAAGATCGCGTCGAACGGCCCTTTCATCGGCCACTCGTGCATGAGATTCAGCTGCTTGAACGTGATGAGGTTGCGGATCTCGTCAGTGGCGCTGAGCTTGCCGTCGCCGGTTTCCTCGAAGAACCGCTCGAGGCGCTTCGCGGGCATCGCGTTGAAGCGATCACGGCTGTAGAGGCCCGCACGTCCGTGCGCCAGCACGTTGGAATCCAGGTCCGTCGCCAGCAGTTTCACGTCGTAACCCGCGAGCAGCGACTGCGCCTCGCGCAGCACCATCGCGATGGAGTACGGCTCTTCGCCGGTGGATGCGGCACAACACCAGAGTCGCAGCCGGCGAGTCCCCGCGGCACGGCTCACGGCGCCGGGCAACATCTCCTGCGCGAGATAGTCGAAGTGATGCGGCTCGCGGAAGAACGAAGTGAGATTGGTGGTGACGGCGTTCGTGAACTCCTCGAGTTCTTCCGCCTCGCCCTGCTCCAGCAGTTTGATGTACTGCGAGAACGACTCCATCTTGAGCGCACGCAGGCGGCGCGCGAGACGCCCATAGACGAGCTGCCGCTTGGTTTCGGCCAGCGAAATGCCGGTGTGCTCGCGCACGAGCGCGCGGATCCGGTCGAACTCGGCCTGCGACAACGTGAAATCGTTGCCCAGCGCGGAGCCCGCGTTGGCCATCTCGGAGCTCATGCGCGCGCGATACTCGCGGGCTCGGCGGCCTCGATGCAGGAGGTCACGAGCTTGTCGATGTCGAGCAGCATGACCATCTTCTCGTCGATGCTCGCGAGGCTGTGAACACAGGCGCGCTCCGTCGAAGTGCCGAGATCCGGCGTGGGCTTGATGTTGTCCGGCGCCACGCTGTAGACCTCGGAGACGGCGTCGACGACGATGCCCGCCGTCTTTTCGCCGTGGTCCGTGTGCACGCGCACCACGATGACCACGCTCGAGCTGTCCGCCGGACGCGCCGGGAGGCCGAAGCGCGTGCGCAGGTCGATCACCGGCACGATCACGCCGCGCAGGTTCATGACACCCAGCAGGTAGTTGGGTGCGTAGGGCACACGCGTCACGCCGTCCCAGCCCTTGATCTCCTGCACGCAGAGGATGGCGACGCCGTACTCCTCACCCGCGCAGACGAACGTGAGGAACTGCGCGAACCCCGCGGAGTCCGCCGCGTCGGTGGTGGAAACTGCCATGGCTGCCTGCATGATTACGGTGACCTCAGAACTCGGACCATTCGGAACTGTTGCCGCCGCCGGAGCGGGCCGGCGCGGATTTGACGGGAACGGGTTTGACCGATGGGCGCGCGGCGGCTGCCGGACGCACGGCGCGCGGGCCGCTCGAGATGGAGCTACGCACCGGCGCACCGCCATCACCCACGTCGTAGCGCGCGATCATGCTGTTGAGCGCCTGCGCCTGTTCGACGATGGCCTGGCTCGCCGCGGACGCCTGCTCGACCAACGCCGCGTTCTGCTGCGTGGTGGTGTCCATCTGCATCACGGCCTTGTTGACCTGTTCGATACCGCTCGACTGCTCACGCGAGGCCGCAGCGATCTCGGCGACGATGTCAGTCACCTTCTTCACGGCGCCGACGATGTCCTCCAAAGTCTTGCCGGATTCGTCGACGAGTTTGCTGCCCTCTTCGACACGCGCGACGCTGTCCTGGATGAGCGCCTTGATCTCCTTCGCCGCGGTCGCCGACCGACCGGCCAGGTTGCGCACTTCCGTCGCCACCACCGCGAAGCCACGGCCCTGCTCACCCGCGCGCGCCGCTTCCACGGCCGCGTTGAGCGCGAGCAGATTGGTCTGGAACGCGATCTCGTCGATGACGCCGATGATGTCGGCGATCTTCTTGCTCGCGGCATTGATGCCGCTCATGGCCTGCACGGCCGAGCCCACGACCTGACCGCCCTTCTCCGCCTGCTGGCGCGCGGCCATGGCGAGCTGGTTGGCCTGACCGGCGTTGTCGGCGGTCTGCTTCACGGTCGAGGTCATCTCCTCCATCGAAGAGGCGGTCTCTTCGAGGCTCGACGCCTGTTCTTCCGTACGCTGCGAGAGGTTGGTGTTGCCCTTCGAGATCTCTTCCGCGCCGGTCTGGACCTGCGCGACGGCGCCCTTGATCTGCTTGACCAGCTCGACCACGTTCTCGACGAGGCCGTTGATGCCACCCGCGAGCGTCTTGAAGAAGCCCGCCTTGCCCGCTTCCGAGATGCGTCGCGTCAGATCGCCGTCGGCCGCGGCCTTGACGATGCTCTGCACTTCTTCCTGCACGGCGAGTTCCTGGGTGCGATCCACCCACTCGACCACCGTTCCCAATCGCTGGCCCGAGGCGTCGAGCACGGGGTTCGCGATGATGCGGAACGTGCGTCCGCCCACCTTGAGATTGGAATCGAACGTGGAGCGCAGCTCCGAGAGCAGTCGCTGCTGGTGCACGGGGTTGCGATGGAACACGTCGATGTTCGCGCCCAGCAGGCGGTCCGCATCGAAGCTCGGCAGATCGCGCCGGATGTCGTTCGCGGCCGCGCGGAACATGCCCAGCGTGGCGTTGTTCAGATAGATGATGTTGTTGCCGGCGTCGGCCAGCATGACGTTGCCCGACACATTGTCGAGCGCGGTCTTGATGCGCATGGCTTCCGCGGCCTGGCGCGCATCGGCCTCCGCGCGCGCCTTGTCTTCGGCTTCGCGACGGAGCTGATCGGTGAGGTCGGCCCACTCCACCACGGTGCCCACGCGCCCGCCGCGCTCGTCGTGCACGGGGTTCGCGATGATGCGGAAGGTGCGTCCACCCAGCTTGAGCCGCGATTCGAAGGTCTTCGACAACCCCGCGAGCAAGCCGCGCTGGTGCGCCGGGTTCTTGTGGAAGCCGTCGATGTTCGTGCCCAACAGTGTGCTCGCGTTGAAACGCGGCAGGTCCTTGCGGATATCGTGCTCGGCAGCGCGGAACATCGCCTCGACGGTCTTGTTGAGATAGATGATGTTGAGATCGGCATCGGCCAGCATGACGTTGGCCGTTACGTTGTCGAGCGCGGCCTTGATGCGGGCATTGGCCGCGGCGGCGCCGGTGTCGGCGGTTTCGGCTTTTCGTCCTAGAAAGTTCAACATGCGATCCTCTGCATGTAACAGCGGCTCAGGCGGCCGCGGAGTGAGTGCCTGAATCGTCGTTCACCTGCGTCGCGCGGATTCCGGCCGCGCCGGCGATGCGATAACGATCTACCAATGAAGACAAAGACTGTGTTTGTTCGACGATGGCCTGGCTGGCCGCAGCGGCCTGCTCGACCAGCGCGGCGTTCTGCTGCGTGTTCGCGTCCATCTGCATGATGGCCTTGTTGACCTGCTCGATGCCGCTCGACTGCTCGCGCGACGCGGCGGCGATCTCGGCGACGATGTCCGTCACCTTCTTCACCGAGTTCACGATCTCTTCGAGCGTGCGGCCCGATTCGTCCACGAGCTTGCTGCCCTCTTCCACCTTGGACACGCTGTCCTGGATGAGCGTCTTGATCTCTTTCGCCGCCGTCGCCGAGCGACCGGCGAGGTTGCGGACTTCGGTTGCCACGACGGCGAAGCCGCGGCCCTGTTCACCGGCGCGCGCGGCTTCCACCGCGGCATTGAGGGCGAGCAGGTTGGTCTGGAACGCGATCTCGTCGATGACGCCGATGATGTCGGCGATCTTCTTGCTCGCGGCGTTGATGCCGCCCATCGCGGCCACCGCGTTGTTCACCACCACGCCGCCCTTCTCCGCCTGCTGGCGCGCGGCCATCGCGAGCTGGTTGGCCTGACCGGCGTTGTCCGCGGTCTGCTTCACGGTCGAGGTCATCTCTTCCATCGAAGAAGCGGTCTCTTCGAGGCTCGACGCCTGTTCTTCCGTGCGCTGCGAGAGATTCAGGTTGCCTCGCGAGATCTCCTCCGCGCCGGCCTGCACCTCGGTCGCCCTGTGTTTCACTTCGGTCACGACATTCGCCATGTTGTGCACCAATGAATTCACGCCCGAGCCGATCGAGACGAACAGCCCGGGTTTTCCGTCGAGCTCCATGCGGCGCGTGAGATCTCCGTCGTTGGCGCTCTGGACCAGGCGGCGGGTCTCGGACACCACGTCGCTCACGGTGCCGACCACGCCGTTGAGACCGCGGGCCAGCACCTCGAAGAAGCCGGACTTGCCGTTGAGCGAGATGCGCTGATCGAGTTTTCCTTCGGCCACCGCGGACACGAGGCCGCCGATTTCCTTCTCGGCCGCGACCTCCTGGGTCCGGTCCTGCCACTCCACCACGGTGCCGATGCGGCGGCCGTGGGTATCGACGATGGCGCTCGTGATGGTCTGCAACGTGCGGGCGCCCGCCGAGAACTGTGCGGTGGCCTGCTTGCGTGAGCCCTCGGGGAACAACACGCCGAGGTTCGAGCCGACGAGGCGGCTCACGTCGAATCGCGGTTGCATCTGCCTAAAGTCCGACTGCGCGGCGTGCATGAGTTTCTGCGCGGCCGGGTTCAGATAGATGATCTCGTCGCGTTCGTCGGCGACGACGACGTTGACCGAAGAGGCATCCAGCGCCTGCTTGATGCGTTCGCCGGCCACCGCCCGCGCCCGATCCGCCACGGAGGCCTGACGGTCAGTCTCCACGCGATGCGCGAGACCGGTTTGCATGCGGTCGATTGCGAGCAATAGCGAGCCGAGTTCGTCGCCGGGCTGATCGCCGATGACGCTGTCGAACTGGCCCTGCTGCAGTTTGGCGAACACGGCGTTGGCGGTGTCGAGCTTGCTGCCGATGTAACCCGTGACGCGGCGCTGCACCCAGAACGCGGCGAGCACGAACACCAGCACCATGGCGCCTTCGGCCGCGAGGATCATCTGGCTGTGACGCGCCCGCGCCGTGAGCAGGTCGGAGAGTTCGTCGTTCGCGATCGTGCGCAGCTCGGAGAGCTCTTCGGTCAGTAGTTCGATGTCGCCCGACATCTTGCGCGCTTCGGCGCCATCCACGCCGTCCTTGCCGCCATCGGTGATGGCGGTGAACGCGGCGCTCACCTTCTTCTCGAGGTCCTGCGCCATCGCGGGAATCTTCGACTCGATCGTGCGATTGCGCGCGTAGTTGTCCGTCAGAAAATGCATCGCGCTGTTGAGCCGGATGCGCGCGTCCGCGGCTTCCGCCGCGAGCTGCGTGTGATTCGTGAGGCTGTCGTCGCCGCTGCCGATGAGATCCATGGCGCGGCGTGCGCTCGCCAGCGCCTCGACACCCTTGGGCAGGTCGAACAGCGAACTGAACATCAAAGGGAACGTATCGGCGCCCGGGTCGAGGATGAGTTCGGACTTCTCCGCCACCATGAGCACACTCTGGTGCAGGTCGGCGATGAGAGCGGGACCCGCGCGCAATTGTTTGGCGGAGGTGCCCTCGCCTTGAAGGGCCTCGCGCACTCGCGGCGCGAGTTCCGGCCAGGCCGACGCCTGCGTGAATTCTTCATTGCCCTCGGCGACCAGCGCGTCGAGCTTGTCCGCGGCCGCGGCGATCAGGCCGCCGTGCTCGAGCATCTCGGCGCGTTCGTTTTCCGCACCACCGGCCACGGCGATCGCGTGCTCTCGGTACTCCGACAGATTGGCCGCGATGGCGATGAGCTCCGAGGCCCAGTCGAGGCCTTCGTCCTCGTGGCGCGCCACGCCGATCTTCTCGAGCTCCAGGCGGGCCGAGATCAGCGACAACACGCTGATGGGCACCAGCATCGCGATGGCAATGAGCAGGAACTTGCCCCGCAGCGAAAGTCTGGTGATGAGGTTGTTCATGTGGGTTGTTTGCCGTTATTTGCTGGCGTAAGACTCGTCCACGGCCGGCGTGCGGCGCGCGTTCAGTCCCCAGGTCCGCTCGCGAGCGAGTTCGAATCGGATGCCGGCGACCCAGGCGTCATCGAGGGAAGGATCAGCGCCCGGATCGCTCACGAACTGCAGGTTGGGCAGCAGCGAGAGCCAGGGCGTGACTTCGGCGCGATAGACGAGTTCGAAGGTGGTCTCAGCCGTCGAGGCCGGCTGGCCCTCGAACGAACGCAGGGATAGATAGTCGTCGCCCAGGTGGGCCCAGGCCACGCCGATCCCCAGCGTGTCGCCGGGGCGGGATTCGAAGAGATGCGTGGCGGTCACCGCCGCGCTCGCGAAGCGATCCACGGGATTGAAGCGCGCCTCCGCGGTACCCGCGCGCAGGGCGGCGTCGAAGTCGACGATGCCGGCGGAGCCGAGGCGCGTGTCGAAATGCGCATAGAAGCCGCTGTTGCCGTGCTGCTCGCCGGCACGGCCCGTGATCGGCGCATCCAGGCGTTCGAACGCCGTGGTGTACGACCACATGCCGAACGCAAGTTTGTGCACGCGCTCCGAGCGGTATTCGATCTCGCCCGCGATCAGCGCGCCCTCGTCACCCGACACCTGCGTGCTCATGAACGAGTTGTCGTCGTGACCCGGCGAACCATCGTAGGCGCCGATGCGCCAGTGAACCGACTCGCTGAAATCGCCGGCAGCGCGAATGCCGAGACCCGTGGTCGGCCAGCACACCGGACCATTGAGGCCGGTCTGCGAAAACTCCGTCCCGATGCCGAAGGGCGACGAGGTGAAGATGCCCTGCGTCACCGGCGTATCGAACTCGGCGTTGAGATCCATGACGCCGGCCCGCAGCGTGCTGCTGCTGCCGCCGAAACCGAACTCCACCCAGGACTCGTACAGCTTCCAGCCGTGCGGACCTTCGATATTGTTCACGCCCTGCAGATCGCCGAGGTAGTGCTCCGTGATGCCTTTGCCCGCGAGATGCATGACCGAGAGATTCGTCGTCATGCGGGCGCCCGGGAACAAGCCATCGTTGACCCAGACCAGGCCGAGATCCACCGCGTCCGTGTAAGCCGTGCCCACGGCGAGACCGCCGGTGGTGTTACGACGCAGGTCGCCCGTGTAAGCGGCGCTCAGCGAAAACGAAGGTCCCTCTTCGCTTTCCTGCGCACCCGCGGCAGGCGCAAACGCCGCCAGCATCGTGAAGAACCACGATGCACGGACTGCGTGCCTGGCCGAGGTGTGCAGACTCGTCATGGACTAGAACTCGCTCCACTCGGCGCTGTCGCCGCTCACGGCTTTGCGGGCCGGCGCGGGAGATGCAGCGGCAGCGGGCTTGCGCGCCGCCGCCGGCGCCGGCTTGGCCGACAGGATGCGATCGGCGCGCTGCTCGAGCGCGCTGCCCGACGAGCGGCCGTCGCCGACGTTGTAACGCGACACGAGGCTGTTGAGCGCCTGCGCCTGCTCGACGATGGCCTGGCTCGCCGCCGCGGCTTCCTCCACGAGCGCGGCGTTCTGCTGCGTCGTGGTGTCCATCTGCATCACGGCCTTGTTGACCTGTTCGATGCCGCTCGACTGTTCGCGTGAGGCCGCGGCGATCTCGGCGACGATGTCCGTCACCTTCTTCACCGAGTTCACGATCTCTTCGAGCGTCTGACCCGACTCGTCGACGAGCTTGCTGCCCTCTTCGACGCGCGCCACGCTGTCCTGGATGAGCGTCTTTATCTCTTTGGCCGCCGTCGCGGAGCGACCCGCGAGGTTGCGCACTTCGGTCGCCACCACCGCGAAGCCACGGCCCTGTTCACCGGCGCGCGCGGCTTCCACCGCGGCATTGAGGGCGAGCAGGTTGGTCTGGAACGCGATCTCGTCGATGACGCCGATGATGTCGGCGATCTTCTTGCTGGCGGCGTTGATCCCGCTCATCGCGGTGACGGCGGCGCCCACGACGTGACCACCCTTCTCGGCCTGCTGGCGCGCAGCCATCGCGAGCTGGTTGGCCTGACCGGCGTTGTCGGCGGTCTGCTTCACGGTCGAAGTCATCTCTTCCATCGAAGAGGCGGTCTCTTCGAGGCTCGACGCCTGTTCTTCCGTGCGCTGCGAGAGGTTGGTGTTGCCCTTGGAAATTTCCTCGGCGCCCTGTTGCACTTCACCCGTGGAGTTCTTGACGCGTTTGACGAGATCCGCGGTGGCTTCGAGCAGCGAGTTCACGCCGCGGCACAACACCTCGAGATCTCCCGTCTTGCCTTCGGTCGGGATGCGGCGTGTGAGATCGCCGTCGGTGGCAGCCTTGACGGTCTCCTGCGTCTGGTGAACCGCAAGCTGGAGCATCTGCTGCGCCTGCATGTTCGGCGTCACGTCGCTCGCATACTCGACCACCTTGAACGGCTTGCCATTGGCATCCGGAATGGGGTTGTACGAAGACTGCAACCACACTTCGCGGCCGCCCTTGGCGACGCGCTTGTAGTTGCCGAGTTCGGCTTCGCCACGCGCGAGCTTCGACCAGAGCGCGCGGTATTCGGCGCTGTTGGACGTCGCCGCGTCCGTGAACATGTTGTGGTGACGGCCCACGACTTCCGAAGAGGAATAACCCATGACCTTCGAGAAGTTGTCGTTGACCTTGCGCACCGTGCCGTCCATGTCGAACTCGGTAATGGCCTGAGACTTGCCGATGGCCGAGAGCTGGCCGGCGAAGTCGGCGTTCTTCACCATCTGCTCGGTGACGTCGGTGGCGTACTTGACCACCTTGACGAACTTGCCGCTGATGTCGGCGATCGGGTTATACGAGGCTTGGATCCAGACCTCGCGCCCACCCTTGCCGATGCGCTTGTACGTGCCCACTTCGTATTCGCCGCGGTTGAGCTTGGCCCACAGCGCGCGGTACTCGGGGCTCGACGCGTAGCCGCTTTCGCAGAGCGTGCTGTGGTGTTTGCCCACCACCTCGTCGTGCGAATAACCCATGACGGTGGCGAAGTTGTCGTTGACGTTGCGAACGGTGCCGTCCATCGAGAACTCAATGACGGCCTGGGCACGGTTGATGGCGCCGATCTGGCCGCGGAAGTCCGCGTCCTTCTCATCGCGCGACTTGAGTTCCATCTGCATGGCGTCGAGGGACGACAGCAGCTGGCTCGGTTCGTCCGTTCCTTCCACTTCGATCTGGTTGTTGAGCTTGCCGCCCTTGATGGCGTCGGCCACCTGCACGGCATTGCCAAGGGGACGCACGATGCTGCGCGCCAGGAAGATCGCGAGCGCGATGCCGGCGGCCAGCGCCGAACCCAGGATGATGAACACCAGGTTGCGGCCGGTGTCGTAGTCGTTGCCGGATTCAATCGCGGCTTCTTCGAAGTCTTCGGCGAGCAGCGTGACCATCTTCTCGATCTCGCCCAGGGTGGCCTTGATCAACTGCTGGGTTTCGGTCTGATAGACATTGACCGCGGAGTTGTGACGCGCCGGATCGCCAGCCAGCTCCTGGACCTTCTTGAGCGAGGCCACCTGCGCTTCACGCTTCTCGACGATCGTGGCGAGCTGCGCCTTGGTGTCATCCTCGACCAGGAGCGCACCCAGCGCTTCGAGCGCCTCAGTCGCGGCCTTGCGATTCGAATCGATGTCGGAAATGATGATGTCGCGCTCGAGTTCATCGGCGATCAGCAACTCGGCGGTATTCGCCGCATTGATTCGCAGATTCTTCTCGACCGTGTTGATCAGGCGAACCTGTTTCCAGTCGTTCGTCGCGATCTCCTGCATGCCCGCATCTAGCTCCGCCATCTTGGAGACGCCGATGAGTCCGATTGCGCCGCACGCCACGAGCAGCAGGCCGAAACCCACCGCCAGACGTGTACCCACCTTGAAGTTCGCCATGTTCATTTGTCTAACCACCCTCAGAATTCAGACCATTCCGCGCCGTCACCACCCGCGGCCTTGCGGGCCGGGGCGGAAACAGTCACGGGCTTTCTAACCGTCGCCTTGTTGTTGCTCCACGGACGATCCTTGCCACGCCGCTCGGCTGGCGCCGATCCGCGTGTGACGACCGCGCCGCCATCACCCACGTCGTAGCGGGACACCAGGCTGTTGAGGGCCTGCGCCTGCTCGACGATGGCCTGGCTGGCCGCCGCGGCTTCTTCCACGAGCGCGGCGTTCTGCTGCGTCGTGGTGTCCATCTGCATCACGGCCCTGTTGACCTGTTCGATGCCGCTCGACTGCTCGCGCGAGGCGGCGGCGATCTCGGCGACGATGTCCGTCACCTTCTTGACCGCGTTGACGATTTCCTCCAGCGTGCGGCCCGATTCGTCGACCAGCTTGCTGCCTTCGTCGACGCGCGCCACGCTGTCCTGGATCAGCGTCTTGATCTCCTTCGCGGCGGTCGCGGAGCGGCCGGCCAGGTTGCGGACTTCGGTCGCGACCACGGCGAAGCCGCGGCCCTGTTCGCCGGCGCGCGCGGCTTCGACCGCGGCGTTGAGCGCCAGGAGGTTGGTCTGGAACGCGATCTCGTCGATGACGCCGATGATGTCGGCGATCTTCTTGCTCGCGGCGTTGATGCCGCTCATCGCGGTGACGGCGGCGCCCACCACCGAACCACCCTTCTCGGCCTGCTGGCGCGCAGCCATCGCGAGCTGGTTGGCCTGACCGGCGTTGTCGGCGGTCTGCTTCACGGTCGAGGTCATCTCTTCCATCGAAGAAGCGGTCTCTTCGAGGCTCGACGCCTGCTCTTCCGTGCGCTGCGAGAGGTTGGTGTTGCCCTTGGAGATCTCCTCGGCGCCCTGCTGCACTTCACCGGTGGCGGTCTTGACCTGCTTCACGAGGTCCGCCGTGGACTCCAGCAGCGAATTCACGCCGCGGCAGAGCTGCTCGAGATCGCCGGTCTTGCCTTCGATCGGAATGCGCTTGGTGAGGTCGCCATCGGCGGCGTGTTTGACCGCGTCCTGCGTCTGCGCCACGGAGAGCTGCAGCATGGCCTGCGCCTGCTGCGCCGGCGTGACGTCACTCGCGTACTTCACGACCTTGAACGGCCTGCCGTTCGCATCGGCGATCGGATTGAAGGAAGCCTGCAGCCAGACTTCGCGACCGCCCTTGGCCACGGACTTGTAGTTGCCGAACTCGGCTTCGCCGCGAGCGAATTTCGCCCACATGTTGCGGTAGTCCGCGGAACCCGAGACGTCCGCAGCCACGAACATGCTGTGGTGACGGCCGACGACTTCGCTCTCGCTGTAACCCATGACGCGCGCGAAGTTGTCATTGACCTTGCGCACCGTGCCGTCGAGATCACACTCGACGATGACCTGCGCCTTGCTGATCGCCGCGAGCTGGCCCGCGAAGTCCGCATTCTTGACGGTCTGTTCGGTCACGTCGGTGGCGTACTTCACCACCTTGAAGAGTTTGCCGTTCACATCGGTGATCGGGTTGTACGACGCCTGCAGCCAGACTTCGCGGCCGCCCTTGGCGATGCGCTTGAACACGCCGACGTCATACTCGCCGCGATTCAGCTTGGCCCACATCGCCCGGTACTCGGAGCTCGTGGCGTACTGGCCTTCGCACAAAGTGCTGTGGTGTTTGCCCACCACTTCGTCCTTCGAATATCCCATCGAGCGGGCGAAGTTCTCGTTGATGCTCTGGATCGTGCCGTCCATGCCGAACTCGATC
>JBKPPO010000353.1:0-15443 GCA_046733635.1 Pseudomonadota bacterium | reverse complement strand
GCTGGGCCTCGGCGAAGAAGCCCGGCTCAGTCTCGAAGGCTTCACGATCGCAGGCGCGTTGTGGGGCTGTCTCATCGGCGGCGCCATTGGCGGTCTGATTGCGCACTACCTGGGCCGCCGCGGCGGTCTCATCGTTGCAGGCGTGTTGTTCTTCGTGTCGTCCCTCGGTTCCGCCTGGCCGGAGTCGGCCATCGGCAGCATCGGCACCGCCCTCACGCCGCTCATCAACGCGCTGATCTGGTTCCTGAACCTGTTCTTCGAAGACGCGCCCTATGTCGCCTTCGGTGAACCCATCACCAATTTCATCGGCCACCGTCTGTTCGGCGGAATCGGCATCGGTCTGGCCTCGATGCTCGCGCCCATGTACATCGCCGAGATCGCCCCGCCGTCCAAGCGCGGCGCGCTGGTCACCTATCAGCAGATCGCGATCGTCAGCGGCATCACGATCTCGTACTTCGTGAACTACTTCATCAAGAAGTTCGGCGGCGATGGCGACCCGAACTGGGTGCACGATCAGGGCTGGCGCTGGATGCTGGCCTGCTGCGCGATTCCCGCGGGCATTTTCGTGTTGCTGCTGCTCTTCGTCCCGGAGACGCCGCGCGGCCTGATGCTCAAGGGCAAGCACGAAAAGGCGAAGGAAGTCCTCACCAAGCTTGCCAACGAGCAAGAAGCCAAGATCGTCCTGGCGGAGATCGACGCCTCGCTCAAGGAGACGGCAGGCAAGCTGTTCTCGTATGGCGGACTCGTGCTCGTCGTCGGCATCCTCCTGTCGGCCTTCCAGCAGCTCGTCGGCATCAATGCCGTGCTCTATTACGGCCCGCAGATGTTCGACAACATGGGCTTCAAGGGCGACGCTTCGTTCGCCAGCACCGTCATCATGGGCATCGTGATGGTGGTGTTCACGCTCATCGCGACCGTCACCGTGGACAAGTGGGGCCGCAAGCCCCTGCTCATCCTGGGCGCGCTCATCATGGCCGTGGCGATGATCACGCTCGGCTTCCTGTTCAATGCGGGCTCCGTGGCGCTGGTCGCGCTCATCACGGTGTGCGTGTACATCGCTGGTTTCTCGCTGTCCTGGGGCCCGGTAGTCTGGGTGATGCTCGCCGAGATCTTCCCGAACTCCATCCGCGACAAGGCCATGGCCATCGCCGTGGCGGCGCAGTGGTTCATGAACTGGGTGGTGACGGTGACGTTCAACATCATGGATGGAAACTCCGCCCTGAACGCCGCGTTCAACCACGGCTTCGCGTACTGGCTCTACGGCGGCTTCAGCCTGCTCGCCGCGCTGTTCGTCTGGAAGATGGTTCCGGAGAGCAAGGGCGTGTCGCTCGAAGACATGCAGAAACTCTGGAAAAAGGCCTGACCGCTCATGCTCACGCACCTTCCATCCGACTGGCGTAATGCGATCCTCGTGGGGCGTCTGCAGACGCGCGAGGGCCCGACGCCCATCGTCGTGGTGGAAGGCCGCGTGCGCGATGTGTCGCGCCACGCACCCACGGTGTCGCAACTGTTGAACGCGTGGAACGGCACGGTGCCCGACGGCCAGGACCTCGGCCCGCTCGAATCCTTCGGGCTCACGCCGGCCTTCACCCATGGTGAAGGCGCTGCAGCGAAGGAAGTGCGCCTGCTCTCGCCTTTCGACTTGCAATGCATCAAGGCCAGTGGTGTCACGTTCGCGATCTCCGCGATGGAGCGCGTGATCGAAGAGCGTTGCCGCGGCGACGCGAGCAAGGCGCAGAGCCTGCGCGACAGCCTGCGTGAGCGCATCGGCACCGACATCCGTTCCGTGAAGCCGGGCTCCGAGCAGGCGAAAAAGCTCAAGGCTGCGCTGATCGCGGACGGCCTCTGGTCGCAGTACCTCGAAGTGGCCATCGGGCCCGACGCCGAGATCTTCACCAAGGCGCCCACGCTCTCCTCCATGGGCTGGGGCGACTGGATCGGCGTGCGTTCCGATTCGGCCTGGAACAATCCCGAGCCCGAGATCGTGCTCGCGGTAGATAGCGCCGGCCGGATCCTCGGCGCCACGCTGGGTAACGACGTCAACCTGCGCGACATCGAGGGCCGCAGCGCATTGTTGTTAGGCAAGGCCAAGGACAACAACGCGTCCTGCGCCGTCGGCCCCTTCATCCGCATGTTCGATGGCGAGTACACGCTCGACGACGTGCGCAACGCCGTCGTGAAACTCGAGATCACCGGCGAAGAGGGCTTCAGGCTCGAAGGCCAGAGCTCGATGGACCAGATCAGCCGCGATCCCACGGAGCTCGTGGGACAGACCATCTGCAAACACCACGCGTATCCCGATGGATTCGCGCTGTTCCTCGGCACCATGTTCGCGCCGATCGTCGACCGCGGCGCTGCGGGACAGGGATTCACCCACAAGAGTGGTGATGTCGTCCGGGTGTCCAGTGAAAAGCTGGGTGTGTTAGAAAACAAGGTAACCACGTGTGATAAGGCCCCCACGTGGTCTCACGGTATCGCGGACCTGATGCGCAACCTCGCGCGCCGTGGCCTTCTCCATACCTGAACGGATATCACGTGAGCACGAAACAACTCTCCCATTACATCGATGGGCAATGGGTGGCGGGCGCCGCCGCTTCCGACAGCCTCAATCCTTCGAACACCGGCGACATCGTCGCAACGGTGCCGGGTGGCGATAAGAGCACCGTGAACGCCGCGGTGGCGGCTGCGAAGGCGGCCTTCCCGGCCTGGGCCAACTCCAGCCCCGAAGTCCGCTCCGACCTCCTCGACAAGGTGGGCTCGCTGATCATGGCGCGTGCCGACGATCTCGGACGCCTGCTGTCGCGCGAGGAAGGCAAAACGCTGCCGGAAGGCAAAGGCGAAGTCATGCGCGCCGCGCGCATCTTCAAGTTCATGGCGGGCGAGGCCCTGCGCCGTCACGGCGTCACGGTCGACTCCACGCGCCCGGGCGTGGCGGTGGAGACCTATCGCGAGCCGCTCGGCGTGTTCGGTCTGATCACGCCCTGGAACTTCCCGATCGCTATTCCGGCCTGGAAGGCTGCGCCCGCCCTGGCCTTCGGCAACACCGTGGTGATGAAGCCCGCGTCGCTGACGCCGGCGACGGCGCACGCGCTCACGGAAATCATCCACGAAGCCGGCTTCCCCAAAGGCGTGTTCAACCTGATCCTCGGCGGTGGCTCCATGGGCGGCGCGCTCGTGGAACATCCCGATGTTGCCGGCGTGTCCTTCACGGGCGGCCAGAGCACCGGTGCGACGGTGGCGAAGGCCGCTTTCTCGCACAACGCCCGCGTGCAGCTCGAGATGGGCGGCAAGAACCCGCTCGTCGTGCTCGACGACTGCGATCTGGATCGCGCGGTGCAGTGCGCGCTCGATGGCGCGTTCTTCGCCACGGGCCAACGCTGCACGGCGTCGAGCCGCATCATCGTCACGCAGAACATCCACGACAAGTTCGTCGAGGCTCTCGCCGCTCGCGTGAAGGCGCTCAAGGTGGGCGATGCCCTCGCTGCCGACTCGCAGATGGGCCCGCTCGCAAGCGACGCGCAGCTCGAGACCACTCTGTCCTATATCGACATCGCGACCAAGGAAGGTGGCCGCAAACTCGTGGGCGGAGATGCGCTCAAGCTTGCGACTCCTGGCTACTACGTCGCGCCGGCCCTGATCGTCGACACTAAGCAGGACATGCGCATCAACTGCGAAGAAGTGTTCGGCCCCGTGGCGTCGACCGTTCGAGTGAAGGACTACGACGAAGCGCTGGCCGTAGCCAACGCCGGCGAGTTCGGCCTCTCGGCCGGCATCATGACGAGCTCGCTCAAGTATGCGCGTCACTTCGTGCGCAACGTGCGCGCGGGCATGACGATGACCAACCTGCCCACCGCGGGCGTCGACTACCACGTGCCGTTCGGCGGCACGCGCAAGTCGAGCTTCGGCCCGCGCGAGCAGGGCTTCGCGGCCGTCGAGTTCTACACGCAGGTCAAGACCAGCTACACCTGGGCCTGATCCCAAGGCTCCTCGAAGGAAGACATGACGCGCGCTGTTTATCCATCCCTCGCCGGCAAGACTGTCGTCATCACGGGCGGCGGCTCCGGCATCGGCGAAGTGATGGTGGAAGGATTCGCGCGGCAGAAGGCTCGCGTGTTCTTCCTCGATGTCGCGAGAACCGAATCGCAGGCGCTGGCCACGCGCCTCGGCAATGGTGTGCAGTTCGTTCATTGCGATGTCACCGACACCGCAGCCTTGCAGAAGACGCTGACCGACATCGAGGCCCAGGCGGGCCCGGTGTCGGTGCTGGTCAACAACGCCGCGAATGATGACCGTCACCGCTTCGAAGACGTGACGCTGGCCTACTGGGAGCAGCGCATCGCGGTGAACCTCAGGCACCTGTTCTTCGCCACGCAGTGTGTGGTGCCGGGTATGAAGAAAGCGGGTGGCGGCTCGATCATCAACCTGGGCTCGGTTTCCTGGCACTCTGCCATCCCAGAGCTGTCGGTATACGAAACCTCGAAGGCCGGAATCGAAGGACTCACTCGCGCGCTCGCGCGCGAGCTCGGCGAGTCCAACATCCGCGTGAACTGCGTGGTCCCCGGCGCGATCCGTACGGCGCGCCAGATGAAGCTGTGGCACACGCCCGAAGAGGAAGCCAAGATCCTCGCTCAGCAGTGCCTCAAGTCGCGCGTGGATCCCATCCACGTCACCGCGATGGTGTTGTTCCTCGCCTCCGACGATGCACGCATGTGCACGGCGCACAATTACTGGGTGGACGGCGGCTACCGCTAGAAATGACAATCGAGCCATGACAGACGTCGAGTGTGTATGGCCGGTTGAGGCGATTCTCGGTGAGGGTCCGGTGTGGTCGGCCACCGAGCGGGCCATCTGGTTCGTGGACATCAAGGCGCCCGCCATACATCGATTCGATCCCGCGACGGGCGAGAAGCAGACTTGGTCCGCGCCTGCGCGCTGCGGCTTCCTGCTGCCGACCTCCTCGGGCAGCCACATCGCCGGCCTCAAGACCGGCCTGCACAAGTTCAATCCCGAGACCGGCAACTTCACGCTGTTGCACGTGGTCGAGCCCCACGCGCCGAACAACCGGTTGAACGACGGCTTCGTCGATTCGGAAGGTTTTCTGTGGTTCGGGTCGATGGATGACAACGAAGAAGAACCCAGCGGCGCGCTGTACCAGCTTCACGAGAACGGTTGTGTGCGGCGGGACCCGGGGTACGTGGTCTCCAACGGCCCGGCCGAAAGTCCCGACGGCCAGACGCTGTATCACACGGACACGCTTGCCGGGATCATCTATGCCTTCGACCGCACGCGCTCCGGCGCCTTGTCGAACAAGCGCGTGTTCACGCGATTCGCACCGGGTGATGGCTACCCGGATGGCCCGATCGTCGACGCGGAAGGTTGCTTGTGGACCGGCGTGTTCGGCGGCTGGGGGCTTCGCCGTTATTCACCCAAGGGCGAGTTGCTGCAGACGCTGCGCCTGCCCTGCTCCGCCGTGACCAAGGCCGCCTTTGGCGGCGACGACCTTCGCACCTTGTACATCACCACTGCGCACGTCGCGCTAAACGCAGAGGAACGCAAGCAGCAGCCGCTGGCTGGCGGCCTGTTCCGCGCCCGCATCGACGTGCCCGGCCTTCCCCAGCGAGTCATCTCCTATGGCCTCTGAACGACCTGCCCGCCGATTCCGCTCACGCGACTGGTTCGACGACCCCAAACATCTCGACATGGTGGCGCTCTATCTGGAGCGGTTCATGAATTACGGCCTGACGGCCGACGAACTGCTCTCGGGCAAACCGATCATCGGCATCGCGCAGACGGGCGGTGACCTCACGCCTTGCAACCGGATCCACATGGAGACCGTGAAGCGTGTGCGCGAAGGCATTCGTGACGCCGGCGGCGTACCCATGGAATTCCCGCTGCATCCCATCTTCGAGAATTGCCGCCGGCCGACGGCCGCGCTCGACCGCAACCTCGCCTACATGGGTCTGGTCGAAATCCTGCACGGCTATCCGCTGGACGCCGTGGTGCTGACCACGGGATGCGACAAGACCACGCCCGCGCAGGTCATGGCAGCCTCGACCGTCGATATCCCGGCCATCGTGCTCTCCGGCGGTCCCATGCTCGATGGCTGGCACGACGGCGATCTCGTCGGCTCGGGCACCGTGATCTGGCGTTCGCGCCGCAAGCTGGCGGCCGGGCAGATCACCGAAAAGCAGTTCCTCGACGCGGCCGCGGCGTCCGCGCCGTCCGTGGGTCATTGCAACACCATGGGCACGGCCTCGACGATGAACGCAGTGGCCGAAGTGCTGGGCCTGTCGTTGCCCGGATGCGCCGCCATTCCGGCGCCTTATCGCGAGCGCGGTCAGATCTCCTATGAGACCGGCCGGCGCATCGTCGACATGGCGTATGAAGATCTGAAGCCTTCGAAGATCCTCACGCGTCAATCTTTCCTGAATGCGATCGCGGCGATCGCCGCCATCGGTGGCTCGACGAACGCGCAACCGCACCTCGTGGCGATGGCCCGCCATGCGGGTATCGACATCACGCCCGACGACTGGATGAAGTACGGCCGCGATCTGCCGCTCATCGTGAACATGCAGCCGGCGGGCAAATATCTCGGCGAGCGGTTTCATCGCGCCGGCGGCGTGCCTGCCGTGCTCAGCGAACTGCTGCGCGTCGGGAAGATAGACGGCGAGGCACTCACCGTCACGGGCAGGAGCATCGCGGAGAACGTCGCGGGGCGGCGATCCGTGGATGCGGACGTCATCACTTCGTACGAAAAGCCCGTGCAGGAAAAGGCCGGCTTCCTCGTGCTGAAGGGAAACCTCTTCGACTTCGCGATCATGAAGACGAGCGTGATCTCCGCCGAATTCCGCAAGCGCTACCTGGGCGCCGGCGACGTCTTCGAATGCCGCGCAGTCGTGTTCGACGGCTCGACGGATTACCACGATCGCATCAACGATCCCTCGCTGGGCATCGATGAGAACACCATCCTCGTGATCCGCAGCTCGGGCCCGCTCGGCTGGCCTGGCTCAGCGGAGGTGGTGAACATGCAGCCGCCGGATGCGCTCATCAAACGTGGCATCACCAGCCTGCCGACGTTGGGCGACGGCCGCCAGTCGGGCACCTCCGACAGTCCCTCGATCCTCAACTGCTCGCCGGAAAGCGCCGCGGGTGGCGGCCTCGCGTGGCTGCGCACGGGCGACCGGATTCGCGTCGACCTCGCGGCCGGCACTTGTGACATGCTCGTCAGCGACGAGGAGATCGCGCGTCGCAAGAAGGATGGCATTCCGGCCATCCCCGAAAGCGCCACGCCCTGGCAGGAGCTGTATCGCTCCACCGTCGGTCAACTCGACAGCGGCGCCGTCATGGAGATGGCGGTGAAGTATCGTGGCGTTGCGAAGAAGACGCCGCGCCACAACCATTGATCTGACTGAAGACGAGGTCCTGATGAGTCCGCCGCGCGTCTCCGAGGCGAGCCTGCATTCAGCCCGCTCGGGCACCATCCTGCCGACTTACGACCGGGCGGCCACACGCTTCGGCATCGTGCACATCGGTCCGGGCGCGTTTCATCGCGCGCATCAGGCGTTCTACGTCGACACGTTGCTGCATTCGGACAAGCGCTGGGCGATCTCGGCGCTGTCGCTCAAGAGCAATACGTTGCGTGAAGCGCTCACGCCGCAGCAGGGCCTGTACACGCTCGTGGAACTGGGTGCAGCGCCGCGGGCGCGCATCATCGGCGCGATCCGCGAACAGCTCGTCGGCTCCACCGATGCCGACGCAGCCTTCAGTCGGCTTACGTCGCGCGACACGCGCATCGTCTCGCTCACTGTCACCGAAAAGGGGTATTGCCTCGACGCCCGCAACGAACTCGATCTGTCGAACGCGGACGTCGCGCACGACCTGCAGAATCCGGGTCAGCCCCGCAGCACGATCGGCTGGATCGTCGAAGGCTTGAAGCGCCGCCGTATCGCGGGACTGCCGCCGTACGTGGTACTGAGCTGCGACAACCTGGCGGACAACGGCAGCGTGCTGAAGCGCGCGCTGGCGGCGTTCGCGTCGCAGTCGGACAAGGACCTGGCGCACTACATCGAGAATGAAGTCGTGTGCCCGCGGACCATGGTGGACAGCATCACGCCGGCCACGGACGAGGCGCTGCGCGATCGCACGCGCAAGCTCACGGGCTTGGAGGACGCCTGGCCCATCCAGCGCGAGCCGTTCACGCAGTGGGTGGTGGAAGATGTGCCCGCCATGCGCGAAGCCGACTGGGTGTCCGTCGGCGTCACATTGGCCAAGGACGTGAGCGTCTACGACCGCGCGAAGCTGCGCATCCTCAACGGCTCGCATTCCACCCTCGCGTACATCGGGACGCTGCGTGGCCACGAGTCGGTGGCCGATGCCATGCGTGACGAGCAGTTGGCGCAGTTCGTCGAGCTCCTCATGACGGAAGACCTCGGACCCAGCCTGGGCGAAAGCCCGGGGCTGGATGTCGAACACTACATCTCCGCAGTGCTCGCGCGCTTCCGGAATCCCGGCATCCGTCACCTGCTGAGCCAGATTGCCTGGGATGGTTCGAAGAAGCTGCCCGTGCGCATCGTTACGACGCTGACGGAGGCCCTGCGCGCTGGCCGCCCGATTCACCGGCTCGTCATGCCCATCGCCGCGTGGATGCGTTTCGTGGTGCGGCAGGCCAAGGCGAATGTCGCCATCGTGGACCCGGACGCCGCGCGGCTCGCCGCGATCGGCGCCGCCTGCACGGGTGACGCCCGCACGGACCTCGAACGTTTCGCCGTGTGTGAATCGGTGCTGGCGCCGGCGCTCATGGCGCATGAGAAATTCCGCCGGGAGCTGGAGACGGCCTATGAGAGGCTCGCGACTCCGCATTCGGCCATCACACCGGAGCTGGGCTCATGACCGATCGACGCACATTCATCGCCACTGCCGCGGCAACTGCCGCTGCGACCGCACTTCCCCTTACCGCTGGAGCCGCTGCCGTGAGCCACTATCCCAAGCTCGTCCATCACGTGTTCTTCTGGCTGAAGAACCCGAACTCGAAGGAGGACCTCGAGAAATTGCTCAAGGGACTGCGCACGCTCGCGAAGATCGAGTCGGTGCGCGGCGTGCACTTCGGCGTGCCGGCGAGCACGGAAAAGCGGGATGTCGTCGACAACAGCTACAGCGCGTCCGAGATCCTGTTCTTCGACGACACGGCTGGCCAGAAAATCTACCAGGACCACCCCATCCACAAGCAGTTCGTCGCCGACTGCTCGCATCTCTGGGAACGAGTGGTGGTCTACGACGCCGTTTCAGTCTGAACGCGGCGGCGGTTCTTCATCTCGATGAGCCGCTGCACGTTCGCCAGCGAAGACACCACCAGATAGGCCGGCTCCAGGTAGCCAGCGCGGTGTAATCCGAAGAGCGTGTCCGCATCGAGTGCGGCCAGCTTTTCGCGATTGATGGTGTGCAGCCCGGTGAGGTTGTAGCGCTCTTCGGCGTTTACCTGCACTTCCAGTTTTACGGGCTCGATGAGACCCGCGGCCTTGAAGGCCTCGAACATGGGCTTCGACAACTCCAGCCCGCGGCCGATGCCATTCAGCGTGTTGGCGACGTGCTCGAGATAGCGGGAGTTGGCGCCGTTCTCCTGGAACAGGGCCTCACCTTCGGTCTTGCTGACCCGCGGATGATCCACGTCGAGATTCACGACGGGCACGGGTTGCTGCTGGCCGTTGACGTTTTGCTGCTGGAATCCGATGAAGAACGGGCCGCGCGCGATCACGGCGGGCACGTAGTTCGCGTTCCAGCCCTTCGCGTCCAGGAACAGGTTTTCGTCTTTCTGCAGTCCGAGCAAAACGATGGCGGTGTACTCGCCGGTCTCACCGTCCTGCCGGAAGAAGATCGGGTACTCACGCTGGACGTCCTTGAACTCGGTGGGAACGACCATGGCGGTGGCCACGTTGTCACCGAACTCGGCGGCATAACGTGTGATGACGCGAAGATCGCGGTGTTCGACGTTGTTCAGCAGTACGTTCTTGGCCATGGGTTTTCGCCTGGGAAACTGTTCGCGATTATGCCTTCTGCATCGCGGGCTTGTTCCAGATCTCGTCGCTGGCGCGCGCATAGTGATCGACGAATTCCTGGTGAGTCGGCATCCGCGCCACGGCGCTGTTGATGGTCTGACGGGTGTGGTCGAGGAACTGGCGCAGATCCTGGTCAGGCATGGCGGTCGCGAGGTAGTGGTAGTGCTCGGGACGGATGCCCTGATAGAGCATGACGTGGACCCAGGAATCGGTCCTGAAGATCTCGCCCTCGGGCTGCCAGATGTGCGCACGCGACCGGAACAGGTCCAACCGGCGCGCCAGCGTCTCGGGCAGCGGCATGCTGCGGCAATATTTCCACATCGGGCTGTCGTCCCGTTGCGTGGCGCAGTAATGCAGGATGATGAAGTCGCGTACGCGCTCGGCTTCGATGCGCGACTCGTCGTTGTACTGATCGATGATCGACTGCGTCACCGTCGGGAACGGGAACAGCAGGATGAGCCGCGTCATCGACGTCATGATCAGGTGGATGCTCGTGGACTCGAGCGGCTCGACGAAGCCACTCGCCAGGCCGACGGCGATGACGTTCTTGTTCCAGGCGAGGCGGCGGCGGCCGGTCCGGAACTTGATCACGCGCGGCTGGATGATGGTCTTTCCCTCCACCTCGCGGAGGAGTTTGTCGGTGGCTTCCTGGTCCGACATATAGCGGCTGCAATAGACGAGTCCGTTGCCCACGCGGTGTTGAAGAGGGATGCGCCACCGCCATCCCGCCTCGTGCGCGATGGCGCGGGTGTACGGAACGGCAGGGCCGACGGATTCGGTCTGGACGGCCACGGCGCTGTCGCAGGGCAGCCAGTGGTTCCAGTCCTCGTAACCAGTCTTCAACGTCTGCTCGATGAGCAAGCCGCGGAACCCGGTGCAGTCGATGAACAAGTCACCTTCCACGACCTGGCCTGAATCCAGCAGCAGGGATTCGATGAAGCCGGTCTCGGCATGCTGCCGGACTTCCTTGATCTTGCCCTCGATGCGCCGCATGCCGAACTTCTCGGAGAACTTTCGCAGGAAGCGCGCATAGATGCCGGCATCGAGATGGTAGGCGTAGCTGGTCTCGGAGTTCGGGCCCGTGAAGAACTTGTTTGCCTTGGCCGCTTCGTGCTCGAGACAGAAGTCGCCGTACTCGGACTTCATGCCGCGGGCCAGAGAGTGCAGCCAGAAATGGTGGAAGTTGCAGGACCACGTGGACTTGCCGGTCATGCCGAACGGGTGGATGTAGCGGTCGCCCACCTGGCCCCAGTTGTCGAACTGGATGCCCAACTTGAACGTGGCGGCCGTGGCGCGCATGAAATCCTGCTCGTTGATGCCGAGCATGCGGTGGAAAGCGCGAATGGGCGGGATCGTCGACTCGCCCACGCCCACGGTGCCGATCTCCTCGGACTCCACGAGCACGATATCGAGGATGCCGTGGAACTGGTGCGACAGCGCTGCGGCGCACATCCATCCGGCGGTTCCGCCACCTGCGATCACGACGCGACGTATTTCTTTCATGTGCCGAATGTTCTCACGGCCATAGCCATCACCGCGATTGAGCTTGTTGATGACGCGTCGAAGCGGAATAAAAAAAGGCCGCAGCTTTCGCTGCGGCCCTTGTCATTACGACAACAGGTCGATCGGTTTAGAACTTGAAGCGGGCACCGACCGCGTAGCGAGCCGTCTGATCCTCGAGGCGGATCATCTGGTTCTCGGAACGGCCGTGCCAGCGGATGTCCTCACCCGTCAGGTTGATGGCATCGAACGACACCGACAGCTGCTCGGTGATGTCGTAGCCCACGCTGAAGTCGAACTGCTGGTACGACTCGACGTAACGCGGGTTACGCGAACCGCCGTTGTTGGCCGACAGCAGGAACTCGTCGCGCCAGTTCCAGGCGAGACGGGCCGTGAAGCCGAACTTCTCGAACATCAGCACCGCGTTCGCCGTGTCGGACAGGCCGAGCAGAGCGAACTGGTTGACGGTCGTGGCGCCACCGTTGTCGAACGCCACGTCGCCGTTGACGATCGTGTAGTTCGCGAGGACGCCGAAGCCGCTTTCGCCGAAGAAGTACTGACCGCCGATTTCCCAGCCGTCGATACCCGCTTCTTCCTGGTTGAACGGAACGTTCACGTTGAAGATGTACAGCGGGTCTTCAGCCGAGCCGTCGATGCTGTACAGCGATTCCGTGCCCTGGAGGTCGGACAGCGCAGCGTCGAACGCCGGACGGGTCAGGGTGGCGAAACGCTCGAGCGCCGTCGCGATGAACAGCGTCGTGTCGTCGACCGTCAGTCCCTGGCCCTGCAGGAAGGTGCGAGCAGCCTGGGCATCCGGGCCCGCGGTCGGGTCCGTCAGGCCGAAGAGGCTCTGCTCGACGATCGAGTTACCGATGAAGTTCTCGACGTCCTTCTTCCACCAGCCCACCGACACATAACCCGTGTCGTTGAAGTACCACTCGACCGAGAGGTCGATGTTGGTCGATTCCAGCGGGACGAGGGCCGGGTTGTTGCGGTTGCCACCGCCACGAGCCGCCGGGTTGATCAGCGTGGCGCCGCTCGGGCCGCCGGGCGCCGCACCCGCCGTCAGGTTGCCGATGTTGGCGCGGGCAATGGTCTTGCCCCACGAAGCGCGCGCCTTCAGCGAATCGGTCAGACCGATGTCGAAGTCGATGCTCGGCAGCTTGTTGTCATACGACGCTTCTTCCGTGACCGGGGTGATGTCCTGGCCGCGCGGAATCGAGAAGTCGTTGTTCTGATCCCAACGGACCGCGGTCGGCAACGCGATGAACGAGGTCGCCGACACGTCGGTGTCTTCGATACGGTAGCCCGCCACCACGTTGAACGGCATGGAGCCGAACTCGCCCTTGAGCGCGTACGACAGGTAGGCCGCCTTCACTTCTTCGGTGACGTAGTTGTCGTTGCCCCAGGTGTGGTTGTACGTCAGTACGCCGTTCGGGCCGCTGCCCGAATCCCACGTGGTGTAACCATTCGCGAACGCCCACTGCGCGAGGCGGCTGGCATTGGCGCGATAGGCATTGGTCGAGGCCGTGCCCGTGTTGAAGTCGTCGAACAGACCCACCAGGTTGTACGGCGTGAGCTGAGCCGTGAGGCTCGCGCCACGCGGCGTGCCCGCGTCCGTCGCACCCCAGTTGCCCATGGTCATCTGGTTGTTGGACGAGCGCTGGTGCCAGTCCATGTCACGCTGCTCGACACCAAACGCGAAGCGGTTGTTGTCGTTGATCTCGAACTTGCCATCGAGGCGGTACTGCTTGATCTCGCTGTCCGCCTGCTGGTAGTTCACGCGCATGACCTGCGAACCCAGGTGGGCGCTGTCGAACACGTAGCGCGAGTTGCCATTCAAGCGCGCTTCCGCGGCAGCCTGGTTGGCGTAGAACAAACGCGTCGCGACCGGCAGATCGTTGCTGAAGTCGTACTGCTGCACCACGAAGCCGGCGCAAGCAGCGGTGCTGCCCGGGATCGGCGTGATGGTGGCGCCCGTACCCGCGCACATCGGTACGCCGGCGAAGCTGAACGCGGTCTGACTGCCGCCCGTGATGCCGTCGTTCGGCAAGCTGCTCGCTTCCGAACGATGCACGTCGAGGCCGAGGCCGAAGCGATCGGTGACCTGCCAGTCAACGTTGAAGCCCAGCGAGTCGAGGTTGTTCTTCTGCTCGTTGTGCTGCTGCTCGAAGCCGAAGTCCTTGTTGCTGTAGCCCGAGCCGGCGATGCCGGTCGCGCCCGCGGTCATCTCGAAGATGTACAGCGGCGTGGCCACTTCCTGACCCGTGTCGAAGATGACTTCGTCGAACGTGCTGCCCTGCTGCAGCCACATCGTCTGCTCGCCGCGATCCTGGGTGATCTCGTTGCGCGCGACCGTGTAGTCGAGGGTGAACGTCAGCGTGTCCGTCGGGGCGAATTGCACCACGCCCTGGGCGTTGATGCGCTCACGCTCGAAGTTGGAGAACGCGTAACGCACGTCGTTCGGAATGCCGTAGAGCTGGCCAGCAGCCGGGGCATTCGTGATCGTCGTGTTGACGTTGAAGGCGCCAGGAAGAACCGCCGGATTCCACGAACGGATGGTCCAGTCGTTGACAGTGGATTCGACACCACCGGCCTTACGCTTGCTGTACGTGGCATTCACGCCGATGCCGAACGTCTTGGAGTCGTTCGCCATGCTGAAGATGCCGGAGATTTCCGGGGTCAGAGCATTGCCGAAGGGCGCTGACTCGTCGTACATGCCCTTGACGCCGAAGTTGGCGACGACGCCATCGTTGTCGAGCGGGCGAGCCGTACGGATGTTGACCGTGGCACCGATACCGCCCGAAGCGATGTCGGCACGAGCCGTCTTGTACACCTCGACCGCGCTAACGGCTTCCGAAGCCAGGTTGGCGAAGTTGAAGGAACGACCGGCGGCGCCTTGACCGCCCGTGACCGCGTCGCCGCTACCGAACGCGTCGGCGGACGGCAGCTGGCGGCCGTTGAGCGTGATCAGGTTGAACTGGGGACCGAAGCCGCGGGCCGTGACCTGCGCGCCTTCGCCGTTACGGCGATCGATCGAGATACCAGTGATGCGCTGGAGCGACTCGGCCAGGTTCGTGTCAGGGAACTTGCCGATGTCTTCCGCGTTGATCGAGTCGACGACGCCAAGAGCATCGCGCTTCGTCTCGAGAGAAGCCTTCAAGGATCCGCGCAGACCGGTGACGACCACTTCGTCGAGCTCTTCGCTCTGGTCTTGTTCTTGCGCGAACACAGGGTTGATGAGCACAGCGCCACCGACGATGGTGAAAAGCGCCTTGCTAGTTAGTTTTGAATTGAACTTCATTTCAGATGTCCTCCGCACTCGTACATCTATTTCGTTGAACAGGGAAAAACGGGAATCAATCGTCAGACCTGGAAACGATGGGTCGATTGCAACGACCAACGGCGGGGGATCCGCGAACGATCGCAGACCTTGTGAGCGCTACCGAACGGCGCTCGGATGACTTCAAGACCATGTTGCGCAATGTGCGCGTCCCCCTCGTACTGCAGCGGAGGATATTCACCCTGTGTACAAAAGTCCACGCCTCAATGGTGCGGAAAAGCAAATTGCGCCCCGATGGCGGGCAATTGTCTTTTCCTCAAAGAATCATGTCCTTATGGGACATCCAGGGACAACTGGCGCCAGCGAACGTCCCAAGTTGGGGCAGAGAGTCACGAAAAAAACAACAGTTTTGGCGGGACAGCCGCAACAACGGGCCGACCGGAGCCCCCAGGTGCGACCCGGCCGGGTTCCGTGCCGGTCAGGCCAGAAAGCCGTTCAGGGAGATGCGGCCGTATCGGGGGTTCGAGCTGAATACGAAGTCCTTGCCGAAGTTGGCTGAATGCAGCGTGGTACGGCGATAAACCAGCATTCGGTTAAATACGCCGCTC
>JBKPPO010000352.1:0-4693 GCA_046733635.1 Pseudomonadota bacterium | reverse complement strand
GGCGAGGGCGGGCGGGCCGCGCAGAGGCGGCCGCAGATGATGGAGGCGGCGTGTGGGCCGAGGCGAATCGAAAGCCGTCCGCTGGAAAACGCGCGGGCGGGTGAGGAGGAACAACAGAAGCGCGCAGGCGATCAACGCGAGCGTGAGGTCCTTGCCGGCAGGTTGTTTGACCAGCAGATCCTGGCCGACGTCGAGATCGCGGTCGTCGTGAGACTGTTCGTGTCCCACCGCGTGGTCCAAAGGATGCTCGTGGTGCGCATCGTCCGCGTGATGAACACCGGCGTCCGCCACGTGATAACTCAACGGGGGCTCGGAGCCATCGAAGCACAGATGCAGGTGAGCGCCGCTGACGCGCATCACCACCAGCGCCAGGCACAAGGCGGCGAGGATCCAGCGACGGGCGGCAGGCGTGGTCACGCCGTGAGTATGGCCCCAAAAACGAAGCCGGGGCGAGGTGAAGGTCACATCGCCCCGGTTCGCCGGGTCAGTAGGGGCACCTGGTCTGTCAGCGGGGCGGTTCCGCGCCCGGCGAGGAGTCTTCGAGCGGGAACGTCTGCGCACCGGCGGGCGCGGGCTGACTGGGCTGGCTGGGCTGTTGCATCGCCGGATCCGCGGGCGCCGTGGTGGCCGAGCTGATCGCCGGCGGCGCCGAGCTGGAGCCCGTGCTCGCGAGGATGGCGCGCTGGAAGCGGTTGGCCGATTCCACGTCGGTGTTCACGCGGCCATTGATGATGTCCGAGGCCGGCGCGGTCTGGCCGTAGAGCCGGCGGTTCGACTTGGAGTCGATGGCGATCACGCTGCCGTCCAGCGAAACACCCGCGAACAGGCCGCGGTTGCGCGAGTACGAATACACCTCGGCGGAGAAGTTCTGGTCCGTCGCGGCGGACGCGGCGCGGCCCACGGGGCCCGCGGCCACGGAGGCGTCACCACCCAGCGTGAGCTTGCCGTCCGCGATGTCCTCGACGCTCTTGCGCGTGGTGAACACGAGCACGACGTCCGTGGATTGCACGCCGATCTGCCAGCCGACGTTGCCGCCGGTGATGCTGATGAACACGGGGTCGCTGAAGCGGCCGCTGGCGTCGCGAACCACGAGCACGCCCGAGCCGCGCCGGCCGCCCACCACCGCGGCCACCTTGACCACGTTGGGGATCACGGCGATGCCGTACGCACGGGACATGAGGCGGTCCGGCAGGTAGTCGTCGCGCTGCGCGCGAAGTTCCTCGAGCACGCCCGAGGCTTCGATGAGCTTGGCTTCTTCGCGGGCGCTGGCGTGCGCGGGCGAAATGCCGGCGCCGACGAAAGCGAAAGCCGCGGTGACGAGAAGTTTTTTCATCGTGTCTCCTTTACGAAACGGGGGCCTGCGAAAAACGGGCCTAGCTTAATTCATCGGCCACATGGCTCATAATGCGCGCCATGCCAACGCAAACATGCATTTTCGACCGGCCGCGCGCAATCGGGTTCCGCCGCTTGTTTGTTCTGCTGTCGTTCAGCTTCGCGATGCTGCCGGGATTGGCGCGCGCCGAGTGGATCACCCGCAGCGAGGCCATCATGGGCACACGTTGTTCGGTGGAGCTCTGGAGCGAGGATCGCGCCAGAGGTGAGGCGGCGATAACGTCGGTATTCGACGACATGAAGCGCATCGATCGCCTCATGAGCACCTGGAAGGAAGACACCGAGATCTCCGAGGTGAACCGCGAGGCGGCCAAACATCCCGTGAAGATCAGCCGGGAGCTGTTCGACCTGCTGCGCGAGTCGGTGCGTTATTCGGAGCTCACGGGCGGGGCGTTCGACATCACCTATGCGAGCGTCGGTTATCTTTACGACTTCAAGAAAGGCGTGCATCCGGACGCGAAGGCCATCAAGGACGCGTTGCCGGGCATCAACTGGAAGAAGATGGTGCTCGACGAGCAGCACCTGACGGTGTTCTTCCAGCGCGAGGGCATGCGCATCGATCTCGGCGGTATCGCCAAGGGCCACTCGGTGGACAAGGGCATCGAAGTGCTGCGGAAGCTGGGCATCACGCGCGCGATGGTCAACGCGGGTGGCGATACCCGCATCATCGGCGATCGCTTCGGGCGGCCCTGGGTGGTGGGCGTGCGCGATCCGGACCACGAAGGGAAGACGTTCCTCAAACTGCCTCTGACCGACACCGCTTTCTCGACGTCGGGCGACTACGAGCGCTACTTCGACGAGGACGGCAAGCGGTACCACCACATCATCGACCCCAAGACCGGGGACTCGGCGCGCAAGGTGCGCAGCGTCACCATCATCGCGCCCACGGCGACGCGCACCGATGCGCTGACCAAGAGCGTGTTCATCATGGGCGCGGAAGAGGGCATCCGGTTCATCAACACCCTGTCGGACGTCGATGCGGTGGCCGTGACGCCCGAAGGCAAGGTGCTGTACTCGAAAGGACTGGCGCCGCCGCAGTGAGCTACTCCGGCCAGCTGTCCGGCCGGCTGGTCTTCGGGATGTCGGCGCCGCGCGGCTCGATGCACTCGCCCTGGGACTCATTCCATTGGCCGCCGCTTTCGCGGCAGTTCTTGTGGTCCCACCAGTTGAAGTAGAACGGATAGCCGACGGCCGCGATCAGCACGGCGATGCCGATGATGATCCAGGGTTTGAATTTTCGGTTGGTCATGGCTGGCTCCTTAGGCTCGAGAGTGCGCCCGGTGGCTCTCCTGGAGTGAGCGGTCACGGACGCCGATCGGGATCGGAAATCCCCTTCAGGCCTATCGGCAAAATCGCGCAGGCGGGATAGATTCCCGGGAACGCTTCAGTAACGGAGGTCATGGGCCAGCGCGTCTGATAGTCGAGCCCGGGAACGCGGACCCCGATGCTCATGCAGTTTTCAACAGGGGGAACCATGTCGAAGGTATTCGTCCGCAGTCTTTGTGCGCTTTCCGGATTGGCATTGTCGCAACTGGCCATCATCCAGGGGGCCAGCGCCCAGCAGCCGCCCAACAACGTCACCGTCTCACCGCAGCAGGATCCCGGGGTGTACTCGGGGCGGCTCAGGGTCAACTATCCGACGCCCTATCAACTCGCCACCGTGGAGCAGATCCGCGAAGTGGTCGACCGCGTGCACGCCTACGGCGTGACGGCCGCGCCGGTGAAGGTGATCAACGGCGATACCGGCGAGGCGGTGCCGGACCTGAACAAACTACCGCCGACCATCGCGCTCGAGCGCACGGACCTGCAGATCATCACCTACGAGTGGGGCGTGACGTACGCGGGCATGATGCTGCTCTCGCAGATCACGGGTGACGCGCGCTTCAACCAATACGTGGACGAGCGCGTGACGGCGATCGCCAGACTGGCGGCCCACGCCAAGGCGAACCTGAAGCCGGGCACCACGCACGACACCTATCCGCGGCCGGCGCATGGCATCTGGCTGCGCGGCACGCTTCTGCCGGGGCGGCTCGACGACGCGGGTGCGATGTGCGCGGCGCTGATCAAGGCGGAGCGCGCGGGCCTCGGCGGCAAGACCCTGCGGCCGTGGATCGACAACTGGGTCGACTGGGTGGCCAACAAGCAGTTCCGGTTGAAGGACGGCACGCTCGCGCGCAACCGGCCGCTGCCGAACACGCTGTGGCTCGACGACCTCTACATGAGCGTTCCCTGCCTCGGTCAGATGGGCAAGCTCACGGGCGAGCGGAAATACTTCGACGACGCGGCGAAGCAGATCCTGCAGTTCGCGGATCGCATGTTCGTGAAGGAGAAGAAGCTGTTCATGCACGCGTGGAACCAGGAGATGGATCCGCATCCCGCGTTCCATTGGGCGCGCGCCAATGGCTGGGCGATCATGGCGACGGTCGAACTACTCGACGTGCTGCCGGAGAATCATCCCGCGCGGCCGAAGCTGTTGGCGTTGTTGAAGGACCATGCGACAGGATTGGCGGCGCACCAGGGACATGGCGGGTTGTGGCATCAATTGCTCGACCGTCGCGAGTCGTATGAAGAGACGTCTGCGTCGGCCATGTTCGTGTTCTCGATCGCGCGCGGCATCAATCGCGGCTGGCTGGATGCGAAGGCGTTCGGGCCGGCGATCGCGATCGGCTGGAATGCGGTTGCCGGCAAGGTGAACGCGAAAGGGCAGGTGGAGAACGTGTGCGTGGGCACCGGCGTGGGCTGGGAGCCGATGTTCTACATGTATCGGCCGACGCACTTGTTGGCGGCGCATGGATACGGGCCGGTGTTGCTCGCGGGCGCGGAGATGATCGAACTGCGCAAGCGGCCGGATATCGGCATCCATGATGGCGGGATGCATTTCGGGAAGGCGTTGGAGAATTGAGTCGAGGTCAGCGCTCGCGAAAGCTGGCCACATGTTTCGCTCCCTGGCCGGCGGCAATGTCGGCCAGGGAGATTCCCAGCGCGTCGAGATAACGAACGATGTGGCCTCGGGTCAGGCGATCACGCTTCATTCTCCTGGAGTAGCTCGCGACGTCTTCGTAGGGCTGCGGCTCACCGGTCTGCTCGAACAGCCATCGGCCGCTGTCATTGCGGGCGGCCAGGACGCGTCGCAAGTGATTGGAGCTACCGTTCCTGAAAATGCCGAAGTCCTCGATGGAGTCCGGTCTGCTGCGGGCGGCGAGAAACGTCGTGCGGGGGAGCGCCCGCGAGCACATGGAGCTCAGACTCGAGTAGTTGTCGTTGAGATTGACGTCGATCAGCAGCGGACGCGATTTCGCCG
>JBKPPO010000351.1:0-1893 GCA_046733635.1 Pseudomonadota bacterium | reverse complement strand
GAGCAGTGGCTTCCGCGTCCTTCTTGGCGCAGCCAGCCAGCAGGGCAACAGCCGCGATCGAGGCGGCGAGAGCAACGTTCAATTTCATGTAGGGGTACCCCAAAATTTCTAGTGGTAAGTGAGACCAAACAAACGTTTGTTCGCGATTTGCATCGCGGCGCGCGATTATCCGGTCCGCAGGGCATTTGAAACAAGTACCACGCTGTCCGTTGCTGGCGACAGCGGCTCGCGATAAGTCGAGCGCTGACCGCGCTGATCGAGATCCTCGCGGAATCGCCAGTTGGTTTGACAGATTGTTGCGCCGCGTCAATGATCTCGTGTACCGCCGCACGCATAGAATCCCGCCATGAATTCCCCCGCATTTCGTCCGGACGACGATTCCTGGTCCGGGCTGTTCGCTGCTCACCTCGGGATCGTCGAGCGACGCAGTGCCCAAGCCCTCTCTGCCACGGGTTACGAGGCCCTGCTCGTCCACGCCGGCACCCCGCCCCTGATCTTCCTGGACGACAGCCACCTGCCTTTCAAGGTGCATGCGCCGTTCAAGGTGTGGGCTCCGCTGCTCGATGCACCTGACTCGTTCGTGTATTTCGCGCCCGGCCGGAAACCCCTCCTGCTGATCCACCAGCCCGTCGACTACTGGCACAAGTCGCCCGAGCTGCCCGGTTCCTACTGGTCGGACGGATTCGAGATCGTGAGCTGCCCCGATCGCGCAGCGGCCCGGGCCGCCCTGCCCGCCGATCTCTCACGCACTGCCTTCATCGGCATGGCATTCCCCGAGGTCGTCTCCTGGGGCGTCGGGGCCATCAACCCCGAACATCTCCTGGCCCACCTGGACTACGCGCGCGCCAGCAAGACCGCCTATGAGATCGCCGCCTTGTTGGAGGCCAACGTGCTTGGTGCGCGCGGGCATGCCGCCGCGGAGAAGGCATTCCGCGCCGGCGCCAGCGAGTTCGAAATCGCGCTCGCGTTCATGGGCGCGAGCGGCCTGCGCGAGCGTGAGCTGCCTTACAACCCCATCATCGCCCTCAACGAGGGGGGCGCCGTCCTGCACTATCAGGTGCAACGCAAGGACAAGCCCACCCGGCTGCACTCGCTACTCATCGACGCCGGGGCCGAATACGCGGGTTACGCCTCCGACATCACGCGCACGCACTCGCATCACGATGCCGAGTTCGCCGGCATGATCCGCAAGTTCGATGAATTGCAGCTCGCCCTTTGCGCGCAGATCAAGGCCGGCACCGACTGGCGCGACATCCACCAGGCGTCGTACCGCGCGATCGGCGAATTCCTCAAGGAGATCGACGTGATCACGGCGTCGTCGGACGAGGCGCTCGAAACCGCACTCACGTCCGTGTTCTACCCGCATGGCATCGGTCATTTGTTGGGCCTGCAGGTCCACGACGTGGGCGGCCGGCAGAAGGACTTTGGCGGTGGGGAGATCGAACGGCCTTACAACCACCCGTTCCTGCGGCTCACGCGAAAGCTCGAGGATGGCACCGTGGTGACGGTGGAACCCGGGTTCTACTTCATCGACCAGCTGCTCGAGGAGGCGCGTGCCAAACCCATCGGAAAAAAGATCAACTGGTCGCGCGTGGAGCAGCTCAAGCACTTCGGCGGCATCCGCATCGAGGACAACGTGGTGGCGCGTATCGGCGGCCACGAGAATCTCACGCGGAAGGCATTCGAGCAGATCGCACGATGAGCGATACACCTCCCAGCCTGTCCGATTTCCGGCCGGTCGTCGGTGACGAAGCGACGCCTGCCAGGAAAAAATTTCGAGTATCGCGGTCCGTGGTGATCATCGCGGTCGTCGGCGTGCACGTGATTGCTGGCGCCTGGTTCGCATTGCCCCGCGTGATGAAAGCGATCGAAGGGAATCGGGCGGAAGAAAAG
>JBKPPO010000350.1:0-14932 GCA_046733635.1 Pseudomonadota bacterium | reverse complement strand
GGTCAGGATGGCTTGATACCAGAGCTCGGCCTGCGAGCGCGTGTTGGTGAACAGCAGCGAGCTGCGCGCCTTCTCGATGCGCTCGATGACCTGGGGCAGGAGCTGCAGGCCGAGGTGACCGGACCACGGGAATCGTTCGAGAGCCGGCGGCAACAAGGCTTCGATGTCGTAGCGCTTGGGATTCGGTGCGCGAATCAACCGGCCTCTGTCCCCGGGCCCTGACAACACTTCCAGTGCATGCGGCAGATCCGGCAACGTCGCGGACAATCCCCAGACCCGCAGGCGCACGCCGCGCGCTCGAGTGATCTGGCGCAATCGCGCCAGCGCGAGCTCCAACTGCACGCCGCGCTTGCTGCCGAGGAATTCGTGCCATTCGTCCACGATCACGGTATGCACGCGCGCGAATTGCTCGCGGCTGTCCGCATAACTCAGCAGCAGCGAAAGACTCTCGGGCGTGGTGATCAGCGCCTGCGGCGGCCTGGTGCGCTGGCGTGCGCGGCGATGGGACGAGGTGTCGCCCGTGCGTTGCTCCACTCGCCAGCTGGAGCCCAGTGCCTTCAGGGGCGCGGTCAGCGACTTCTCCAGATCGCGCGCCAGTGCCCGCAGCGGCGTGATCCACAGCACCTGCATACCCGTCGCGTCGCCGACGTGTTCGAGCACCGGCCCCAGCCATGCGGCCAGGGTCTTGCCCGTGCCCGTTCCGGCATTCAGCAGTCCCGAGTCACCCTCCCAATAGGCGCGCCACACCTGCTCCTGGAATTCGAAGCTCGCTCGCCCTTGCGAGGAGAACCAGGCGCGGGCGCGTGCGAGTAGTTCGTCCTGAGTGGCGCGGTCTCTCATGCGACGCCGCCCTGGCCTTCGAGCACTCGCTTCAGATCCGCGAGGGTGTTGGCTTCGCGGGCTGGCTTGTCTTTCCGCCAGCGCAGGATGCGGGGAAAGCGCATCGCGATCCCGGACTTGTGGCGCGGGGAGGCGGCAATCCCTTCGAATGCGAGTTCGAACACCTGGACCGGATCGACGCTGCGCACCGGGCCGAAGCGCTCATGCGTGTGTGCGCGGATCCAGCGATCGAGTTCACGAATCTCGGCGTCCGTGAGCCCGGAGTACGCCTTGGCCACGGGCACCAGCGCGTCGCCGTCCCACACGGCGAACGTGTAATCGGTGTAGAGGTTGGAACGCCGGCCATGCCCGGCCGCCGCGTAGATCATCACGCCATCGAAGGTCAGTGGATCTATCTTCCACTTCCACCACGCGCCGCGCTGACGGCCCGCGCCATAGGGCGCGTCCCAGTCCTTGAGCATGACGCCTTCGACGCTGAGCCGGCGCGCATCGCGGCGCATCGAAGCCAGTGATTCCCAGTCGGGCGCATCGAGCGGCTGCGAGATCCCGAACTCGGGCGGCGCGCCTCGGAGTATCTCCTCCAACGCGGCGCGCCGCGCGCGCAGGGAGCCGGCACGCAAGTCCTCGCCATTCCGTTCCAGCAGGTCGTAGGCGAGAAAACGGGCTGGAGTTTCGGCCAGTACTGCCTGGCTCACGTTCTTGCGGCCGATGCGCTTCTGCAGTTTCGCGAACGGCAGTGGTGCGTCGCCGCTCCAGGCCAGCACTTCTCCATCGAGCACCGTGCCGGAAGGAAGCCAGCGCGCGGCGGCGATGATCTCGGGAAACCGGTCCGTGATCAGCTCTTCTCCGCGCGACCACAAGACGCATTCGTTCTCGCGGCGCACGATCTGGCCGCGGATGCCGTCCCATTTCCATTCGGCGAGCCATCGCTCGCGTTCGCCGAGCGCCGCAGCGGGTTGCTCGAGCGGCGACGCCAGATAGAAGGGATAGGGATGGAGCAGTCCGGTGGCGGTGGTGCCCGCGCTCAATGCCTGCCAGAAGGCCTCGCCCGGTTCCCAGTCTCCGATCAGTCCGCGTTCGATCTCGACGCGCGGGCGATCCAGCAATTCCGAAAGCGCGCGCGTCACGAGCGTGCGCGAGACGCCGACACGCAGCGATCCCGTGAGTAGTTTGTTGACGAGGAAACTCTCGCGATAACACAGCGAGCGCCACCAGTGCGTGACCTGTTCGCGCTGCGCCGGTTCTTCGAGGCGACGCAACGGCAGGATGCGCCGCTCGAACCACGCGCCGAGTCCGAGCGCGGCGGCTTCGCGGACCAACGCAGGATTCGGCTGGACCAGCAGCGCGATGGTTTCTGCGAGATCGCCGACCGAGGCGTACGCGTCCTCGACCAGCCAGTCCGGCAGGCCGGCTTCCTCGCCGAGCCAGCGGCGCAGCAGTGCAGGCCCGACGCTGCGTTTGGGCCGGCGGCCGATGAGCACGTAGGTGGCCCAGGCGGCATCCAGGGGCTCGACGCTGCGGAAGTAAGCCACCATCGCCGCGACCTTGGCGTTGGTCGACGTGGTCGTATCCAGTGCTTCGAAGAGTTCGGCGAAGCGCCGCACCTATCCACCCGCGCCATAGTCGTCGCGCTCTTCCGCACCGTATTCGGTGCGCAGCGGCGCTGCATCCACACCCTGCTCGCGCAGGAAGCGCACCATCGTGTCCGTGTGGCCATGGGTGAGCAGCACGCGCCGGGCGCCCGTCTCGCGAAACGTGCGCAGCAGCGAAGGCCAGTCGGCATGGTCCGAGAGCACGAAGCCGCGATCGTAGCCACGGCGGCGGCGATCGCCGCGTACGCGCATCCATCCCGAGCAGAAGCCGCTGCTGTGCTCGCCGAAGCGGCGGATCCAGGGTGAGCCGGCCGCGCTGGGCGGCGCCAGCACGAGCGCGCCGGCGTAGTCGCGCGATCTCGCCACCGTGGCCGACAGCGTCGGCAGCATCTTCACTCCGGCCGCCCGGTAGACCTCGGTGATCGAAGCGACGGCGCCGTGTAGATAGACGGGCTCGTCCGTGAACGCGGTGAGCTCCGCCAGCACGCGCTGCGCCTTGCCCAGCGCATAACAGAACAGGAGGCTCGAGATGCCGCGCTCCCGGTTGCGCTGCCACCAACCGTAGATGTCCGCGGCCACGTCGCGGGTGTCCGGCCAGTGATAGACGGGCAGGGCGAACGTCGCCTCACTGATCAGAACGTCGCAGGCGACCACCTCGAAGGGCGCGCACGTCGGATCGGGATCGCGTTTGTAGTCGCCGGAGACCACCCAGACTTCACCCTCGTGCTCGATGCGCAATTGCGCAGAGCCCAGGATGTGGCCGGCGGGATGCAGTGAAACCAGCGTCGCGCCGACCTGCATGACTTCGCCATAAGCCACCGCGTCGATACGCGCTTCGGCGGGCAGGCGCAGCCTCGCCACCCCGACGCCCGGCGCCGCCATGACGTAGGAGCCGCTGCCCCACCGGAGATGATCGCCGTGGGCATGCGTGATGAAGGCTCGCGGCGCGGGCTGCCAGGGATCGATGTGGAAGTCGCCGGCCGCGCAATACAAACCGCGAGGCGTGGCGACCACGAGGTCGGCCATCACTGCAGGATGGCGGCGAGCTGCCATGACGTCTGTCGATGCGGAGACCGCGACACTGTAGGACTCGACCCGCGTGGGATCTTGGACCAGGAGCGGTCATGACGTGCGGCGCCGCTCATGCATCGCCGTGCATTCCGCCGTCCCGTGACGATCCGCCTGTCGGCCGCTATCCTGCGTGGCGGCATTGAACGCGCCAGCCGCGCGATGCATCAGCCCTATCTAGCCTGCTGTTCGCCGGTTCGTGATCCGCGCGAGAGCAGCGCCGACGTCCGAGGGCCAACCACTGGAGGGAGTCATGAACAACCATGTAGACGAACGAGGCGCCGCTGATGTGAACCCGGGTCGCCGCAAGATCCTGGGTGCGCTCGGTGCCGGCGCGGTGGCCTCCACGATCCCGGTGGCTTTCTCCGCCGACAAACCGCTTCGTTGGGGCATCGTCGGCACGGGAGGGATCGCGAACGGCATGGCGCGCATGATCAAACAGGCCGCCGGGGCGGTGCTCGCGGCCGTCGCCAGCCGGAAGATGGAAACGGGAAAGGAATTCGCCGCCAGACATGGCGTTCCCAAGGTCTACGATTCGTGGCAGAAGATGTTGTCGTCGAAGGACGTCGACGCGGTCTACGTGGCCACGCCCACGTCGGCTCGCGAAGAGATCTGCCTGTACGCGGCGTCGAGGCGCAAACACGTGCTTGGCGAGAAGCCCTTCGCGAATCTGCCTTCGCTCCAGCGCATCACGGCGGCGTGCCGCCAGAACGGCGTCGGCTTCATGGATGGCACCCACTTCGTGCATCACCCGAGAACCGCGCAGATCAAGGGTACGATGAAGGAGAAGATCGGCTGGCAGTGGTCGGTGGATTCCGCGTTCCAGTTCAACCTCACGAACGCGGACAACATCCGCTTGAATCCCGAACTCGAACCGTATGGCGCGATCGGCGACGCCGCCTGGTACAACATGCGCGCCGCCGTGGAATACATGGCGCCCGGCGTCAAGCTGGCGGGTGTGGACGCCTATGCTCGTCGTGACAAACAAACCGGGGCCGTGATCGGCGCCAGCGGGATCATCGGTTTCGACGATGGCTCGACGACCACGTGGACGTGCGGCTTCGATGCGGGCGCCGCCTGCATGGACCTGCGGATCGCGGGCACGGCCGGGCAATTCAGTCTTCGCGACTTCGTGATCACGGACGGTACGAAGCCTGCCGAGTACGACTATCGCAAAGGCGGATTCGGGAGCGGCGGTACGTCGGAACGGCTCAGCGTCGCGGCCGAGAAGCCCGCGGCCGTCCTGATGTTCGAGCACTTCGCCGGTATGGTGGGCAACTCCGAACGTTTCGAAGCCAGCGTGGCCGCCAGCGAACGTACGCAGGAGTGGTTGGACGCGGTGTGGAACAAGGCCATGCAGACTGGACGATGAGCAAACCCACGATTGCATTGGTCACCGCGGTCGCCGCGCGTGGCGTCGATGAGGACATGCCCTCACTGGAGTCTGCGCTGCGCGAAGCCGGCGCGGACGTGACGATCGCCGAATGGGACCTGCCGCACGATTGGAGTCGGTTCGATGCCGCGTTGTTGCGATCGACCTGGGATTACCCCCAGCGGTTGGCGGAATTCATATGCTGGGCCGAGTCGGTGAGCGAGGTCACCCGGCTGCTCAACCCGCTGCCGCTCGTGAAGTGGAGCTCCGACAAGCACTACCTCGCGGATCTCCAAGCGAAGCAGGTGCCGACGGTGCTGACCCGGTTCATCGAGCCGGGTGGGGAAGCGCAGGCGCGGATAGCGGAGCTGTCGAGCCAGCCGGACGTCGAGGAGTTCGTCGTCAAGCCGGCGGTCGGCGCGGGCTCACGAGACGCCCAGCGATTCGGGCGCGACGAGCAGCAGGATGCCGTGCGGCACGCGGAGCGGATGCTCGGCGAGAAACGGAGCGTCTTGCTCCAACCCTATCTCGACAGGGTGGACGAGCACGGCGAAACGGCGCTCGTCTACTTCGAGGGCGAATTCAGTCACGCGATCCGGAAGGGCCCGCTCCTGAAGCGAAAGGAAGGCCCCACGACGGAGTTGTTCGCGAAAGAATCGATCACCGCGAGGGTGCCGGACGCGGAAGAGTTGCAGGTGGGCGCTCGTGCGCTGCGCGCGTTGCCTTTCGCGACGCCGTTGTATGCGCGGGTCGACCTGATTCGAGATCGGCGCGGAGAGCCCGTCGTGCTCGAGCTCGAACTCATCGAGCCGAGTTTGTTCTTCCCGTTCGCGCAGGGAAGTGCGGAGAGATTCGCGGCGGCCATCCTGCGGAGAGCGATAGCCTGAACTTCACTGAGGCCGCCGCGGCCTTCTCGCCTCGCCGTCGAGCTACGCCAGCGCCTTCTTGAACAGCTCGAGCTTGCGTGCCCAGCCTCGCTCCGCGGCCTCGGCATTGTGATTCTGCGAGTCCGGTGGCATCCAACCGTGGTTCGCGCCCTTGTACACCTCGATCTCCGCGGGCACTTTCGCGTCATCGAACGATTTTCGCAGGATGTCCTTCGACGTCGGGTCTTTCTGATCGTCGTTGTCGGCGATGGCGATGAGCATGCTCGCCTTCATTTTCGGAATCAGCAGGTGAGGGCTGTCCGGGTTGGTCGTCGTCAGTCCACCGCCATGGAAGGAGCAGCCGGCGCCGATGCGCTCGGGGAGCGACCCCGCGGTCCGCATCACGATGGGACCGCCCATGCAGTAGCCGGTGGTACCGATCTTCCGCTTCGTATCCACGGCCTTCTGCGCATCGAGCCAGGCGACGAACGCCTTCGCGTCGGACACATGCGTGGTGGCATTGAGTGTGCGCGCGTAGCCGAACGCGTCCTCGCGGCTGGCGGGTTGCCCCTTGATGGAGCGATAGAAAGGATTGACGGTCAGTACGGCGTATCCCGATTCTGCAAGCCGCTTGCCCATCGCACGAAACGAAGGCCGCAGCCCCCAGATGTCGGGCCACACCAGCACCGCGGCCGTCGGCTTGGCGGGATGCACGAAATGCGCATCGCAGACGCCGTCGGGCGTCTTGATCGCCACTTCCGCTTCCGTGACGTCTGCCGCCGTAGCGATCGGGGGAAGCATGGCGGCCAGCGATGCTCCCAGACCCAGTGCGCCGAACCGCCGGCGTGAGAGTTCGTTGCCCCGAACGATGTCATCATCCGAATCGCGCTCACACATGGATGCTCCCAGCAGGTAATGGCGAGCGCGGATTCTAGCGCGCCGCGGCGATCCGGGCGTTTCCCCGCCCAAAGTCGAATTGCGACCGGCCCGGCTTCGTGAGAAACAGGCTCGCCCTAGCTATCGAGCTTCGGAGCGACCGATATCCGTATGCACATCGCTCTGTATCATTTGGGCAACTTTGTTGCTTTAGTGAAAGTCACGGGATAGGTTCTCGCTCTTCAAGACTGCGCGCCTCGCGCGGACAGAAGGGGGTTCCAATGATTTCTCGGGCTCAAGTTCCCGCGCTGGCTGCGTTCGCCATCGCCACACTCGCCAATTCTCCGGCTTTTTCCCAGACCAATGAGGATGCGGCCGCCGACGAGCTGGACGTCATCACCGTCACCGGTTCGCGCACCATCACCGAGACCATTCGCTCACCCACGCCGATCACCTCGGTCGACATCGATGCCCTTGCGGCGACGACGCCCAGCGACACCGCGGACGCGCTGAACAAGCTTCCCAACATCCTGGGCGGCCGCACGCCGCGCAACCAGGGCAACGGCGGCACGAACAATGGCGGCAATACTCTGTCGCTCCGGAATTTCGGACCTTCGCGCACGTTGGTGTTGCTCGATGGCCACCGCATCGCGCCTAACAATCAGGACGGCTCGGTCAACATCGACACGTTGCCGCAGATGCTCATGGAGCGGGTCGACATCGTCACCGGCGGCGCCTCGGCCGTTTACGGCTCGGATGCCGTCGCTGGCGTGGTCAATTTCGTGTTGGACAAGGACTTCACCGGTTTCAAGTTCAAAGGCGATTACGGCCTGTCCGACTACGGAGATGGCGATCAGTACCAGATCGGCGCTGCCTGGGGCACGACGCTGTTCAATGATCGCGGACACTTCGAGATGTCCGCTCGCATGCGCCAGCAGGACATGATCCCTCAGCGTGAACGTCCCTATGGCGAAGACGGCCAGGCCTGGCTGCTCACCGGCAACGGCTCGCCCACCAACCCGTTCCGGAACACACCGTATTCGCGCATCTTCAACAGCGCGGTGAATGGCAACATCCAGTGCGGCGCCGCCTGTGGTTACAACAACTACACGTTCAACGCGGACGGCAGCCTGCGGCCGCTGGTTCCCGGCACGCCGACCGGCAGCGGCGCGGTGCAGTCGGGCGGCGAAGGCGCGTTCATCCAGTACGGCACCTTCCGATCGGAAGTCGAGATGAAGGACGTCTTCGCGCGCTTCAGCCTCGACCTCGGTGAGAACACCAATTGGTACGTGCAGGGATCCTGGGCGCAAGCCGAGAATGCGTCCGACTGGATCCAGTGGGTCGTGAGTCCGAACGGAAACCGCCCCAACGCGGTGTTCGCCAACAATCCTTTCCTGACGGCCAACACGCAGAACCTCCTGGGGGCCAACATCGTCTGCGGAACACCGGCTGCCACCGGCTGGCGCTGTCTGCCCGCGACGCCGCCGACTTCCCCGCAAACGGGGAGCACGCCGCCGCCGCCTCCGACGACGCCGTTCTTCGTGAATCCCCGCTACTTCAACGTCATCGACGGACAGGAAGCGGTAGATAGCCCCAATCGCATGTATCGCACTCTCGCGGACCAGCAGACCTGGAACGCCGAGACCGGCATCACCGGTGAGATCGGCGGGTTCGGCTGGGAGGTCTACTACAACCACGGCGTGAGCGAGCTGCGCGTCACCAATCCGAACAACACGGACAACGCCAAGTACCTCGCGGCGCTCGATGCCGTCGACACGGGTGGCGGCAACATCCAGTGCTGGGTCACGACCCAGCCTCAGTTCGCCAACCTCTATCCCGGCTGCGTGCCGATGAACATCTTCGCGGCCGGGGGTCCCACGGCGGAGATGTATGAGTACCTCCGCACGCCGACCAGCTGGCTGCTGACGCAGGAACTCGACGACGTCGGCTTCTCGATCGGCGGCGCCATCGGCTTCGGCCTGCCGGCGGGCGACATCGTCGCGAACCTCTCGGGTGAAGCGCGCTGGGCGACTTACCAGATGGAGAGCGATTTCCTGCCCGGTGACTTCGTGAACTGCACGGGACTTCGTCTGTGTCTCGCTGGCGGTGCCGGCAATGCGCCGGCGCGCTGGGTGCAGAACACCAACGCGCCCGTCGACGTGAAGAATCACGTGTATGAAGGCGCGCTGGAATTCAACGTGCCGCTGCTCAAGGACGTGACGGCCTTCCAGGACCTGTCGACCAACCTCGCCTGGCGCTGGACCAAGTACTCCACGTTCGAGTCGGTGGAGTCCTGGAAGCTCGGTCTCAACTGGCAGGTGAACGACGCGGTCCGGTTCCGCAGCACGCTGTCCACCGACATTCGCGCTCCCAACCTCAACGACCTCTACCAGCCGGCCGGCATCACCTCGTCCAGCTACAACGACCGGCTCACGGGCGGTTCGTCGCAGGGCATGCGTCTGGCCTCCAGCGGCAATCCGCTGCTGACTCCGGAAGAGGGCAAGACGTTCACGGCGGGTGTGGTGCTCACCCCGGGGTTCATCCCGCGGTTCAGCCTCGCGGTGGATTTCTACGAGACCAAGCTCACCAACGCGATCACCGGCCTCAACTACGCCAACGACAACGTGCAGGCGGTGTGTCTGGCCTCGGCGCCGCTGTACAACTCGCCGGTTTGCAACCTCGCGGTTCGCCCGATCACGGATCCCACCGATCCGAACTTCCTGAACCCGGCTGTCAACATGCCGACGGAAGTGCGAAATGCGCCCGCGAACGCAGCCGTGCAGAAGACCAAGGGATATGACCTGCAGATCGACTACAGCTTCGAACTGGCGGGCGGCCAGTTCGCGCTGCGTCACCTCGCAAGCTATCAGCCCGTGAATTCGACGCTGACGACCAAGCTCTCGACGTTCTACACCTGGGCTGTGCAGCCGGAGCTCCTGCAGACCACGTTCCTCTCGTACCGCAAGGGCACCTGGGCCGCGTCGCTGCAGAACCGCTGGCTGGGAAGCGTCGACCTGCGCACCAGTGACAACGATCTCAACGGCACACCGGCGAGCCCGCTCGGCACCCAGTACTACGAGGACCCGAAGCTCGACTCGAACAACGTCGTCGACATCACGCTCAGCAAGGAGTTCGAAGTCAACGACGGTGCGCTCGAGGCGTTCATCAACGTGAACAACGTGTTCAACGAGCGCGCGCCGTTGTTCCCGTCGGCGTCGGGCTTGCCCGGCTTGTTCTATCCCACGCTGGGCATCCATGACGACATGGGTCGCTTCTACACCGTGGGTTTCAACCTGAACTTCTGAACGCTCGGGCGAACCCGCCCGGAATTGCAGGAGATCAGGCTCGAGGTCCAAGGCTCCTGTCGGGAAACCGGCAGGGGCCTTTTCTCATTCGCAGAGTGTGGAGACCGACCTTCTCCGCCTCACCCGGCGAAAGACGCCGGCACGCTTCCGCACGGATTGCTGGCTAAACTCCGGCCGACCATGAACCTCGGCCTCGAACACACGTATTCCTCTCTACCTTCGCGTTTCTTCGCGCGCGTCGAGCCGGTTCCGGTGCGGAATCCGCAGCTGGTGGCGTTCAACTCGCGGCTCGCGGAAGAGCTCGGTCTCGACCCTGCCACCCTCGAACGCGAGGGTGCATCGATATTTTCGGGCAATCGACTGCCCGATGATGCCCAGCCCATCGCCATGGCCTATGCAGGCCATCAGTTCGGCGGGTTCTCGCCGCAGCTCGGTGACGGTCGCGCCATTTTGTTGGGAGAGCGGGTGGGGCCCGACGGCGAGCGGCGCGACGTCCAGCTCAAGGGCTCGGGACGCACACCCTTTTCGCGGAACGGTGATGGCCGCGCCGCGGTAGGGCCCATGCTCCGCGAATACCTCATCAGTGAAGCGATGCATTCGCTCGGAATTCCCACCACGCGGTCCCTGGCGGTCGTGACGACCGGCGAACAGGTGATACGCCAGGAGCTTCTGCCGGGTGCGGTGCTGACCCGGATCGCTGCCAGTCACATCCGTGTCGGCACCTTCGAGTACTTTTCGGCTCGCGATGATCGTGAAGCGGTGAGCGCGCTGCTCGACTACGTGATCAGCCGCCACTACCCACAGGCGCGCAGCGCCGAGGTTCCGGCGCTGGCGGTGCTCGAAGCCGTTTCGGAGCGCCAGGCTGCACTCATGGCGGATTGGCTGAGCGTGGGATTCATCCATGGGGTCATGAACACCGACAACATGGCCATTTCGGGCGAGACCATCGACTACGGACCGTGCGCATTCATGGATCACTACGATGCGAACATGGTTTTCAGCTCCATCGACCATGGCGGCCGGTACGCCTATGGCAATCAGCCCGCCATCGCGCAATGGAATCTCGCGCGTCTCGCGGAGACGCTGTTGCCGAACATCCACTCGAGCGAGGCCACCGCCGTCGAGCTCGCGACCGCCGTCGTTCGACGCTTCATGCCGGCGTTCGATGCCGGATTGCTGGCGCGCATGCGGCGCAAGATCGGGCTGATGACCGAAACGGAAGGCGACGCGGAACTCGTGAGTGGACTGTTCGCGGCGATGCAATCGTCGGGTGCAGATTTCACACTGACCTTCCGCCACCTGGCTCGGTGCGCGGAGACGGGGGATGACGCATCGCTGCTCGAGCTGTTTGCGCCATCCTCCGGCATCGAGGACTGGCTGCGACGCTGGCGGAAGCGCCTTGCGCTCGAAAGCCAGGGTGCCGCCGAGCGCGCCGCGAACATGCGGCGACTGAATCCAGCCGTCATTCCACGTAATCACCGGGTGGAGGCTGCACTGGAATCCGCGTCCACGCTCGGGGACTTCGGTCCGTTTCACAAGCTCCTCGGCATCCTCGAGCACCCGTTCGAGGAACTGCCCGGTCAGGAGGAATTCCAGCTGCCTCCGGCGCCGGGTGAAAAGGTGCTCCGCACGTTTTGCGGTACCTGACGGCTCGGCCTTTGTAGGCCTGAATCGACAGGCTGTGCGGGGAGTGGCCGACATGAGGCCGCCCGGAATCCATCTACGCTTGTGGCATGTCAGGGAGCCCATTCCAAGCAGACGCGCGCAGCTTTTTTTCGTCTCGAGCGAGCGAAACGGCTGAATCGCCCGTCGAATCGCGCGCCAGCGCCGATCTGCCGCCTATCTACTTTTACTTTCCGCCCGGTATCGGCGACAGCGACATACCGGCGAGCAAGGGCGTGTTCACCCGCGACAGGCCCGGAAAATACAACTGGACGGTCAAGACCTACGGTTATCTGTCGCAGATGGGTTTTCCCTGCCGGTTGACCAGCGAGATGCCCGACGAAGGCATCATCATCACGCACCGCCAGTTCTTCAAGAACACGATGATCCCGAACGGGAAACAGTTGTTCATCTGCGTCGTCGCGGATTTCTATCGCCATCCGTTCGCGCAGCTCCATACCGTGCAGAATCCGCGCGATCCGCTGCTCCTGGATGCGGTCGCTGAATGGCCTGCGACCTTCATCCCGCTCTGGCCCGAGTCGGGCCTGATTCCGCGTGATCCGGCGCGCGGCGACCGGTTCGAGAACGTCGGCTACTTCGGACTGCCCCCGCGTCTGGCGCCGCAATTACGCAGCGAGGAGTTCGCGGCGCGGATGCGCCAGCATGGCTTCAACTTCCGCGTCGTCCCGCGTGATCGCTGGAATGACTTCAGCGATACCGATGCCGTTCTCGCCGTGCGCAGTTTTGCCCAAGTGTCCTGGCACAAGTTTCCGCCCAGCAAGCTCTACAACTCGTGGCTCGCCGGCGTCCCGGCATTGCTGGGCGCTGAATCCGCGTACCAGGCGGAACGCCGCAACGAGCTCGACTTCTTCGAAGTGCACAGCACCGACGAAGTGCTGGAGACCCTGCTCCGGCTGCGCGCCGATCCCGCGCTGCGAGCGGCCGTGGCGCGCAACTGCGCGGAACGCGCGGTCGGAGTGGACCCGAAGCGCATCGCGGAGATCTGGGTCACTTTCCTGACGACGGTCGCCGCGCCCGCCTGGCGGGATTGGCAGCGCCGTTCCGCGGCGAGTCGCTTCGGTTTCCAGGTCGCGCGCGCCTTCAGCTACCTGAAGTTCACCTGCCTGGATCTTGCGAGGCGGGGCATCGGGTTCCTGCGTAAGCAGAAAAGCGCGCGCTCGTAGTCAGAAGCGTCACGCACTCGCGGTCCGGTAGTGATCCTGCATCGGATACCGCCGCGCATACCACGCGAACGCGAGCGCAACGACGATCGCAAACCCCGCGAAGAAGAACATGAGGAACGCGTTCTGCGTGAGCCCGGTCTCCGCCACGCGTGATATCACCGCCTCATTCCGCACACCCGCGTTGACCACGAGCACCCACAGATTGCCCACCGTCACCGACAGGTACCAGAACGCCATGATCACGCCCTTCATCGAGAGCGGCGCCTGGCTGTACGCGAATTCGAGTCCCGTCGCCGACACCAGCACCTCGCCGAACGTCAGCAACACGTAGGGCAGCACCTGCCAGGTGATCGACACCGCACCGCCGCCGTCGATCGCGAGCTGAATCGCGCCGGCCGCGATCCACGCGAAACCCGAGAACGCGATGCCGAATCCCATTCGCCGCAACGGCGTCACGTCGATGCCCCACCGGCGCAGCGCGGGGTACAACACGAGGTTGTTGAACGGGATCAGGATCATCACGAGCGCGGGATTCAGCGCCTGCATCTGCGCCGACGAGAACCATTCCGGCTTCACCATCTGGTCCGCCTGCAGCACCCACGTCGATGCCTTCTGATCGAACAGCGACCAGAACGGCGTCACCATCGCGAATACGATGAGGATGCGCAGCACCGCGCGAACACCTTCGATGCGATCCGCAGGATGCATCGCGCTGGCGCGATCGAGTTGCATGTATGCGCCGGTTCCGCCAAACCCCAACAAGAACACGAGCGCGAGGCACGCGGAGGCGACGAAGCCCAGCGAGCCGATCATCGCGAACGCGCCAACCGCGAGCGCGGCGCCGACGGCGGCAATGATGAGTCCGGGGCGTCCCTGTCCTTCGCTGCGTGCCCGGAGCGCCGTGAGCGCGACGCGCAGGAACGAATGCGGATCGGCGGGAGCCGGCGGAATGTTCACGTACTTCTTGCGTCCCGCCCAGAACACGGCGGTCGCGATGAACATGAGGATTCCCGGGATGCCGAACGCGACTGCCGGCCCGTAATTGCGCAGGAAGATGGGCATCAGCAGCGAAGCGAAGAACGATCCGAAGTTGATGGTCCAGTAGAAGGCATCGAATACGACCTTCGCGAGATGTTTGTTCGACTGATCGAACTGATCGCCGACGAACGACACGACGAGTGGTTTGATGCCGCCCGAGCCCAGCGCGATCAGGAACAGCCCGGTGTAGAAGCCGGCGCGGTTGTCTTCGAACGCGGCGAGGCAGGCATGCCCCACGCAGTAGATGAGGGACAGCCAGAGGATGGTGCGGTACTTGCCGAGAACTCGATCGGCTATCCAGCCGCCGAGCAGTGGGAAGAAGTACACGCCGATCACGAACGAATGGAATACGTCCTTGGCGATCCCGGCCCGCTCGGCCTCCGGCGCGTACATCAGGAGCGAGGTCACCAGGAACGGCGTCAGGATGTTGCGCATCCCGTAGAAGCTGAAACGTTCGCAGGCTTCGTTGCCGATGATGTACGGCACCTGCCGTGGCAATCCGGGCCTGGCCGAGGGAGTCTGGGGGCTGGACATGGTTTGACGGGGCTGTGGCGCGCTCGGCGCATGAGCATACTCCATTCGCGCCTTTGCCGATCCCGAAGCCAGGATGCGGTCACATTCTCGCGCGGCATCGCGTGACGGCGTTCACGGCTCTGGGGCGATGCGGAAAAGCCTCGACGAACCTTTCGATATCTTCTGTCCGAAGGCCACTCGACGGTCTTTTTTTCAGGAAGTGAGAGCCATGCGAATCCATTGGGCGATCCGCGCAGTCGCCTGCGCGCTGGTCGCAGCCCTCCCGGCCAATCTTGCGGCGCAGACGCCTCCTGCGTCTTCGCCCGCACAGACTGCCTCTCCCGTGGACGCGTCGTCCTGGGGGGTGTACTCGCGGCTAGTCGGCCGTTCCATGAAGGACGCTAGTCCGGGCGGCCTGAGTTTGCATTGGCGCTGGGAGACGCCGGGCGAGGTATTGCTGGAAGAGTGGTTCAGCGGAAAGGATTCCACCAAACCGTCGTATGTCATGACCCTGCGGTTGGGGTCCCAGCCCGGCACGATCAACCTGAAATCCTCCGCCATGATGGGCAAGGAATGGGTGGGAAAGCTGGAGTCCGACGGCTCGATCAGCTTCGTC
>JBKPPO010000349.1:0-3405 GCA_046733635.1 Pseudomonadota bacterium | reverse complement strand
GCGCTGCTCCAGGAACTCCTCGATGATGCGACCGGCTTCCACCGCGCGGCCGCAGGCGACAAGCAGGAAACAATGCCTTTCGGCATTTACCGACTGGCCGTTGGAGAACAGATTCCGGCCGATGTCGATTCCATGCTCATCTCGAGCCATGTACGGATTCCGCACGGGCGGTTGTGAATGGCGCATGAGATCGTCGAGTGTCTGTCGCGTCGCAAGCTTTGGGAGCAGCTTTCGTTTGACCTGCATGATCGCGGCATCCATCGAGCCGTGATCGGTTGGATCGAACTCGATGCGATCCATGTTCGGAGTCAGGAAGTCGAGGCCGCGGAGCAGCGGGAACGCGAACGCGACGAAGTATCGCCGCGTGGCGCGCGACGTCCGGTCGACGGTCACGCCGGACAAGACATCCCGTATCGGCGTCAGGAAAGTCGCCTGCGGATACCGCGCCGACACGCGAGACAGAACCGGAATGCGCTCCGCGAGCCTCGCTGCCGTCGCCGCGACGCTCAGCGAGCGGGCCATCAGCCCACCCATCTCCGCGCGTTCGCGAACATGCGGTACCAGCCGCTGTATTCACCCGCGCCATCCGGACGCCAGGAATTCTGCACGTAACGGAACGAGCGCTCGGGATGCGGCATCGTGAGCGTGACGCGTCCGTCTTCGTTGGTGATGGCGGCGATGCCGAACGGCGAGCCATTCGGATTGGCCGGGTAGGTAGTCGCGACCTTGCGGTTGCCTTCGACGTAACGCGCCGAAACCAATCCGCTGCTGGTGAACGCCTGCGCCTGCGCCGCGCTCGCGAACTCCGCCCGGCCTTCGCCATGCGCCACGGCGATGGGCAGCATCGAGCCGTCCATGCCCGCCAGGAAGATGGAAGGCGAACGCTGCAGCTCCAGCAGCGAGAAGCGGCCTTCGAACTGCTCGCCGCGGTTACGCACGAAGCGCGGCCAGTTGGCGGCGCCAGGCACGATCTCCTTGACCGCTGCGAACATCTGGCAGCCATTGCAGACGCCCAGCGTGAAAGTGTCGGCGCGGTTCAGGAAGCGCTCGAACTCTTCACGGGTCGCGCCGTGATAGAGGATCGACTTGGCCCAGCCCTCACCGGCGCCGAGCACGTCTCCATAAGAGAACCCGCCGCAAGCGACGAGCCCCTTGAAGCCATCGAGCTTCACACGGCCCGAGAGGATGTCCGTCATGTGCACGTCGTGGGATTCGAAGCCCACGCGTTCGAACACCGCGGCCATCTCGATCTGGCTGTTCACGCCCTGCTCACGCAGCACGGCCACCTTGGGCCGCGCGGCATGCACGAAGGGCGCGGCGACGTCTTCGTTCGGGTCGAACGTCAGCGCCACGTCGATGCCGGGCGCGCTTACGTCGCAGGCGGCGGCGAATTCCTCCCGCGCGCAGGCGGGCTCATCGCGACGCTCGCGCATGCGGAACGACACTTCCGACCAGGCGCGGCGCAACTCTTCCCATTTCTCGTCGATCTGCCGGCCGGCCGCTTCGATGCGGACGCGCGTGTCGCGCGTGGCGGCGCCGAGCGCATGAGTGCAATCGCCGAGACCATGGCGCACGAAGATCGAATGCGCCGCGGCCGCGTGTTCACCGCGCACCTGCAGCACCACGCCCGGCTCTTCGCTGAACAACGCGCCGGCGGCGCCATTGGCGCCGGCCGGTAGTTTGATGTCGAGACCGCAGTGGCCCGCGAATGCCATCTCGGCGAGCGTCGCGAACACGCCGCCGTCGGAGCGGTCGTGATAGGCGAGCACCAGGTTCTGCGCGCGCAGCTCCGCGAGCGCGGCCGCGAGATTCGTCAGCAGCTTGGGATCGTCGAGGTCGGGCGGCGTGGCGCCGAGTTCGCCGTACACCTGCGCCAGCGACGAACCCCCGAGGCGATTCCTGCCGCGGCCCAGATCGACGAGCAGCAGCACGTTGGCGCCGAGGTCGGCGCGCAACTGCGGAGTCCAGGTCTTGCGCACATCGGCCACGGGCGAAAACGCCGTGACGATCAGAGACACGGGCGCAACCACGGACTTCCTCGTCGCGCCGTCGGCCCACACCGTCTTCATCGACAGCGAGTCCTTGCCGACGGGAATCGCGATGCCCAGCGCGGGGCACAGTTCTTCGCCCACGGCATGGACCGTCGCGTACAACGCGGCGTCTTCGCCGGGTTCGCCGCAAGCCGCCATCCAGTTCGCCGAGAGCCGTACGTTCGACAGCGAACCGATGTCGGCCGCGAGGATGTTGGTCAGTGATTCGGCCACGGCCAGCCGGCCGGACGCCGGCGCGTCGAGCACGGCGACCGGCGTGCGCTCGCCCATCGACATGGCTTCGCCCGTGTGGCCGAAGTAGTCAGACGTGGTCACGGCGACATCGGCCACGGGCACCTGCCAGGGACCGACCATCTGGTCGCGGCTGATCATGCCGCCGACCGTGCGATCACCGATCGAGATCAGGAAGGTCTTGTCGGCCACCGTGGGGAATCGAAGCAGCCGGTACGCAGCGTCGCGCACATCCAGCTTGTCCGCAGCGAATGGGACCTGCAGCGGCTCGACGCGCTTCACGTCCCGCAGCATCTTCGGCGCCTTGCCCAGCAACACTTCGAGCGGCAGGTCCACGGGACGGGTGCCGTTCTTCTTGTCTTCGAGCACGAGCACGCCGGTGTCGTTGATCTCGCCGAGCACGGCGAACGGGCAACGCTCCCGTTCGCAGATCGCGGCGAAGTCGTCGAGCTTCGCGGCGTCGACGCAGAGCACGTATCGCTCCTGCGACTCGTTGCACCACAGCTCCATGGGCGACATGCCGGGTTCGTCGTTCGGAATCGCGTGCAGATCGATGACCGCACCGCGACCGGGCGTGTGCGCCACGGCTTCGGGCACCGCGTTCGACAAGCCACCGGCGCCCACGTCGTGCACCAGCAGGATGGGGTTCTGCGACCAGCGCGCGCTGCAACGGTCGATGACTTCCTGCGCGCGCCGCTGGATCTCGGGATTGCCACGCTGCACGGAGGCGAAGTCGAGGTCGGCGCTCGAGGCGCCGCTGTTCACCGACGAGGCCGCGCCGCCGCCCAGGCCGATGAGCATGGCCGGGCCACCCAGTACGACGACTTTCGCGCCGACGGGAATCTCGCCCTTCTCGACATGATTGCGGCGCACGTTGCCCATGCCGCCCGCGATCATGATCGGCTTGTGATAACCGCGCGTGCGATGGGGCGCGTCACCGGCCGCAGCTTGCTCGAAGGTGCGGAAGTAGCCTGCGATCGCGGGCCGGCCGAATTCGTTGTTGAACGCGGCGCCGCCGATGGGGCCGTCGATCATGATGTCGAGCGCCGAGACGATGCGCCCGGGCTTGCCGAAATCCTGCTCCCACGGCTGCTCGGCGCCGGGCAGGCGCAGGTTGGACACC
>JBKPPO010000348.1:0-20073 GCA_046733635.1 Pseudomonadota bacterium | reverse complement strand
GATGACCCGCGCCGATCTCGCCGAGGCACAAGGCGCCGAAGAGCTGCGTCTCCTCGCCACGCATCACGTCCGGGGCGCCGAGCGGGTTGGTGCACCGCATGCCAGGTACGGCGTACACGTTCTCGCGGACCTTCACCGGCGCATCGGCCAGCTCGTGCAGATCCGCGGGCGCCGGTAGATAGGGCGCCTCCACCCAGCCGATGGCGGAGCCGACCATTCCGCACAGGTAGGCAGGCAATTCGCCGTGCGTCTCGCGCCACGTCGCCGTGTGCGAATCGAACACTTCGGCGAAGCGGCCGCGCGACTCGACGGCACCGGGACCTTTGACGATTTCGAGCGCCTGGCCGTCCTCATCGCACAACGCGAAGCGCGCATTGCTCGTGCCCCAGTCGACGGCGATGAAGGCGGCCGGGAAGGTCATGGCATGTACGTCCCGCCGTTCGCGGGGATCCTGTTGAAGTGCAGCGCCAGCTTCGTCCCCTGCGCGCCGAACGCGCACGCCAGCGCGGACCCGACGCCGGAGCTCGCGCCCGCGATGAGCACGGCCTTGCCGGCGAGGTCGTCGAATCGCGCCATCAGATGTGATGCGGCAACACGATGCGCCGCTCTCCGATGAGGAAGGAATCCGCCACGAGCTGGAACGGCCGCCAGTCGACTTCGGATTTGCCCGCATCGATGAGTTCGCCGAAGCGTGCATACAGCCGCGGATATTCTCCGGCCAGCCCCTCCTCGGCCGAGAGTTCTTTGCCATCCACCGCGAGCACGGCGCCGCCCCGGGATAGTTTGATCTGGCCGGTCGTGGTCTTGAGTTCGATGTCCCAGCTCTGCTCGCCCTTCTGACGGAAATCGAACTCGGCGGAGATCTCGACGCCGTCCTCGGTGAGCATGCGCAGTTGCGCCGCGATCGGCGCCTGCTGGTTCTCGGGGAACTCGAGCGTGGCGTTCTGCACGCACACATCCTTCGGGAGGATGGTGGTGAGCACGGACAACGCGTTGATGCCCGGATCGAACACACCGAAGCCGCCGGGTTCCCAGATCCAGCGCTGGCCGGGATGCCAGTGGTGAACGTCTTCCTTCCAGATGATCCGTCCGCTCACGAGTTTGCGCGTGCGCAGCCATTCGCGGGCGGCGTCCACGCCCGCCGCGAAGCGCGAATGCCAGGTCTGGAACAGGGTGAGCTTGCGGCGCGCAGCCTCTTCGGCGAGCAGCGCGATCTGCCGCGTGGTGGCGGTGGGCGGCTTCTCCAGCATCACGTGTTTGCCGGCGCGCAGCGCCGTCAGCGCCGCTTCGAAGTGCGCCTGCGGCGGCGTGCAGATCGAGATAGCCTGCAGATCCGGAATGGCGCCGAGCATGGTGTCCAGATCCTGGAAGCTCGGCACACCGGGCACGGTGGCATTGCGGCTCGCGCACGCGGCCAGGTCGAAGCGCGGATTCGCCTTCAACGCGGGAATGTGTTGATCACGCGCGATCTTGCCTACGCCCAGCAGGCCAATTCTCAACGGCATCGGTACTCCGGAATTTCAAAGTCCCCGGATCTTCTTCAGATAGTCCGCCGCCGGTGTGAGTTCGTTCCCTTTGCGGAAATCGAACAGCGTGGCGTTCTCCCAATGCGATCCGGTGCCCCAGCGTGTCTTGCACTTGGTGGAGACCCAGGCGGGTTCCCAGTACACGACCCCCACGCCGCCTGCGCGCAATGTCATCTGGACGACGTCGTCCATGAAACGCTGCTGGCCGCGATGAGTCGCAGGATAACCGTGGTGCAGTGAGTCTTCACCCAGAAGATTGGGGGCCTGGTCGCCAGCGTCCTCGTTCGTGAAGGGATACGACACTTCGACGACGATGAAGGGCCGCTTGAATCGTTCGGTCACGCGATCCAGCGCCTTTTCTGCGTCAGGCAGGTCGAGTGTCGACCACTTCCGGTAGTAGCTGACGCCGATGTAGTCGAAGTCGCGCACGCCCGCGGCCACTGCGGCCGCAAACCAGGGCTCGACATTCTCGGGTTGCGCCACGTGCAGCATCACTTTAGGGCTCGCACCCTGCGCCGAGCGCGCCTCACGCACTGCCTTGATGCCGCCGTTGAGGATCTTGGCATTGCGCGTCCAGTCGATGGGCTCACCCTGGGTATCGACGCGGCGAAGCATCTGCGTGTTGATCTCGTTTCCCACCTGCACCATGTGGGGCAGGTGACCCTTCGCGTTCAGCCGCGCCAGCACGTCGCGCGTGTAGTCGTACACGTGCTGCGCGAGCTTGTCGGCATCGTCGATGTCCGCGGCCCAGGCGGCCGGAATGGTCTGCTTCTGCGGATCCGCCCAGTCGTCCGAGTAGTGGAAGTCCAGCAGCACTTTCAGGCCGGCCGCGTGCGCGCGCTCGATGGAACGCGTGACGTCCGCTTCGGTGCTGTAGTTCGTCCAGTCGGGCGCGTTCCACAAGCGCAAGCGCACGAGATTGGCGCCCGCGTCTGCGAAGATCCGGTACGGATCGCGCACCTTGCCGTCGACGCGGAACGTCGCACCGCAGTCCTGCATCTCGTTGACGTAGGAGAGATCCACGCCCGCGTAACGTTCCGCGGGCGCCGCGGCGCTCGCCGCGGCAGTCAATAGTGACGCGAAGAATCCGGCTGCGATGAACGTCGTTGACATGGGTCGCTCCAAAAAAAACACGCGGGGAGTTTCCTCCCCGCGCCGGTTCTCAGGAATGCGGCGGAATCAGAACTTGTAGGTGAAATCGAGCAATGCGCGACGGCCGTACACGTCGTACGAACCCAGGCGGTTTTCGTTGTTGTCACGGGTGATTCGCAACGGCTCGTCGGTGAGATTGTTCACTTGCAGGCGCACGCCGAATGCATCGTTCACCTGGTAGGACGTACTGAAGTCGAGGATGGATTCCTCGCCCAGCGTACGGACGTCCGATCCGTTCCAGCCCGCGATGATGCTGAACGGCGAGTGGTACTTGTAGCCCACACGCGCTTCGAAGCCGCCGCGGCCGTACCACAGGTCCAGCGTCGCCGTATCCTGCGCGTAGCCTTCCACGGGCAGCGGATTCGTCACGGGATAGAACTCGCGCACATCGGTATCCACCCATGCGTAGTTCATGTAGACGCCGAAGTCCTTGAACACGCCGGCGAATGGCGTCTGGAAGGTGAACTCCGCGCCGGTGATGCCGCCACCGTCACCATTGAAGGGACCGGTCACGGCGTACGTGACGCCGTCGATGGTCACGGGCTCCGTGGTGTAGCCGATGTGCGTATCGACGTCCTTGTAGAACAGCGCGACGGAGGCAAGCGCCTCCGGCTTGAAATACCACTCGAACGACAGATCGGCCTGGTTGGCGACGAATGGATCGAGCAGCGGGTTGCCGCCGCTGCCGGTCGGCGGCGGCGTGTCGTTCCACAGGCTGCGCGAGGCGCGCAACTCATCGAGCGGCGGGCGCGAGATCACGCGGGCGACGCCGAAGCGCAGTAGTTTGTCCTCGGCGAGGTTGAACGTGAGGTTCAGGGACGGCAGCACCTCGGAGTAATCATGCGACAGCTCGACTTCCTCGAGCGCGCCGCCGTTGGTGGAGCTGTAACCCGTGCTGCTGGTGTTCGTGTTCACCAGGCGCACGCCGACGTTGCCCGAGAACGGGGTCGAGCCGAACTCGCCGCCGAAGCGCACCTTCGTGAAGAACTCGGACACGTATTCCTCGACGCCCCAGATGCTGCTCTGGAGGATCGCGTCTTCATCCACGGGCATGCCGCCGTAGGCAGCGTCGATGATCTGCCGGAAGCTGCCGTTCAGGAGCGGCGGCGCTTCGAATTCACTGACCCGGTAACTGCTGAACAGGTTGGCCGGCAGGTTGCCCGTCACGATGGGCGCGAAGAACTGCTGGCGGCGTAGATAGTCCTTGTTGCGATCGGAGAGGCGTACTCCGAACTGCATGGACCGCAGCTTGTCGCTTTCGAACTCTCGCGTGAAATCCACGGCCAGTGCCGAGAGTTTGTCCTTGAGTTCGTCGGGACCGTCCGACTGGCCGGGCAGCCAGCTCGGCGCGTTCTGGATATCGGGATTCGACGGGTCTTCGCTCGTGATCACGCTCGGGGTATTACCCGCGGCCATGTTGAACGTCATCGTCGCGGGATAGACCTCGGAACGGAACGCCGCCCAGCGGTTCTCGCGCGAGGCCTTCGAATGCGAGAGATCCGCTGTCATGGTCCAGGCGCCGGACGTCATCTTCAGGTTGGCGCCCGTGACCAGCAGGTCCTTGTCCTCGGTGTACTGCGCGATCACGTTCGTGACCGAAGCGAAACAGTTGGCGAGCGTCGCCGCGACCACGTCCTCGCCCACCAGCGTGTAGCTCGAGCCCGCGCCGTTGTAGCAACCGGCATTGCCGTTCGCCCAGTTTCCCGTGGCGCCATTGCGGCCATACCAGGCCTGGTTCTGGTCTTCGTCGATCGTGAACTTGGAGTACAGCGCATCGAGATTCAGCTCGAAGTTGTCGCCCACGCGCCAACCGATCGCGCCGTTCAACCCGTAGCGATCCTCAGCGAGTTTCTTCACTTCCGTCTGCGCGCCCCAGGGAGTGGGATTCGGAGTGCCGTCGCCGTCGAGATCGCCGGTTTCAGTGCCGGGATTGATGGTGCCGTCGTTGTAGCCCCAGCCCTGGAAGGACGGGAACGCGTTCTTCTGCTGCTGGATGCTCACGCCGAGATTGAAGCCGAAGTCGTCGCCGCTCTTCTGCGTGAAGCTCGCGCTGCCGCGATAGCCATAGGGGTCGTAGCCCGGGATGTCTTCACCCGCTTCGTACCAGACCGGGCCACCGCGCAACATCACCGAAGGACCCGTGTAGTCGAGGGGCTTCACGGTCTTGATGTCGATGGTGCCCGCGACGCCGCCCGCGACGAGATCCGCCGACTGCGCCTTGTACACGTCCGCACCTGCGACGACTTCCGACGGGTAGATCTCCCAGCGCACGTTGCGGCTGGGTTCGGAGGACGCCACCTCGCGACCATTGACCAGGCCGAGCACGAGGCGCGGTCCGAGGCCGCGCAACGCGGCCTGACTCTGGTTGCCGCGATCGCGCGTGCCATTCACGCCCGGCAGCCGCACCAGCGACTCCGCGATGGTCACATCCGGCAGCGCGCCGATGTCACCGCCCGCGATGGCGTCGACGACCAGATCCGAATTGCGCTTGATGTCCAGCGCGCCCTGCAGGCTGGCGCGATAGCCCGTGATCACGACTTCGCCGATCTCCTCGGCGTCCTTGCTGGCCGTGTTTTCCGGCTGCTGCTGAGCAAGCGCGATGGGCGATGCGAGCAAGGCAGCGGCCGGAAGCAGATAGACGGCGGACGCACGAGCGAGTGCATGGATTCGCATTGAATTACTCCCCCAAGTAAAGAAACGCCGGCTGGTCCGCGGCCAGCCGTGACGTCCGCACCCTGCGGGTTCGGACTAATTAATAGTATCAATATGCGCCGCGGGAACTTGCGGCGTCAACCGGGGGAATCGATTTGATATCGGTAGTAAGGCGAAATGGAATCAGCCGCGCGCCTTGTCGGCGCGGATCACGAGCATCAACGCCTCCTTGATGAGCTCGCGACAGGCTTTGGATGCGGCGTCGGGATTGCCGTTCTTGATCGCGCGGTAGATGCGCTCATGCGCGTCGTAATCCGCGAGCGCACCCTTGGTCTTGTTTGTCAGCCGGATGGAGAAGCGCAGCGCGGTCTCCACGATGGGCGTGAGCTGGTGATAGAAGCGGTTGTGGCTGATCTCGAGGATCGTGGCGTGGAACGCGATGTCGGCGGCGACGGCATCGAAGTGGCCGTTGATCGCGCCCTTCATCTTGTCGAGCCGGCTCTTGAGCATTTCCTTGTCTTCGTCCGTCGCATTGGTGGCGGCGAGCGCGGCCGCCGCGGGCTCGATGCCGATGCGGACCTCCAGGAACTCCCGCACGAGGCTGTGCGAGAAATGCCGGTCGAGGATCCACGTGAGGACCTCCGCATCCAGCAGATCCCACTTTTCCTCCGGGTGCACGTATGTGCCGACGCGGGGGCGCTGGCCGATGAGTCCCTTGGTCGAGAGGATCTTCACGGCCTCGCGCATGACCGTGCGGCTCGCGCCGAACTTCTTGCCGAGTTCGGCCTCGATGGGCAGCGACTTCCCGGCCGGGAGCTCGCCGCGCACGATGGACGAGCCGAGCTTCTGCACCAGTGATTGCGTGAGGTTGATGTTTCCGGCCATGGGAGGCGTCTCCTGCGGGAGCTACGCTACCACGGACACAGGGTGCATCAAGGAATATTGATACGACCATTCGGCGCGGCGGCCCCACTACCGCGCGGCCGCGCGCACCCCGTCCATGCCGGACGCCGGTAGTTAGTCTGAGCTAGGGCGTTTCGGAGACGCCGAGTTCCTTCAGGATGGCGACCCGCAACGCCTGCGCCTCCGGGCTCGACACGCGCCGCGGATGAGGGATCTTCACGTCGAACGACGCCTGGATGCGCGCCGGGCGCGGGCTCAACACCAGGATCCGGTCCGCGAGGTGGATGGCTTCTTCCACGTCGTGGGTGATCAGCATGACCGTGTGTTTCTCCTTCGCCAGGATGCGCAGCAGTTCGTTCTGCATGCGCAGGCTCATCAACGCGTCGAGCGCGGAGAACGGCTCGTCCATGTAGAGGATCTCGGGCTTCACCACGAGCGCACGGGCGATCTCGGCGCGTTTCAACATGCCGCCCGAGAGTTCGTGCGGGTAGTTGTTCTCGAAGCCCTTGAGGCCCACGAGCTCCGCGTACTCCGCCGCCAGTTGCTCACGGTTCGGCAGGTCATCGCTCAGGCCGAACAGCAGGTTCTGCCGCACGGTCAGCCACGGGAACACCGAGCCCTGCTGCGTGATGAGCACGCCCTTGGCGTTGGGCTCCGTGCGCGGCTTGCCATCGACGAGCACCGCACCCGAATCCGGCTGCAGGAAGCCCACGATGATGTTCATGAGCGTCGTCTTGCCGCAGCCCGACGGGCCGACGATGGCGACGAACTCGCCATCACGCACGTCGAAGCTCAGGTCGCTGATGACTTCGAGTCGCTGCTTGTCCTTCTCGAAGGACTTGCGCACGCCCTGCATCGAGATCTTGGAATCAATGGGCATAGCGCCACCGCACGATTTTCATGCTCTCGAGCAACCGCATGGATCCGTCGAGCGCAAGGCCGATGAGCCCGATGATGATCATGCCGGCCACGACGAGGTCGTAGCGATTACCCGCGTTACGAGCGTCCATGATCATGTAGCCCAGTCCGGAGCGCAGCGCGATCATCTCCGCGGCCACCACCACGAGCCACGCGACGCCGAGACCGATACGCATGCCCGTGATGATCTGCGGCAGCGACGCCGGCAGCACCACCTGCAGGAAGAACTTGCCGCGCGGCACGTCGAAGTTGTCGGCGGCGCGCAGGTATCGCTTCTCGATGCCGTGCACACCCACGGTGGTCTGCACGATCATCGGGAACACCGACGCGATGAAGATGAGGAAGATGGGCGAAGCATTGCCCACGCCGAACCAGAGGATGGCGATGGGAATCCAGGCGATGGGAGAAATCGGCCGCAGGATCTGGAAGATGGGATTCAGCGTGACGAAGGCGCCATGCACCCGACCCATCCAAAGGCCCAGCGGGATGGCGAGCAGCACCGCAAGCCCGAATCCCGCGCCCACTCTCATCAATGAGGACCCGATGTGCTCCCACAGCGAACCGTCGCGCGCGAGCTCCAGCGTGCCTTCCACGACCATCTTCGGCGTGGGGAAGATGTAGCTGTTCGTGAAATGCACGGTGAGCCACCACACGGCCACCAGCACGGCCGCGACGATGATCGACGGCGCCGATTGCTTGAAACCTTTCATCTCTCTCTGTTCTCCCACCAATGCCGGGCCCGCCACCGGATCTTCTGCCACGGCCACACCGGCTCGGCCTCGACGATGACCGTCATCTGTCCGCTCGAATGCGCCGAGCAATCGAATTGATTCTCGGACTCCACCTCGAACGGCAATCGAAAACTCTGTCCCGGCATCATGATCGTCGGCCCGAACTGTTGTGGCACGTCGTCCAGGTTCCGCAGCAGCAGTACGTCGTTCACGCCCAGCGTCAACCTGATGCGCGAAGGCAGGATGTCGACCTGGTCACCCGACATGCGGCGCGCGTAGGTTCCCTTCGGGATCTCGAACAGCGCCTCGCGCGTCGGTAGTTCGATCGGCGCGAAGCCCGCCCATCCGGCAGCCACCAGCGGCGGCGCCAGCGCCAGCCACCACCATCGCTTCATGTGCGGAGCAGGATCCTGAGGTCATTCACGAAGTCGTCGACGGGATGACCGTACGGCATCACGGCGCGCAGGCCTCCATCGCGGTCGATCAGGTAGATGGAGGAGGAATGCCCGATCGTGTAGCTGCCGTCGGAGTTCACGCGTTTGCTCGACGAGATGCCGTAGTTCTTCTGCGCGGCGTCGATCTCGGCGCGCGTGCCCACGCCGCCGATGAACGTGGGATCGAAGGTGCCGAGGTACTTCTTCATGCGCGCGGCATCGTCACGCTCGGGGTCCACGGTCACGTACACCACCTGCACGTTGGCGGCATCGGGCCCCAGCTTGCGGCGCGCACCCGCGAGCGTCGCCAGTGTGATCGGACACACCTCGCCGCAATTGCTGAAGCCGAAGGCCAGCATCACCACCTTGCCCTTGTATCGCGCGAGGTCGATGGGCTTGCCATCGGTGCCTTGTAGTTTGAGCTCGGGCGCGGCCATGACGGGACTCAGCACACCCGCTTTCATCGCGGGCGCAGCGGGCGGTTGAGGCGTGGGATTCGCGAGCGCGAGGGATGCGCCCAGCATCAACGAGAGCAGCAGGATTTTTTTCATAGGAGCATGGGAGCGGCCTTGGCGGCGCGCACGAAGCTTTCGTCGATGTATTTCTCGAAGGGGATGGGATGTTTGATCGTGCCGGCCTCGATCGAGAGCCGCATGAGATCCTCGAATTCCTCGCGGATCATGCGAAGGTCCCCGTAGGTCACGCGATCCACGGGATTCTCCATGACGAACTGAAGGATCTTCGGATCCTGGTTGAAGAAGCTGCGGCCCGACGCGATCGTCACCGCCTTGTCGCGATTGGCCTTGGTCGCATCCAGCCAGTTGCCCGCGCCCTGGATCTGGTTGACCAGGTCCTGGACGAGCTCGGGCCGCGACTGGATCAGCTCCTCGCGCACGGTGAGACAGCAGCAGATGTAGTTGCGCCACTCGTCGCGCGTCATGCGCAGCACCCGCGCGTACCCCGCGCTTTGCGCCGCCGCGCCGAAAGGTTCGCCCGTGCAGTACGCATCCACGGCATCGGCATACAGCGCGGCCGGCATGTCGGGCGGCGGCATCTCGACGATCTCGACGTCTGCCGGCGTCATGTCCTCGCGCACCAGCATCTTGCGCAGGAACAGGAAGTCGACGGCGAAGCGGCTCGGAATGGCCACACGTTTGCCCTTGAGGTCCGCGAATTTCTGATAGGGCGAATCCTTCTTCACCATGATCACCGCACCGGAGCGATGGCCCAGCGAGACGATCTTCACGGGGATGCGTTTGTCCGCGAGATCCATGACCAGCGGCGCCAGCATGTAGCCCGCCTGGATGCGGCCGGCCATGAGGGACTCCTTGATCTCGGGCCAGCCGCTGTACTTGCTGTACTCGTAGCGGAACTGGTTCGCCGCCTGGCCGGATTCGATCGCGCGGTTCTTGCCCACGCAGGCCACCGGCAACGTGAGATTGCAGGTCACCGGCAGTCCGCCGACGACCAGCGGGCCGTCGCCCGTGTGGCCGGAGTCCGCGCAGCCATGCAGGCCCAGCGGCAGTGAAGCCGCGAGGGCGCCCTTGATCAGGCGACGGCGATTGATGGTGTTCGGGATCACGAGGTGGCCGGAGCGTATCCCACGCCCGAATAGCCTGCGTCTATGAACTCTCGCGGCACCGTTTAAGATGCGCGCCATGTCATTCCTCTCCGCGGCTCAGGCCGACAAGAACACATATGACGTAATCGTCGTGGGCTCGGGCGCGGCGGGAGGCCAGACGGCCTACACCCTGGCCATGGAGGGCGCCAAGGTGCTGATGCTCGAAGCGGGCCGGCACTACGAACCCGCCTCCGAGACGCCGATGATGCAGACCAACGGCGACGCGCCGCTGCGAGGCGCCGGCACCCCGGAGAAGCCGTTCGGATTCTGGGACGCGACCATCGACGGCGGCTGGCAGGTGCCTGGCGAACCGTACACCAGTGCCTCCGAAGACCCGGCGCGGCAATTCGTCTGGTGGCGAGCCCGCATGCTGGGAGGACGAACCAATCACTGGGGCCGCATCTCGTTGCGCAACGGTCCCTACGACTTCAAACCGTATTCGCGCGACGGGCTCGGGTTCGACTGGCCCATCGGCTACGACGAGCTCGCGCCTTACTACGACAAGGTGGAGATGCTCATCGGCGTCTACGGGAGCAACGAGGGCCTGGAGAACACGCCCAACAGCTCACCCGGCGTGTTGCTGCCGCCGCCCAAGCCGCGCGTCAGCGATCTGCTGATCCAGCAGCGCGCGAAGCGGTTGAACATCCCCGCGATCGCCGGACACCGCGCCGTGCTCACGCAGCGGCTCGATCACGTGCGCCTGCCCAAGCTGCTGCATCCGGGCAATGCCAAGGCCCAGCGGATCCTGGCCGCGGACATGCAGAAGCGCGCGGCGTGTTTCTTTGCCACACCCTGCGGCCGCGGCTGCAGCGTGCGTGCCAACTACCAGTCGACCACCGTGCACCTGCCGCCGGCGCTCGACACGGGCAATCTCGACATCGTCACGGACGCGATGGTGCGCACCGTGAACAAGAAGCCCGACGGCAAGGCCGAGGGCGTGACCTACATCGACCGCAAGACCGGCAACGAACACCGCGTGAAGGCGCGCGTCGTGGTGCTGGCCGCGAGCGCGCTGGAATCCGTGCGAATCCTGCTGAATTCCGGCGTGGCGAACAGCAGCGGCAAGGTCGGCAAATACATCATGGACACCGTGGGCGCGAACTTCAGCGGCCAGGTGCCGCTGCTCGAGAACATGCCGCTGCACAACGAAGACGGCGTCGACGGCCTGCATCTCTACACGCCGTGGTGGCTCTACAAGGAGCAGCTCGCAGGCAAGCTCGGCTTCGCTCGCGGGTATCACTTCGAATTCGGCGGCGGCCGTGGCATGCCCGGCATGGGCACCGGCGCCGGCATGGAATGGATCAACGGCGGCAACTACGGCAGGAAGTTCAAGGAAGACGCGCGGCGCTACTACGGCTCGTTCGTCTGGTTCGCGGGCCGCGGCGAGATGATCCCGAACGAGGATTGCTACACCGAGCTCGATCCCAAGGTGAAGGACCGCTTTGGCATCCCCGTGCTGCGTTTCCACTGGAAATGGAGCGAACACGAACTCGGCCAGGCCGCGCACATGCAGAAGACCGCTGCCGAGATCATCGACGCCATGGGTGGGCGTTACTCCTCGAAGCCGCAGAGCGGCGACAAGGCCATCAAGCAGGGCGGCATCATCATTCACGAAGTCGGCGGCGCCATCATGGGCTCCGATCCGAAGAAGTCCGTGACCAACAGCTACGGCCAGAGCTGGGACATGAAGAACCTGTTCATCACCGACGGCGCCACGTTGTGTTCCAACGCGGACAAGAACCCCACGCTCACCATCATGGCGCTCGCCTGGCGCTCGGCCGAACACATGCTCGGCCTCATGAAGAAGAGGGAGCTGTGATGGACCGGCGCACCACGATCAAATGGATGTTCGCCGCGGCAGCCACCGCGCCGTCGTTGCAGTCGAGCTTTGCCGCATATCAGGCCCCGCATGTCACCGACCTGGCGCGGGCGATGGCCGCGGGCCAGAAAGGCTACGGCACCGATCCGAACCTGGTGGCCGAGTGGAAGCCGGGGGGTCCCTGGCCGCTCACGCTCACCGAACAAGGCAAGGCCACCGCGAAGGCGCTTGCCGATCTGATCATTCCCGCGGATGAACACTCGCCCGCGGCCTCCACGGTGGGTGTCGTGGAGTTCATCGACGAGTGGATCAGCGCGCCGTATCCCGGGCAGCAATCCGACCGCGACATCGTGTTGCCGGGCCTGGCGTGGATCGAAGAGGAATCGCGCAAGCGTTTCGGCAAGGGCTTCGCCGCGATCGACGATGCGCAACGCTCAGCCATCGCCGATGACATCTGCAGCACTTCGGCGAAACCCGCGTTCGCCACCACCGCCAGGTTCTTCGCCAAATTCCGTGACCTCACGGCCGGTGGCTTCTACACCACGCCCGTGGGCATGAAGGACATCGGATACACGGGCAACGTGCCGCTGGCCACTTTCAATGGCCCGCCACCGGAAGCGCTGAAGAAAGCCGGCCTGGTGTGAAGAAAGCGGAACGCGCGCCACCGCGCCCCCTGCAGTTGCAGCGGATCCTCCGCGATTCGTTCGTGCTCTCATGGGTGCATCGCAAGGAAGTGATCCATCGTTGCGGCACGCCGCTGCTCCTGATCATCGGCGTCACGCTGCTCTGGGATTCGGTGAGCGAGGAAATCCTCCGCGACTCCGCGTTCCTGTGGACGGCCTGGGGCGTTTTCGCCGTGGCGAACTGCTGGCTCGCGCTTGCCGTGCATCGCATGGTGCTTCTCGATGAGCCGGGGCGCGCGCTGGCGATGGAATCCGCCTCGCTGCAACGCTTCGCCAGCTTCATGCTCGCCGCCGCGTTCGTGTGGGTGGTGTACCAGGTGGCGTTCTATTCAGCCGCGGGTATCGCGAGCGTGGCGCTCGGCACCCCGTATGTGCCGGGCAAACCACCCGAAGGTGGATCGGGCGCGTGGCAATTGATAGGCGCGGTCGCCTCGCTCGTGGGCTTCGTGATCCTCGGCCGCGTCAGCCTGCTGTTGCCCATGGTGGCCGTCGGCAAGAACTTCGACATCCTCGAAACCTGGCTCGAGACCGAAGGCAATGGCTGGCGCATGGCGGTGCTCGTCGGAGTGTTGCCGTGGCTGATGCTGCAATTCACGAATCTGCTGTATCGCGACGGGTTCAGCCGGCTCGAGCAGGCGCTGATCGTGACGCTGGGCGCGCTGACGATCATCGTGGAAGTGGTGGCACTGTCGTTCGCGTATCGCGAGCTGACCAGCCGGGCTACCGAGCCCGAGCCACCGCCCACAGATCCACCTGCCTGACACCCGCGGCCAGCAGCACGCACTTGGCTTCCGCCAGTGTGCTCCCGGTGGTGGTGACGTCGTCGACCACGGCCACATGACCCGCCTCGCGGAGTCGGTGCAGCGAGCGTTCGTTCGATACCGCGAAGGCGCCGCGTACGTTCCGATGGCGTTCATTCATGCCGAGTTCGGTTTGCGAGGGCGTGTTCCGCACGCGCCGCAACGCATGTGGTGCGGAAAAGATGTTCAGCGACCGGCCCGCATACAAGGCCAGCGCCGCGGCCTGATTGAAGCCACGGTCCCGGAACCGCGCGCGATGCAGGGGGACGGGCACGAGCAGTCTGGGAAGCGGTTCGCCGCGAGCCCGCAACGTCTGCGCGAGCAGCTCTCCGAGTACCCGCGCATTCGAGAGCTCGCCGCCGTACTTGAGCTGGCGGATGAGATCGTCTGCGGGCGGTTCATACAGGAGTGCCGACACCAGACCAGGCAGCGGCTCGTCATCCCAGGGCAGATCCGCCTGGCAGAAACCGCAGAGATCCAGGTCCGGCTCGCTGCCTTCGAAGCCGCACAGACAGCATCGAGGAGGAAACAGTGTGGCGGCCAGCAAGTGCGACCAGCGCCGCGCGGCCGTCAACCTGAGACCCCGCCATCGGTTGACAATGGATTCCCGGGCTTCGAACATGCCCGCAGTCTCCGGCAGCCGGCACCGCGCGCCCAGCCGGAAAACTCATGCGAATCAACGAATAAAGGGATGGTATGACCACAGCTCTCCGCCACGACTGGACGATCCCCGAGGTCGAGGCGCTGTTCGCGCTGCCCTTCATGGAACTGCTGTTCCGCGCGCAGGAAGTGCACCGCGCCCATCAGCCTGCGAACGCAGTGCAGATGAGCACGCTGCTCTCCATCAAGACGGGCGCCTGTCCCGAGGACTGCGCTTACTGCCCGCAGTCCGTGCGTTACGAGACGGGTCTCGAGCGCGAGAAACTGGTGCCGGTGGAAGAAGTGCGCAAGCGCGCCCAGGCCGCAAAGGACGCGGGCGCCACGCGCTTCTGCATGGGCGCCGCCTGGCGCTCGCCGAAGAAGCGCGACATCGAAGCCGTGGCCGCGATGATCCGCGAGGTGCGCTCCCTCGGCATGGAGGCCTGCGCCACGCTCGGCATGCTCACGCCGGACCAGGCCACCGAGCTCAAGACGGCCGGCCTCGACTATTACAATCACAACGTCGACACCTCGCCCGAGTTCTACGGCGAGATCATCACGACGCGCACGTACCAGGATCGTCTCGACACGTTGGCCGCCGTTCGCAACGCGGGGCTGAACGTTTGCTGCGGCGGCATCGTCGGCATGGGCGAGACCACGCGCGACCGCGCCTCCATGCTCGCGACGCTCGCCAACCTTCCGCAGCATCCCGAAAGCGTGCCGATCAACCAGCTGGTGCGCGTGCCCGGCACACCGCTCGCCGGCAAGGAAGACATCGATCCTTTCGACTTCGTGCGCACGATTGCCGTGGCGCGCATCGTCATGCCAAAGGCCTCCGTGCGGCTTTCGGCCGGGCGCGAAGTCATGAGCGACGAGCTGCAGGCGCTGTGTTTCATGGCCGGCGCGAACTCCATGTTCTACGGCGAGAAGCTGCTGACCACCGGCAACCCCGACGTCGCCCGCGATCGCGCGCTCATGCAGCGCCTGGGCATCGGCCCGTTGATCCCGCCCGGTCTCACGGCCAACGCGGAGGGCGTCGTCGAGACGCGCGAGCATCACCATCACGAGACCATCGCGGATCACGTGCATAGCCCCGGTTGCTCGCATGCACACGACGAACACGGACACCACGCACCGGCCCGTCCGGGCGCCGCATGCAACGCGACCCGGCAGCGCTGAAGGCGGCGCTCGCCGATCTCGACGAGCGGCACCTGCGGCGTACCGTCCGCGTGCCGTCGCGCGCGGCGATCAACTTCTGCAGCAACGATTACCTCGGTCTCTCGGCGCATCCCGAGGTGGTCCAGGCGTTCGCGGACGCGGTCATGAAGTACGGCGTCGGCAGCGGCGCCTCGCATCTCGTCACTGGCCACACCACCGCGCACCAGATCCTCGAGGAAGCGCTGGCCGCGTTCACCGGGCGTGAGAAGGCCCTTGTCTACTCCACGGGCTACATGGCGAATATGGGCGTCATTGGAGCACTGGCGGACCAAAAGTCCGCCATCATCTCCGACAAGCTCAACCATGCATCACTGATCGATGGATGCCGGCTCTCGGGCTCCAAGGTTTCGCGGTACAGGCACGGCGACATCGACCACGCCATCGAGCTTCTCGCGGCGATCGAACCTGGAATCTCCACCCGTCTGGTCGTCACCGACGGGGTGTTCAGCATGGATGGCGACATCGCTCCGCTGCCCGAACTGGCTCGCGCCACCGTCGCTGCCAAGGCCTGGCTGGTCGTGGATGACGCGCACGCACTGGGCGTCATCGGCGCCACGGGTCGCGGCAGTTGCGAACACTTCGGGCTGTCGAGCGAGGACGTTCCCGTGCTCGTGGGCACGTTCGGCAAGGCCTTCGGGACCTTCGGCGCCTTCGTGGCCGGTGACGCCGACCTCATCGATTTCCTGGTCCAGAAATCGCGCACGTACATCTATACCACGGCCATGCCGCCTGCCGTAGCCGCCGCCACGTTCAAGGCGCTCGAAGTGGCCGAGCGGGATTCCTGGCGTCGCGAGCGCGTACTTGCGCACGCGCGGCGAGTGCACGGCGTGCTGGGTCTGCCGGGAAGGAGCGTTTCTCCGATCGTTCCCATCATTCTCGAGGACGAAGCCCGCGCGATCGCCGCCAGTCGCGAACTCGAAGCTCGTGGTTTCCTGGTGAGCGCGATCCGCCCGCCCACGGTGCCTGCCGGGACCGCGCGCCTGCGCGTGACGTTGTCTGCCACTCACGAGGAGTCCCAGGTGGACGCGCTGATCGCCGCCATCGCCGAGATCCGGGGCCCATGAGCCCGCCAGACCCTCGCGAGACTTTCGGTCTCGACCGTCGCGCGGTCGCGCGCGCCTTCGATCGGGCCGCGGGCAGTTATGACGCGGCAGCCGTGTTGCAGGAGAGGGTTCGCCTTGAACTGCTGAACCGGCTCGACGAGCTCAAGGTGAAGCCGGCTTCGATTCTCGACCTCGGCGCGGGTACGGGGCATGCCTCGCGTGAGCTCAAGGGGCGGCATCCCCAGGCGCTGGTGGTCGCTTCGGACATTGCGTCCGGCATGCTGGCGCAGGCGAAAGCGCAATCGCGATGGCTGCGACGTTTCGAACGCGTGCGCGCGGACGCCTATTCGCTGCCTTTCCAGGACGGCGCCTTCGATCTCGTGTTCAGCAGCCTGATGCTCCAGTGGTGCGACGACCTCGATGCGGTGTTCGCGGAAATCTCCCGCGTGCTCGCGCCTGGCGGGCTTCTGCTGTTCAGCACTTTCGGCCCCGGCACACTCGCCGAATTGCGCGACGCCTGGACTGCCAGCGAGGGGCAGTACAACCACGTGAACCATTTCTTCGATCCGCACGCGCTGGGATCGGCGCTCTCGCACGCCGGGTTCGCCGAGCCCGTACTCGACGTGGACCGCATCGTCCTGCGCTATCCGGACACCTTCGCGCTCATGCGTGAGCTCAAGGCGATCGGCGCTAACAATGTGACGCAGGGCCGCGCGCGCGGCCTCACCGGCAGGCAACGTCTCAAGGCCATGTCCGATGCCTACGAAGTCCTGCGCGCCGACGGCTCGCTGCCGGCGACCTACGAGGTGATCCACGCCGTCGCCTGGGGTGGCGAACGCCGCGCGGCGGTCACGCCGGGTGAAACGTGGATATCGCCGAGCGCGATCCGGCGGCGGACATGAGCGCGGACACTGCGAACAAAGGGTTTTTCATCGCCGGCACCGACACGGGCGTGGGCAAGACCCTGGTGTCCGTGGCGCTCACGCGCGCGTTCGTCGCACGCGGCCTGCGCGTCGCGGTCATGAAGCCCGTGGCCGCGGGCGCCATCGACACCCCGCAGGGACCGCGCAACGACGACGCGCTGGAGTTGTTAGCCGCGAGCAACGTGCGGGCGAGTTACGAAGAGGTGAACCCGTGGCTGCTGGCCACGCCGGCCTCGCCGCATCTCGCCGCCCGTCACGCCGGCGTCTCGATCCGCCACGAGCCCATCCTGAATTCCCAGCGCAAACTCGCCGCCATCTCCGATCTCACGATCGTCGAAGGCGCGGGCGGTTGGTTCGCACCGACGTCCGCCATCGAAACCATGGGCGACATCGCGGAGAAGCTCGCACTGCCAGTGGTGCTCGTGGTGGGCCTGCGGCTCGGCTGCCTCAATCACGCGTTGCTGACGCGCGAGGCGATCCGCTCGCAGGGCGTGCGTTTCGCAGGCTGGATCGCGAACAAGATGCGCGTGGAGATGGAGCTCGCGAACGCGAACATCGACACGCTGGCCACACGCTTCGGAATGTCTCCGCTCGGCACCGTTCCCTCCGGGATTCCCGGGCCGGACTCAGGTGTGCCGGGCTGGGCAAACGAAGTGGCGGAAAAGCTCGTAAGTCTTTAACTGATCTAGGAAATGGGCTGGTATAGTCGCGGCCCGTGCCAGCCGCCGCCAGACACATCGACCTGATCCCGCATGTTTCGTTGAGCGTGCGCGGAGCGATGTTGTTCTTCGCGTCGGTTTGCCTCCCGACCTTCGGCATCGCGGGCATCGCCACCGCGATGGGTTACTGGCCCGTGTTGCCGTTCGCCGGCGCCGAAATGCTGCTGCTCGGATGGGCGCTGCGCGCGAATATGCAAAGACGCTTCCAGCGCGAGTCGATCCACATCACCGAGACGGAAGTGGTGATCGAAGACGCTCAGGCCACGCCGCCTCGCATCGTGTTCCCGCGCCACTGGGCACGGGTTAAAATCCGCCGCCCGAAATCGACCCTCCACCGCGGCCAACTCATCATCGAGTCGTCCGGCCGGGGTCGCGAGGTAGGAAAGTTTCTGACAGAGGAGGAGCGTCGCCAGCTGGCTGCTGAACTTCAGCGGCTGATCGGCGGCACGAACCAGTCACCGGCACTGCCGCGCGACGGTTCACCAGAACAGTTTTCTTGAGGTCATCGATGAGCTTTCAAATGAAGAACGCCAAGGCGCGCCGTTTCACGCAGGCCGCATCCGCCATCTTGTTCGCCATGGTGGGATCCGCCGCCAACGCCTGGGATGGGCTGAACATGCCCGAGGGCGTGACCATCCTCAGCAAGAAGATCTACAGCCTGCACATGCTCATCCTGTGGATCTGCGTGATCCTCGCGGTGCTGGTGTTCGGCGTGATGATCTACTCGCTCGTGAAGTTCCGCCGCTCCAAGGGCGCGGAGCCGGACAAGACCCTGGTCCACAGCACCAAGGTGGAGATCGTCTGGACCGTCATCCCCATCCTGATCCTCGTCGGCATGGCCGTTCCGATCGCCAAGACGCTCATCGAGATCGAGGACATGGGCGCCGTGGACCTCAACGTGAAGGTCACGGGTTACCAATGGAAGTGGGAATACGAATACCTGGGCCAGGACGTGAGCTTCTTCTCGACGCTCAAGCGCGACAGCGACGCGGCGCGCCAGCTCGGTTCCGGCATCGACCCCAAGTCCGTCGAGCACTATCTACTCGACGTGGACAATCCGCTGGTGATCCCCGCCGGCCAGAAGGTGCGCTTCCTGCTCACCGCGCAGGACGTCATCCACGCCTGGTGGGTGCCGGCCTTCGGCATGAAGAAGGACGCCATCCCGGGCTACGTGAACGAGATCTGGGTCCAGGTGGACGCCGACAAGGTGGGCACCTACCGCGGCCAGTGCGCCGAGCTCTGCGGCCGTGACCACGCCTTCATGCCCATCGTGGTCGAAGTGAAGTCGCCTGCCGACTTCGACGCCTGGCTGCGCGCCAAGCAGGAAGAACAGAAGGTCGCCTCGGGCGCCGCTCCTGCGACGGTCGCCGCCGCCGCTCCTGCCGCCACCGTTCAGTAAGAACGGCCTAGCAAAGAATCAGACGAGATACGCACATGGCACACGAACACACTGCTGACGCTCACGCACACGACGACCACGATCACGGCCCCGCCCACGGCTGGCGCCGCTGGCTGCTCGCGACGAATCACAAGGACATCGGTTCGATGTACCTGATCTTCGCCTGCGCGATGTTCTTCATCGGCGGCCTCATGGCGCTGGTGATCCGCGCCGAGCTCTTCCAGCCCGGCCTGCAGCTCGTGGATCCGCAGTTCTTCAACAGCATGACCACCATGCACGCGCTGGTCATGATCTTCGGCGCGGTCATGCCGGCCTGGACGGGTCTCGCGAACTGGATGATCCCGATGCAGGTGGGCGCCCCCGACATGGCGCTGCCCCGTCTCAACAACTTCTCGTTCTGGATCCTGCCGTTCGCGTTCACGTTGCTGCTGGCCACGTTGTTCGTGCCGGGCGGCGCGCCCGCCGGCGGCTGGACTCTCTACCCGCCGCTCTCGCTGCAGGGTGGTGACGGCTTCCCGATGGCGATCTTCGCCATCCACCTCATGGGCGCCTCCTCGATCCTCGGCTCCATCAACGTGGTCGTGACGATCATGAACATGCGCGCGCCGGGCGTTGGCCTGCTCAACATGCCGCTCTTCTGCTGGAGCTGGCTGATCACGGCCTATCTGCTCATCGCCACCATGCCGGTGCTCGCCGGCGCGGTCACGATGCTGCTGACGGACCACTTCTTCGGCACCACGTTCTTCTCCGCCTCGGGCGGCGGCGACCCGGTGATGTTCCAGCACATCTTCTGGTTCTTCGGTCACCCCGAGGTGTACATCCTGATCCTGCCGGCCTTCGGCATCATCTCGGAGATCGTGCCCACCTTCTCGCGCAAGCCGCTCTTCGGCTAC
>JBKPPO010000347.1:0-3226 GCA_046733635.1 Pseudomonadota bacterium | reverse complement strand
ATGCCGCCGAGCCCGAAGATGACCACATTCGCGCCTGGTTCGACCTTGGCGGTGTTGATGACTGCGCCGATGCCAGTCGTCACGCCGCAGCCGATGTAGCAGATCTTCTCGAACGGCGCGTCCTCGCGGACCTTGGCGAGTGCGATCTCGGGCAACACCGTGAAGTTGGAGAACGTGCTGCAGCCCATGTAGTGGTGCACCTTCTCACCGCCGATGCTGAAGCGACTGGTGCCGTCGGGCATCACGCCCTGACCTTGCGTGGCGCGGATGGCGGTGCAGAGATTGGTCTTCTGCGAAGTGCAGGATTTGCACTGCCGGCATTCCGGTGTGTACAGCGGGATGACGTGATCGCCCTTCTTGAGCGAGGTGACGCCGGGCCCCACGTCCACGACGATGCCGGCGCCCTCGTGACCCAAGATCACCGGGAACAGACCTTCGGGATCGCCGCCGGAACGCGTGAATTCATCGGTGTGACACACACCCGAAGCCTTGATCTCGACGACGACTTCGCCGGTCTTCGGACCCGCGAGATCGACTTCGAGGACTTCGAGAGGTTGGCCGGCCTTCCAGGCAACGGCAGCGCGGGTCTTCATGAGTGTCCCCTTCTTCGTGGAGGCGTAGTTTACGCCGCGGCGCTCGGCTGCCGCCACCGGGCTCCGGTCGGCGGGAAGCATGGGATCGTGGCCGTCAGTATAGTTCTCACATGCCGAATGCCCGCTTGCGACGACTGGCGACTCACGACGATCTGCACGCCGTGTTTTCCATCTACATGCATCCCGATGTCGTGCCGTATCTGGGTATCGACCCCGCGCCGCTCGAGGTTTTCGAACCCGTGTTCGCAGCGTTGGTCGCCACGGGTTCGTTCTTCGTCGTGCCACGCGACGGCATCGTGCAGGGCTTCTATCGCGTGGAACGACATCCCGGCCGCGCGCGTCATGGCGCCACGTTGGCGACGCTCGCGGTGGCGCCCGCCACCAACGGCACCGGGTTCGCACTCGCCATGATCCAGGAAGCTTTCAACTGCATGCGGGAGGACGGCATCCTGCGCGTCGAACTCATGGTGGAAGCGGACAATCCACGCGGCATCGCTTTTTATCGGAAGCTGGGTTTCGAGCAGGAGGGGCGCCTGCGTCGCGCCTACAAACGCGCGAGCGATGCGGACTACGTCGATGAACTGCTCATGGCCCGATGGTTGGGATGAAATCGTCACATCCAATCGCCGCCAGGGGATATGCGCGAGGCGCGCAAACCTACGCGCGGGGCCGGCCCGGGTTTCCGCCGCAGGCGCTCGACTGGCTGCGGCGCGATCTGGGGCTCGGGCCGGGCAAGACCGCGGTGGAGGTCGGCGCGGGCACCGGCAAATTCACCCAACTACTGGCGCAAACCGGTGCGCACGTCATCGCGGTGGAGCCGGTGCCGGAGATGCTCGCGAAACTCTCGACGGACCTGCCGTCGGTGCGGCCGCTGCGCGCCAACGCCGATGCGATGCCTTTGCCGGCTGCGGTCGCGGACGTGGTGATCTGCGCGCAGTCCTTCCACTGGTTCGCCACGGCGGCGGCGCTTGCAGAGTTTCGCCGCGTGCTGAAGCCGGGCGGCAGGTTGGGACTCATCTGGAACGTTCGCGACGCTTCCATTGACTGGGTAGCGGCGCTCGAGAAGATAGTCGATCGCCACGAGGGAGACGCCCCTCGCTATTACAACGACGAATGGCGGAGCGTGTTTCCCGCACCGGGCTTCGGGCCCCTGCAGGAACACGCGGCGCCTTATGTCCACAGGGGCAGCGCCGAGCAGGTGATCATCGACCGCGTCGCCTCGGTGAGCTTCATCGCCGCGTTGCCGGATCAGGAGCGGCATGCCGTGCTCGAGGAAGTCCGTACGCTGATTGCCGACACACCGGAACTCGCGGGCGAGTCCGAAGTGTGTATGCCTTACGTCACGAAGATGTACTGGTGCAGGATCGACGTATGAACAACCAAATCATCCCGCGCGCGTTCGCCTGCGCCGCCAGCCTCCTGGTCCTGTGTTCGCTGATGGGCTGCGCATCGGCACGCAACGACTCCCCTCAAACCATCGTATGGCGGGTCACCCAGCCCGGCTCGATCGGCGGCCACGTGCCCGAAGTGCTGGGCTCACCGAAAGCGCGGACCATCGATGGCCACGATGCGTTGTGCTTCGACGGCACGCGCGATGGGCTGTTGATCGCCACGAATCCCATCGAGGGTTGGCCGCAGTACACCGTCGAGGTGCTGTTCAGACCCGATGGCGACGGGCCCGAGGAACAGCGATTCCTGCACATCCAGGACGAGCAGCAGCGCCGCCTGCTCATCGAGACTCGCGTCACTCGCGATCAGTCCTGGGCGCTGGACACCTTCCTTCACGCATCGCCGGAACACCGGTTGACCCTGCTGGATCGAAAGATGCTGCAGCCCACGGACCGCTGGTACCGCGCCGCGCTGGTCTACGACGGCAAAGTGATGAGCCACTACGTCGACGGTGTCAAACAACTCGAAGGACCGGTGGCCATGCCCCCGATGAACCGCGGACAGATCTCGCTCGGCGTGCGGCAGAACCGCGTGAGCTGGTTCAAGGGATGCATCGCCGAGGTTCGTTTCATCGCCAGCGCCGCGGCCGGCCTGAAATCGAGAACGGGCCGCTAGAGAATCGACGCGCCCTCGTCGGCCGGCGTCGCGCCTTCCCGCAGCCGCGTGAAGAGCTCGCGGCCCACGCCGTAGGTCACGTCGAGCAGCTCGGGCTTCACGGGCTCACGCGCCGCGAACACGGCCGCATCGACCTGCGCCTCGAGCACGCCATTCACGGCATCGAGGTTGATCATGTCGCCATCGCGCAGGCGCGAGATGGGACCATCCGCCGCCGCTTCCGGCGTGAGATGGATGGCCGCGGGCACTTTGCCCGAAGCACCCGACATGCGGCCATCGGTGACGATGGCGACACGACGGCCCTTGGCCATGAGGCCGGAGAGCGCGGGGATCAGCTTGTGCAGCTCCGGCATGCCATTGGCGCGCGGGCCCTGCCCGCGCACGACCACCACGACGTCACGATGCAGCTCGCCGTTCTTGAAGGCGGTCAGCACATGGTTCTGGTCGTCGAAGATCGCGGCCGGTGCGCGCACCACGCGATGCTGCGGCTTCACCGCCGACACCTTGATGATGGAACGACCGAGATTGCCGGTCAGCAGCCTGATCCCGCCTTCGGAATCGAACGGGTC
>JBKPPO010000346.1:0-3322 GCA_046733635.1 Pseudomonadota bacterium | reverse complement strand
GTCTGCTGCAGCTCCGGGTTGGAGCCGAGCGGCTCGGCGCCGCCGCCCCGCAGGAACTGCGGGATGGAGCCGCGCGTGAGACCGAGCTCCTGCGACAGCTTGTCGAGATCGGCGGTGCCCTTCTCGAGCGCCGCGCCGATCTGGTCCTGGCGTTCGCCAAACAATTCGGCGGCCTTGTCCTGGCGATACTGCGAATCCAGCTCCGCGCGCACGTCCGCGAAAGGACGCACTTCGCCGGCCTGGATCTCCTCCAACTTGAGGATGTGATAGCCGAACTGCGACTTCACGGGAGCCGACACTTCGCCGACCTTCATGGCAAACAGCGTGTCGCCGATGGGACCGGGGAAGTCCGTCTTCGCGACGAACCCGAGTTCGCCACCCTGGGACGCCGTGGCGTCGGTCGAATGCTGTTTGGCCAGCTCCGCGAAATCCTTGCCGGCCCGCGCCTCGGCGAGCACCGACTCAGCCTTCTTCAAGGCCGCGGCATCGTCTTCGCCTTCATCGACGCCGATGACGATGTGACGCGCGCGGCGGCTTTCTTCACGCACGTATTGGGCACGGTTGTCTTCGTATGCCTTCTGCAGATCCGCCTCGGTGGGCGCGACCTGGGCCGCAAGTTGTTCGAGACGCAGCTCGGCGTACTCCACCGCGGCCGATTCGGTGGTCATGAAGCGGTCGGCGTTCTTCTCGTGATAGGCCGCGATCGCCGCATCGTCGATGGGCTCGCTGCCCACGAACTTGTCCGGCGAGAGCTGCAGGTACTGCACTTCGCGTTCCTCGTTCTCGAGGTTGAACAGCCGCTGCTGTTCGGCACGCGTGAGGAAGTAGGAGCCGCCGATGCCCTGCTGGAGCTGCTGACTCAGCAGGTCCTGACGCGTCTCTTCGCGGAACTCGTATTCGCTCTTGCCGACGCCCTGCAACGCCATCGCGGCCTTGCCGGGATCGAACTCGCCGTTGGTCTGGAACGCGGGGATGGAACGCCACTCGGCAAACACGCGTGCGTCGCTGACGCGATAGTGATTTTCTTGCAGCCGCTGCTCGATGAGCTTGCGGAGCACCAGGCCCTCGACGATGTTGGCCTGCATGGCTTCGCGCTGCGCGGGAGGGATGTCGGTGCCGAACTGATTTGCCCAGCGAGCCTGCGTCTCGCTCCAGGCGCGGGTCGCTTCCTCGGCCGGGATGCTTTCGCCGTTCACTTCAGCGGCGGAATTGCTGCTGAATCCCGTGAAATCCAGCGCGCCAGAACCACCCCAGAAGACGAAGGTGAGACCGATGGCGGCAAGGATGGTCCACGCGAGCCACTTCTGGCCCTGGAGGCCATCACGAATTCTTTGCAGCATCGACAGTCCTGGTAAAGCAAGAAAGTTGGCGGAGCGGACGGGACTCGAACCCGCGACCCCCGGCGTGACAGGCCGGTATTCTAACCAACTGAACTACCGCTCCAATTTTCTGGTGGGTGCTGAGGGTTTCGAACCCCCGACCCTCGCCTTGTAAGGGCGACGCTCTACCGCTGAGCTAAGCACCCGAATTTGTTGCCGCCCGCGAAAGGCCGCGCAGTCTAGCGGATCATTTCCGCAGACGGAAGGCCGGAAAAGAAAAAGGGCCCCTTTCGGGACCCTTCTTCATTGCGCGCCGAAATTCGGCGTCCAGCCGCTCGTCAGTGTGCCTGAACGCGCTTCGAACCCTTGCGCGAGCCACGGCTGGCGCGCGCCGGCTTCTCGGTGGCCGGCGGCGTCGTGAGCTGCGGCGTGGGCCGGGTGGCCAACGCCACTTCCAGCACCTCGTCGATCCACTTCACCGGGCGGATGTCGAGCTTGCCCTTGATGTTTTCGGGGATCTCGGTGAGGTCCTTCTCGTTGTCGACCGGAATCATCACGGTGGAGATGCCGCCGCGATGCGCCGCGAGGAGTTTTTCCTTGAGTCCACCGATGGGGAGGACCTCGCCGCGCAGCGTGATCTCGCCGGTCATGGCGACGTCCGAACGCACCGGAATCTTCGTGAGCGCGGAAACGAGCGCCGTGCACATGCCGATACCGGCGGACGGTCCGTCCTTCGGCGTCGCGCCTTCGGGCATGTGCAGATGCACGTCGTGCTTCTGATAGAACTCCGGATCGATGCCGAGCACGTTGGCGCGCGAACGCACCACCGTCATCGCCGCCTGAATGGATTCCTGCATCACCTCGCCCAACTGGCCGGTGTGCTGCAGCTTGCCCTTGCCAGGGACGACCGCGGCTTCGATGGTCAGCAGTTCGCCGCCGACTTCCGTCCACGCGAGACCGGTGACATGACCGATGCGGTTTTCCTCTTCGGCCTTGCCGTAGCGGAACCGCTTCACGCCGAGATACTTCTCGAGGTTCTTCGGGGTGATCGTCACCGTCTTTTCCGAAGCCTTCTCGGACTTCTCCGCCTTCTCACCCTTCTTGCCTTCGGGCTTCTTGGCGCCGAGCAGCAGCTGCTTCACGGCCTTGCGGCAGATGCGCGCCATCTCGCGTTCGAGATTGCGCACGCCGGCTTCGCGCGTGTAGTAGCGGATGATGTCGAGGATCACATCATCTCCGACCTTGAGTTCGTCGGCCTTGAGGCCGTTCTGCTTCACCTGCTTCGGCAGCAGGTAACGCTTCGCGATGTTGAGCTTTTCGTCCTCCGTGTAGCCCGGCAGACGAATCACTTCCATGCGATCGAGCAGCGGCGCGGGAATGTTCAAGGAATTCGCGGTGCAGACGAACATCACCTGCGAGAGATCGAGATCGACTTCGAGGTAGTGATCGCTGAACGTGGCGTTCTGCTCGGGGTCGAGCACTTCCAGCAGCGCCGATGACGGGTCGCCGCGGAAGTCCATCGACATCTTGTCGATTTCGTCCAGCAGGAACAGCGGATTGTGCACGGCGGTCTTCGCCATGTTCTGCACGATCTTGCCGGGCATCGAACCGATATACGTGCGACGGTGGCCGCGGATCTCGGCTTCGTCACGCACGCCACCGAGCGACATGCGTACGAACTTGCGGTTCGTCGCGCGCGCGATCGACTGGCCGAGCGAAGTCTTGCCTACGCCCGGAGGTCCGACGAGGCAGAGGATGGGCCCCTTGATCTTGTCGACACGCTGCTGCACGGCCAGGTATTCGACGATGCGTTCCTTCACCTTGTCGAGGCCAAAGTGGTCTTCGTTGAGCACCGCCTCGGCTCTCGCGATGTCCTTGAGGATCTTGGTGCGTTTCTTCCACGGCACCTTCACGAGCCAGTCGATGTAGTTGCGCACGACAGTGGCTTCCGCCGACATCGGCGACATCATCTTGAGCTTGTTGAGCTCCTGGTTGGCCTTCTC
>JBKPPO010000345.1:0-19308 GCA_046733635.1 Pseudomonadota bacterium | reverse complement strand
TTGTTAGGCCGCCTCGTGCCCGAGCTCTCCCGAAAGCTCATCGCGATCGGCACCTATATCGTTGCCACGCAGCCGCTGGGCGAGGAACGCGCCCGGTCCTTGATCCGCAACGACGCCGCCGTCGCCGATATGAACTGGATCCTCGACTATTTCCGCGTGTTGCCCGACACCCGCCTGCTGTTCGGCGGCCGCGTGAGTTACTCCGGCATCGATCCTTTCGACTCCGGACGCGTGCTGCGCAAACGGATCGCCACGGTGTTCCCGCAGCTCGCGGAGGCGCGCGTCGACTACGCCTGGGGCGGGTATCTCGACATCACCACGAACCGCGCGCCGCATTTCGGCCGCCTCGGGCCCAGCGCGTTTTTCATCCAGGGATTGTCCGGCCACGGCATGGTGATCTCCGGCATCGCCGGCAAACTCGCGAGCGAAGCCATCGCCGGCAGTGCGGAGCGCTTCGACATGTACGGCCGCATCAAACACGTGAACTTTCCCGGCGGTCCGCTGTTCCGCCGGCCCGCGCTGGTGCTCGCCATGCTCTGGTTCCGCATCATGGATCTGCTGTGAGCTTCGCCAGCTTCGATTTCGCGGTGTGGATGGCGGCCCTGCCGGTTCTGATGATCGCGGCCACGTTCACGTGGCTGGTGTCGCTGCCTCTGCGCAACGTGTCCATCGTCGACACATTGTGGAGCCTCATGTTGTTCGCCGCGGGCGTGGTCTACGCCCTCAACAGCGATCCACGCGCACCGCGCCTCTCGCTGGTGTTGTGGCTGCTCGCGATCTGGGCGATCCGGCTCGCCGTCTACATCACGAGCCGCAATATCGGCAAAGGCGAAGACCATCGTTACCAGGCGATCCGCGCGCGCAACCAGCCGCGCTTCGCGCTGAAGAGTCTCTATCTCGTGTTCTGGCTGCAGGCCTTCCTGGCCTGGGTGGTCTCACTACCCCTGCTCGGCGCGTTCTCGAGCACGCGGCCCCTCGGCTGGCTGGATTACGCCGGCGTCGCGCTCTGGGTGATCGGCTTCGTCTTCGAGGCCGGCGGCGACTGGCAGCTCGCACGTTTCAAGAAAGATCCCGCGAACGCCGGCCAGGTCATGGACCGCGGGCTGTGGCGCTACACGCGCCATCCGAACTACTTCGGCGAGTTCTGCATCTGGTGGGGCTTCTGGCTCATCGCGCTCTCCGCCGGCGCCTGGTGGTCCGTGCTCGGCACGGCCCTGATCAGCTACCTGCTGCTGCGCGTTTCGGGCGTCACCCTGCTCGAAAAGGACATCGGCAATCGCCGGCCGCGGTATGCCGACTACGTCTTGAAAACGAACGCATTTTTTCCAGGTCCGCCCCAAAAGTGAGCTAAAGAGCGCCCCCTAATGGGCCGATAACGCCGGGGACAACCGGAAGTTCGGTACCAGCAAATGCAGGGCGGCCCTTTGAACGAGGCGGAATACACACAGCGCGCAGTACGTGCCCGTGAAGTGCGTCACGAAGTCATGGCGCAGCTCACCGTGGGCACGCATCGCGTTTTCCGCGTGTTGTTCGCCGTGCAGTGGGCCGTGGCGCTGGTGCTCGCATGGCAATCCGCACTGCCGGGTGAAATGCGGGTGCTGTTCACGCTCGTGCTCGGCGCGATGCTCGCGATTCCCGCCGCCGCGTTTTCCTACGCCGCGCCCACCGCCTGGTGGGTGCGCCACTTCACCGCGGTCACGCAGGTGGGCTGGTCCATCTTCTTCATGTGGCTGCTCGAGGGCCGATCCGAAGCGCAGTTCCACCTGTTCGTGTCGCTCGCATTCCTCACGTTCTATCGCGACTGGGCCGTATTGCTTACCGCTACGGCCGCAGCCATCGCCTATCCGGTGATGCGCATCGTGCTGTTGCCCGAGGTGTACGTGGTCGGCCCCTCGGCCGTATGGCGCGTCATGGACCAGAGCATCTGGGTCGTCGCCGAGTTCCTGATCCTGCTGCTCACCGTCCAGCAGAGCCACAAGGTGATCGACAAGTTCGCAGTGCTCATCGCGAACCTGGGCCTCGACAACGAGCGCATCGCGCGCGAAGTTCGCGACAACGCCGTGGAGCTGGATCGCAGCCGCGAACAGCAGCGCATGATCTCCGAAGCCACGCGCGCCATCCCGTTCGAGCTCGATCTCGCGCAGGGACGTTTCAACTATGTGGGCGAGCATGCCGAGAAGCTGCTCGGATTCCCGTTGGCGCGCTGGCAGGAGGCCCGCTTCCTCGACACTTTGCTTCCGCGCGATCGCGAGGCCGTCGTGCGGCGTCAATTCGACGAATGCTCGCCGGGCTCGTTCGAGGCCTTGTGCTCCGTCGTGACCGCCGACGATCGCGTGGTCGAGCTCCGCTGGACCGTGAGCTGCGATCTCGTGAAAGGCACGCGCCTGCTGCGCGGCCTCATGATCGACGTCACCGAATCGCACCGCCTGGTGCGCGAGATGGCGCAGGGTCAGAAGCTCGAGTCGGTCGGCCGCATCGCCGCGGGCGTCGCACACGAGATCAACACCTCGGTGCAGTTCATCTCGGACAGCGTGCGTTTCGTCCGCCACGCGTTGAAGGACGTGCCGCACGCCATCGCCGACTATCGCGCGCTGGCCGCCGGCGCGCTCTCGGGCCAGGACGTGGCCGCCGCCGCGCGCAAGGCCAGCGAAACCGATGAAGCCGCCGACGTCGACTACTTCCTCAAGAACGCGCCCGATGCGCTCGACCGCGCGCTCGAAGGCATCAATCGCGTGGGCTCCGTGGTCAAATCGATGACCGAGTTCGCGCATCCCGACACGCAGAAGGCGGACATCGACGTGAACCGCGCCGTGCGCACCACGCTCAACATGGCGCGCAACGAATACAAGAACGTCGCCGAACTCGTCACCGACTTCGCCGACGTGCGGCCCGTCCACTGCCACGCCGGCGACATCAACCAGGTGGTGCTCAACCTCGTGCTCAACGCCGCGCACGCGATCAGCGACGTGGTCGGCGGCACGAACGACAAGGGCCGCATCACCGTGCGCACGCGCGCGATCGGCGACTACGTCGAAATCTCCATCAGCGACACCGGCGCGGGCATCCCCGAAGCCGTTCGCGGCCGCATCTTCGAACCTTTCGTGACGACCAAGGAAGTCGGCCGCGGAACGGGCCAGGGTCTCGCGCTGTCGCGCGGCATCGTGGTCGAGAAGCTGCACGGTTCGCTGCACTTCGAAACCGAATCCGGGAAGGGCACCACGTTCTTCATCCGGCTGCCGGTGTCGGAAACCTCGATCCAGTCCCTTTCTTCTGAAGTCTCCAACAAGCAGGCTGCCGCATGAACGCTCCGTCCCTCCACGTCCTTTTTGTCGACGACGAACAAGCCATCCTCGATGGCCTGCGCAATTCCCTGCGAAAGGAGCGCAAGCGCTGGGAGATGACTTTCGCGCTCGGCGGCCAGCAGGCGCTCGAGCACATGAAGCAGGCGCCGGCGGACGTGGTCATCACGGACATGCGCATGCCCGGCATGGATGGCGCGGAACTGCTGCGGCAGATCCAGCGCGACTACCCGGCCGCGGCGCGCATCGTGCTGTCCGGCCAGGCGGAACGCGAAGCCATCATGCGCGCCCTGCCGGTGACCCATCAGTTCCTGCACAAGCCCTGTGACGGCGAAACCCTGCGCGCCGTCATCGAGCAGACGCACAACCTGCACAAGCTCATGCAGAACCCGGCGCTGACCGCGCTGGTCGGCAAACTCGAGCGCATCCCGGCGGTGCCGACCACGTACACCGAACTCTCGCGCCTCGCGCAGGATCCGAAGGCCGACAGCGCCTCGTTCGCGAAGATCATCGAAATGGACGCCGCGGTCTGCGCCAAGGTGCTGCAGCTCGTGAACAGCGCGTACTTCGGCCTCGGCCAGAAGATCGTGTCGATCCGCCCCGCGGTCACGTACCTCGGCGTCGAGATCATCAAGTCGCTGGTGCTGGGCTCCACGTCGTTCTCGGACAAGGCCATCAGCGACGTGAAGGGCTTCTCGCCCGACCGTCTGCAACATCACTCCATGCTCACCGGCCTGCTCGCGAAGAAGATCGTCTCGAACCCCCAGCTCGCAGACGCCGCCTTCACGGCCGGCCTGCTGCACGACATCGGCGCACTGGTGCTGCTGCATGCCGCGCCGCCCGACTACATGCGCGCCCTCGAGCGCAAGAGGGAACTGGGCGGCGACGGCGCCTCGGCGGAGCGCGAGATCTTCGGCGTCACGCACGCCGAGGTCGGCGCCTATCTACTCGGCCTCTGGGGCATCCCCTTCCCGATCGTCGAGGCCGTCGCCTTCCACCACCGCCCCAACGAGGTCCCGCCGGAATCGCGTCCGCTGGTCGCGGCCGTGCACATCGCGAGCGGCCTCGTCGAGGAGATGACCGCCACCGATGCCGGGCAGCGTCCGGCCGGGCAGTCGATCAGCGGCTCGGGCCTGATCGACGTGAGCTTCCTGCGCGCCGCCGGGCTCGAGGAAGCCATGAAGAAGAATCGCGCCGACGCGGAAGCGCTGATCGGCAAGGTCGCCGACGCCTAGTAAACGAATCGCCTGCCGCATACGATCACGCCCTCGCTGGAGGGGGTTCGCATGCGGCTGGGCAAGATTCTGGGTGTCGGGTTCGCGCTGGCGGCGGGCGCCCTCGGCGCATTGTGGTTCACTCCCAGCGACGCCGCGCGCGCGCAGGACGAAGCTTCCGCGGCGGCCAACGCGTTCCTGCGATCCCTGCCGAAGGAGCTGCGTGCCGAAACGCAGTTTCCGCTCGATTCCGCCAAGCGGCTCGAGTGGCACTTCGTGCCCAGGTCACGCGATGGCGTCTCGCTGCTCCAGCTGGAAGACACCCAGGCTGAACTATTGGGCCCCCTGCTCGCCACCGCGCTGAGTCCCGAAGGACTGCTGAAGGCGCGAGGCATCATCAAACACGAGAACATCCTCCGCGTGATGGAAACGGCGCGCGGAATCGACGCCACGCGCCGCGACCCCGGCCTCTATCACACGACGGTATTCGGCGACCCCTCGGCCACGTCCGCATGGTCCTGGCGATTCGAGGGGCATCACCTCTCGCTGAACGTTACGCAGATCCCGGGATCGCCGCCCGTGATCGGACCGGTGTTCATGGGTGCGAACCCGGCGCGCGTTCCCTATGGGCAGCAGGAGGGACTCCGACTGCTGGCCGACGAGGAAGACCTGGCGCGCACCCTGATCACTCTTCTGGGTGATCAGCGGCGACCCCTCGCGATGATTCGCGACACCGCGTTCGCTGACATCCTCACGGGCAATGACCGCGAAGTGAAACTCGAGATGGCCGGGCTCGCGGCCGCCGACATGACCGCGCAGGAAAAACAGGCGTTGCGCGCGCTCATCGAGCTCTACGCGAATCGCCTCATCGGACCTTCCGCGCGCGAGGTGCTGACGCGACTGGATCGCGCGGGCTTCGACAAGGTGCGGTTCGCGTGGGCCGGAGGCATCGAGCCGGGGCAGAAGCACTATTACCGCGTGCACGGGCCGACATTGCTCATCGAATACGACAACACGCAGAACGACGCCGATCACGTGCACACCGTGTATCGCGACCTCGACCGGGATTTCGGCGGTGATGCGATGCGCGCCCACTATCGGGGTGATAGATAAACCGCATGGCGATGCGCACCTGCGCTCGTTAGACTCGCCGCAACGATTGAGGAGAACGGACATGGGCAAGAAGAACACCGCCGCCGCCATCGCGGCCCCGCAGATCGACATCGGCATCAAGGACAAGGACCGCGCGAAGATCGTCGCGGGTCTCTCGAAGGTGCTCGCCGACACGTACACGTTGTACCTGAAGACGCACAACTTCCACTGGAACGTGGAAGGCCCGATGTTCAATACGCTCCATCTCATGTTCATGGACCAGTACACGGAACTGTGGAACGCGTTGGATGCGGTTGCGGAACGCATCCGTTCGCTGGGATATCCGGCTCCGGGCACGTACACCGAATTCGCCAAGCTGTCGTCGATCGAAGAGACGCAGGGACAGCCGGAAGCGCTCGAGATGGTTCGCCTGCTCGTGGCGGGGCATGAAGCCGTGACGCGTACGGCGCGCGAAGCCTTTCCCGCCGCGGAAAAGGCCGGCGACGAGTCGACGTGCGATCTCCTCACCCAGCGCCTGCAGGTCCACGAGAAGACCGCGTGGATGCTGCGCAGCCTGCTCAAGTGAAGCGGGTATCGATCATGAGGGCGGCCGCGATGGCCGCCCTTTTCTTTTGGGCCGCGGCTGGCGGGGTGGCGCAGGCCGCGGACGACGCGAAGAGGCCGCGGCTCAAGATCGCGCTCACCTTCGACGACCTTCCCGTCAACGGCGCGACGCCGCTCGGCAAGAAGCCCTCGGACTTCGCGCGCGACACCATCAAGGTGCTCAAGAAGCACCGCATCCCGCCGTCGTACGGATTCATCAACGCCGCACAACTCGAGCGCAGTCCCGACGGCGCCGTCGCGCTGCAGACCTGGGTGGATGGCGGCCATCCGCTCGCCAGCCACACGTACAACCATCTCAGCCTCACGCGCAACAGCGTCGAGGATTTCCAGCGCGAGATCCTGCGCAACGAACCCGTGCTCGAACTCCTGATGCCGCCGGGCGCGTTCAAGGGCAGACACGACTGGCGCTGGTTCCGATATCCCTATCTTCACGAAGGCGACACGCTCGAGAAGCGCCGCGCCGTGCGCGCCTTCCTGCAGAACAACGGTTATCGCATCGCCCAGACCACGCTGGATTTCGAGGATTACCTCTGGAACAGCGCACATGCGCGCTGCTGGCTGCGCAAGGACGAAGCCTCCATCCAGTGGCTGCGCGAGAGTTACCGGCAGGCCGCGCGCGACTTCCTGCGCCTCGGCGTGGCGAATTCACGCGCCGCGTTCGGCCGCGACATCCACCACGTGTTGCTGCTGCATCTCGGCTCGTTCAGCTCGCACATCCTGCCGGACCTGTTCCGCATCCTCGACGAGGAAGGCTTCGAGGTCGTCACGCTCGAGGAAGCGCAGAAAGATCCGGTATACGACTACGATCCCGACATCGCGCGGCCGAATGGCGGCACGCTCACAGACTTCGCGATGCAGGCGAAGAACGTTCCGTGGCCGCCGAATGCGCCCGTGAAGCCGCGGGAGCGGCTGGGCTCGATCTGCCAGTAGTCAGGCGCCGTCCGGCCTCACCGGCTGGCCGCTCGCCGCGGAGTCATAGATGGCCCGCACCAGCGCCACGGCCTTGCGCGCCTCCACGCCTTCGATGAAGAACGGGCGCTGGCCGTTGATGCCGTCGATGAAGTCCTGGATCTGGCGCTGGTGGCCTTCGATCTTGATGTTCATCGGCGCGGCGGCGCCGGAACCCATCGTGGCGCTCTCGCGCAGCGCGCGGATCTTCGCGTCCTCGGGTAGTTCGTTGCGGAAGTCCCAGCGGACGATGTCGTCGTCTTCCATGATGGCGGAGCCGTGCTCGCCGCAGATCTCGATGCGCCGCGACCAGCCCGGCCAGGTGGCCGTAGTGCCCTCGATCACACCGAAGGCGCCACTCGCGAACTTCAACGCGGCAACACACGTGTCTTCGGACTCGATCTGGTGCACACGCTGCGTGGCCCAGGCGAACACCTCCACGGGCATGCCGGCGAACCACTGCAGCAGGTCCACACCGTGGATGGCCTGGTTGATGATGACGCCGCCGCCATCCTCGGAGAGTTTCCCCTTCCACCCGGTGTAGTACTCCGTGGTCCGGTTCCACTTCACGTAGCAGCTCGCGAGCACCATGCGGCCGAAACGGCCGGCGTCGATCGCGGCCTTGAGCTGGCGCGCGGGATCGCCGAAGCGGGCCTGGAAGATCGAGCCCACGCGCACGCCGTGTTTCTGCGCTTCGTGCAGGATGTGGTCGGTGCCCTCGACCGTCGAATCGAGCGGCTTCTCGATCATCAGATGTTTGCCGGCGCGGATGGCCGCGAGCGCGGGCTGCAGATGCAATGCGGACGGCGTGGTGATGCAAACCGCGTCGAGCCCGGGCTGTTCGAGCAACTCGTCCACGTCGTCGGACGCGAACGTCATTCCGTATTGGGCGGCGAACTTCTCCGCGGTACCACGACTGCGGCTCACGACACCGACAAGCCGCCCACCTTTCGCGCCGGCCACGGCCTGCGCGTGGAAGTGTGCGATGGCGCCAGCGCCGATGAAGCCGAAACCCAGATCGCGGAAACCTTGCGTCATTTGGCCAGCGCCTCGGGAACGTTGTGATAGACGGCGTCGCGGAACGCCTTGTGCAGCTTGATCTTGTCGAAGGGACGCATCTGCGTGAACAACACCGCGGTGATGTCGTTCCTGGGGTCCACCCAGAACAGGGTGCTGGCCGCGCCGTCCCAGAAGAATTCACCAACGGCGCCCGAGGCTTCGTTCGCATCCTTGGGCGGCGCGATACGCACGGCGAAGTCGATGCCGAATCCCACGTTGCCCTTGCCCGGCAGCCAGGACTTGTCGGTCACTTCCTTGGGCATGGCGTCGGTGGCCATGAGCTTCACGGTTTCGGGCTTGAGCACGCGCGCGCGGCCGAGTTTGCCCTCGCCCTGCAGCATGAGCGCGAATTTCATGTAGTCGTCGATGGTGGAGACGAGTCCGGAACTGCCCGTCTTCAGCGGCCAGGATGCGCCGTTGTAACGATACGCCTCCTCGTCCGTCTGGCGCGTGAAGCTGCCGTCTTCATTGCGCGTGTACATCGCCGCGAGCTTCGGGCGATCCGCATCGGTGGGCAGGATGGTGTGGCGTGTGCTGGTCATGCCCAGCGGGTTGAAGAGGTGCAGCTGCAGGTATTTGTCGAAGGGCACGCCTGACAACTTTTCGACCAGATAGGCCTGCACGTCGACCACGTCGCTGTACAGCCATCGCGTGCCGGGGTGGTACAGCAGCGGCACCTGGCCGAGTTTCTGCATGTATTGCGGCAGCGTGTTGTTGATGTCGCGCGGGTCGATCTGGCGGTAGATGGCTCCCGTGGCCTCCTGCTGCTCGCGCGTGGTGAACCCGGCCGTGTGGCGCAGGATGTCGTACACCGTGATCTTGCGCTTCGGTGCTTCGTACTTGGGCTGGCCGTTTTCATCCACTCCCGCGTACACCTTCACGTTCGCGAACTCGGGCGCATGCCGTTCCAACGGATCCTCGAGCTTGAACTTGCCGCGCTCGAAGAGACGCATGAGCGCCACGCCCGTGACCGGCTTGGTCATCGAAAAGATCTGCACGACGGTGTCGCGCGCCATGGGTTTGTTGTTCTCGCGATCGGCCTGGCCGAACGCGCCGAAATAGACCTCCTTGCCATGCTCGTAGACGAGCGCGGAAACGCCGACGAGCTTGCCGGAGTCCACCAGGCCCTTGAGCGCGGCGTCGATGACGGCGGCGTCGATGCGCGGCGGCAGCGGCGCGGCTTCTGGCGCGGGTGTGGTTGCAGCCGGCGTGGTCGCGGGCGGCGGCGTCTGCGCGAAGGTGGACACACCGGCGAACATGCTGATCAAGGCGGCAAACACCGCATCACGAATCTTCATGGATCCCCCTTCTGGGGTCAGACCCCAATTTCGTTTCATGGGTGAGCTACCGCCAGGATGCGGTAGCAGTTGTCCAGAGTCGGCATGGGCACGCCATGTTCACGCGCCTTGGTCAGCGCGAAGCCCAGCGTCTCCTCGTACTCGAGGCGGCTGCCTCGAAGCACGTCCTGCTGCGCCGACATGCGATGCTCGGGCGAGGTATCGTGAAACTTCTGGCCGATCGTGCGGATGATCTCGATCGCCTTCTCGTCGCTGGCATTTGCGATGCTGGGCACGGGCAGCGGCGGCATGTCGGTGAGCTCGATCTTCATCGCCTCGGCGAGCTTCGCCGCCTCGCGCACGATGCGCACGATCACGAGCGCGCTGCGCTCGTCCATGAGGAACTTCCAGGTGATCTGCCGCGTGAGCACCGCCAGCGGGAACTGGGCTATCCACCCGCAGAACTTGGACCACTCGCGCGTGCGGATGTTGGACGCCGCCGCGGACTTCACACCCGCGCCGTCGATGGCCGCCACGAGCGCCTCCACCCGCGGGCTCATTCCGCCCTTCTCCTCGCCGAGGTGCAGGCAAACATTGCGGGTGAACTTCACCTCGCCATTGGCCAGCAACTCGCCGGAGAAGTCCGCCATGGCGCCGACGACTCGCGAATACCCGAACACGCTGGCCAGAAGCTCGTTCTTCATGACGCCGTTCTGCACGGAGAGCGCGTTCTCGAGCTTCACGTGCTTGAGCGTGTCGAGCGCTTTGGCCGTGTCGATGGCCTTGGTCGCGATGATGAGCGTACCCGTATCCAGCAGCTTCGACGGATCGTCGATCACCGGGACGCGCGCCTTGATGTCGGTGAGGCCGTTGAGCACCAGCCCCTGGCGCTGCAGACCCCGCGCACGTTCTCCGCGCGCGATCATGACTACCTCATGACCTGCGCGCGACAGATGCGCGCCCAGGATGGTGCCGAGCGCTCCCGCGCCGAGGATTGCGAATTTCATCTTCCTACCAGACGCCCCCGACTACTTTTTCCGGTACTTCTCGAACCACGCCAGGATGTTGTCCACCTTGGCGATGAGATTGCTGGGCCGACTCACCATGCCATGGGAGGCCTCGGGGATGCGAACCATCACCGTGTCCACGTTGCGCAGCTTGAGCGCCTGGTAGTACTGCTCCGACTCCGCGATGGGAGTGCGGTAATCCGCTTCGCCCGTGAGCAGCATCGTGGGCGTTTTCACGTTCCCCACCAGCGACAGCGGCGAGCGCTGCCAGTATTTCTCGGGCTGCTCCCAGGGATACGCGCCGAACCAGTACTTGTAGAAGAAGCTCGGGATGTCGGCCGTGAGCGAGAAGCTCGCCCAGTTGATCACGGGCTTGGCCACCACCGCCGCGCGGAAGCGATCCGTCTTGCCGATGATCCAGGCCGTGAGCACGCCGCCGCCGGATCCGCCGGTGACGAACAGGTTCTCGGGATCCACATTGCCCTGCGCGATCACGGCATCCACGCCCGAGATGAGATCGTCGTAGTCGTCGCCCGGGTAGGCGTGATGGATGAGATTGCCGAACTCGCCGCCGTAACTCGTACTGCCGCGCGGATTGGTGTACAGCACGAGATATCCCGCCGCCGCCATGAGCTGCAGTTCGGTGGTGTAGTTAGGACCGTAGGCCGTGAACGGGCCGCCGTGGATCTCGAGGATCAGCGGGTACTTCTTCGAGGCATCGAAGCCGGGCGGCTCGATGACCCAGCCCTGGATCTCGCGCTGGTCCTTCGTGGACTTCCAGGTGAGTTCGCGAACCTTGCCGAGCTGTTTGTGACCGAACAGATCGTCGTTGAGCGCGGTGAGCACACGCGTCGCGCCGCCCGGTGTGGCCGTGGCCACGTCCGCAGGCCGCGCGGGAGTGTTGTGATTGAACGCCACGCGGCCGTTCTTCGCCACGCTGTACATGCCCGAGGTGTAGGGCCGGCCGAGATCCGTACCGCCCACGCCCGAAGCCACGGTGCGCAGTTTGCCGTCGAGCGTGATGACGCCGATCTTCTTCACGCCTCGCTCGTCGTAGGCGAAGTACAGGCTGCGGCTGTCCGCGGCCCAGCGCGGATTCTCGATGTCGAGGTCGAGCTTCTCGGTGACCCAGCGGCGGTTCTTGCCGTCGAGGTCCATCACGTAGAGATGTGTGATCTGGTAGCCCAGGAGCTTGTCGTCGAATCCGAGATACGCGATGCGTTTACCGTCCGGCGACACGACGGGCGAGTTGTCGGGACCATCGCGCGACGTGAGCTGCGTGAGCTTGCCGCTGTCGATATCCACCGAGAACACTTCGCTCTCGACGGGATCGCGTTCCCAGTCCGCGCCGCGGTTGGCCGAGAACACGATGCGCTTCGAATCGGGCGTGAACGACAGTGGACCCGCATCATTGAAATCGCCGTCCGTGAGCTGACGCGCACCGCCGCCTTCCGAAGATACGACGAACACGTGATTGAAACCGAGATCGAGGAAACCCTCGCCGTCGGCGCGATACACCACGTTGTCGATCACCTTGACCGGCGGCGCCCAGGTGGCCCCTTCGGGCTTGGGAGGCGGCGTGGCCAGCGGTGGCTTGCTCGAAGGCACGAACTGCGTGAACGCAATCGATTTGCCATCGGGCGACCAGGCGATGGCGCCCGGCGCCTGCGCGAGATTGCTGAGCAGCGCGGTCTGCCCCGAATCCATCCAGCGCACGTAGAGCTGCGGGCTGCCTTCGGCCGTGGAGACGTACGCGAGCCGCGTGCCGTCCGGCGACCAGCGCGGCGACATCGAGTTCTTGCTCTCGGAGCGCAACGGCCGGTGGTTAGTGCCGTCGACGTCGACCAGCCAGAGATTGCGGCGTGCGCGGTCCGTCATGATGTCGTGGCTCACGCGCACGTAGGCGATGCGCGAGCCGTCCGGGGAGATCTGCACATCGTCGGCGTATTCGAGCTGGAACACGTCGATGGACTGGAAGCGTCTGGCGGCCGGCACGTCGGCGGCGAAGGAAGCGGAACAAACAACCAGGAGGCCGGCGGCCAGCGCGGCGGAGATGGATTTCATGGAGTTTTTTTCTCAGCGGGAGATGCCCGTAATGTAGCCGACGTCGGCGGCCTTGGGCGAGCGCTGGCGGGTTCCCCGTGCCGGCGATGGCCAGCACGGGGATACCTGAGACGTAAGTCGCGGAGCGATGCCCGCTTGTCAGGCCAGCTTGGCCGCGAGCGAGATCTTCGCGTTCAACACTTTCGATACCGGGCATCCCGACTTGGTCTGCTCGGCGATTTCCTGGAAAGTCTTGTCGTCGATGCCGGGCACCTTGGCGACCGTCACGAGATCGCTGTGCGTGATCGCGAATCCATCACCCACCTTTTCCAGCCGCACGGCCGCTTCGGATTCGATGCTGTCCGCGGTGAAACCCGCCTTGCCGAGACCGGCCGCGAGCGCCATCGTGAAGCACGCCGCATGCGCGGCAGCGATGAGTTCTTCCGGGTTCGTGCCCGGCCCGTCTTCGAAACGCGCCTTGAAACCATAGGGCGCATTGCGGAGCACGCCGGTCTCGGTGGAGACCGAGGCCGTGCCTTCCTTGAGACTGCCTTTCCAGGATGCGGTGCCTTTCTTGATCATGTGCGTATTCCCGTGGCTTTCGTGAGCGGCTCTTGTACCGCCCCGCGGTCCCCGGCGTCCACACTCGAAAGTGTAGGAAAAGCTGACTACCGCGCGGTCAGCTCGTAGCAGACGTGGATGCGCGGGTTGCGCTCGAAATCGCGCGGCAAGGTGGCGCGCGACACATCCTTGACCGCATACCTCGCCGCCACCTCCGGATCGAGCTTGAACTTCTGCGCGTTGTTGGAGAACACCAGTTTGCCGCCCGGCGCGAGCAGCGCCATGCAGCGGTCGATGAGCTCCACGTGATCGCGCTGCACGTCGAGGATGTCGTCCATGCGCTTGCTGTTGGAGAAGGTCGGCGGGTCGAGGAAGATGAGGTCGAATTGCCGGCGCGCGGCAACCGCGTCCTTGAGCCAGGCGATGCAGTCTTCCTGCAAGAATTCGTGCTGGCGGCCTGACAACCCGTTCACCGCGAGGTTCCGCTGCGCCCAGTCGAGGTAGGTAGCGGACATGTCCACGGTGGTGGTTTCGCGGGCTCGGCCCGAGGCGGCGTACACGGTCGCGCTGCCGGTATAGGCAAACAGGTTGAGGAACCGGGTTCGCGCCGCATACTCGCGCAGCCGCGCGCGCGTGATGCGATGGTCGAGGAAAAGCCCGGTATCCAGGTAGTCACTGAAGTTCACCCAGAAGCGCAGTCCACCCTCTTCCACGAGCTGGAACTCGGCGGCGTCGCCTAACTTCTCATACTGCTCGCCGCGTTTGGTCTGGCGCCGCTGCCGCAGATGGATACGATCGGGCGGAATGCCGGTGACCTCCGGCAACGCCGCCAGCGCCTCGTTGCGGCGGCGCTGCACGGAATCCGCGTCGATGGTGCGCGGCGCCGCGTACTCCTGCACGTAGAGCCACACGCGGTCTCCGTCCGACTCGCCGTAGCGATCGATGGCAAAGGAATACTCGGGCATGTCCGCGTCGTAGATGCGGTAGCAGCTCACCTGCTCCTTCGAAGCCCACTTCTCGAGTTGCTTGAGGTTCTTGGCGACCCGGTTGCCGAACATCTTCGACCCCGGCGTTTCGGCCAGGGATTCGTCGATGCGCGCCGAGCGGCCCTTGTGCAGGAACTGTTTCTCCGCGTCACCCGAAATCCTGAGACGCAGCAGGCGGCATTCGAGCGCGCCGTTCCATACCGTGTGCACGCGCTCGGCGCGGATGCCGAGTTCGAGGCCGGCATCGGGTGAGCCCGCGAGGATGGCGGCTTCCCAGCCGGCAAATCTTTCACGGAGCACTTCGCCGAACTGCTTCATGAGCGCACGCGCGGCATCGCGGTCTTCGAGCCGCACGCCGTAAGGCGGATTCGCGGCGAGGAACCCGGCGAGCGGCCTGGTTTCTGCGGGCGCGTTGTCTCCTGCAGGCGCGCCCTCTTCTGACGGCGCCCTGTGCGCCGCAGGCCGCGCATCCTTCAACTGGCCGCGCGAGAACTCGACGAGTTCGCCCACGCCGGCGCGTTTCGCGTTCGCGCGTGCGGCCTCGAGCACGGAACCATCGGCATCGACGCCACGTAGTTTGAGCGCGGGCACGAACTCTCGCGCCAAGGCTTCGCTCTTGAGCTTTTCCCATAGCGCGCGGTCATGCCCCGGCCAGCCGAGGAAACCGAAGTAAGGACGGCGCGCACCGGGGGCCATCTTCGCGGCGATCATCGCCGCCTCGATGACCAGGGTTCCCGAGCCGCACATCGGATCCAGGAAATCCGCGGCACTCGCGGACTTCTCTGCCCAACCCGCGCGCAGCAACATGCCGGCGGCGAGGTTCTCGCGTAGCGGCGCTTCGCCCGCTTCCGTGCGGTAGCCGCGGCGATGCAATCCTTCACCCGAGAGATCGATCGAGACGGTCACCCGGGGACCGTTCGCATGCGCGTGGACGCGCACCGAAGGCCTGTCCGGCGCGATGTCCGGACGCTCGCCCGTGACGTCGCGGAGCTGATCGCAGATGCCGTCCTTGAGCCGCAGCGCGCCGAAACGCGTGTGCGTGAGCGCGGGATGTTTGCCCGAGAAATCGCAGGCCAGCGTGCGGTGCGGATCCACATGCGGCCGCCAGTCGATGACGCGCAACGCGTTGTAGAACGACTCGTCGGTAGGCGCTTCGAACTCCGCCACGACGAGGAACACGCGCGAGGCCACGCGAGACTCCAGGCAGGCGCGATACGCCACTTCGAGCGTGCCCGAGAATTCCACGCCCACCGCGCGCTCGCGTACCTGGGCGGCGCCGAGCGACTGCAACTCGCGCGCCAGCAGATCGCCGAATCCGCGCGGCGATGAAGCAACGAAGCGAAGCGGCGGCGGGGTCAATTCCATGATTCGTCTCGCGTACGAACGGCAGACAACGGCAACAAGCGCGCATCCTTGAGCTGCCGCGTGAGGATGCGATAGGCATCCATGTCGAACGCCGCGGCAGCCGGACGGAAGTGCCGCAGCGCTTCGTCGTCCCGGCTGTCGAAACTGCCCAGATGCTGCCAACCGTCGATCACATGCACTTGCGCACGTTCTCCCGCGCCTTCGCGCCAGACCATGGGGCCGCCATGTGGCCAGGGCTTGAGCCGCTGCGGCATCAACGCCACCTTCACGCGCGCCAGATGCATGGCGGCCGGCTCCTTGCCCACGCACGCGCCCTTGCAGCGCCCGACCTGCAAACCGAAGCAGGACCCCGGCCCCGACTCCAGGCCTAACAATTTGAAACACCACTGGTGCTCGCGCGCCAACGACTCGAGTGCGCGCCGTGCATCCTTCGCGGACCGCCAGGTGCCGAAGGCATTGCCGGTCGCCAGCACGTCGGCGCTGAGCTCGGTCAGGCGCGGCGCGGCGCCGCCATCGTCGAACACCCACGTGAGGCGCTCGCCATCGCTGCGGAGCTGGCGGTTGTAGACGGGCTGGCGTTCGCGGATCTCGCGCGCCTCCAGTAGCAACGCACCCAGCTCACCTGCGGTTTCCGTCCATTCCACGCGGCGAACCTGCGCGGAGAGCTTGAGCGACTTGGCGTCGGGCGCACCATTGCGGAAATGGTCGAGCACGCGCTCGCGCAGGTTGTTCGCCTTGCCCACGTACAGCAACGCGTCGGCGCCGTCTTCACTCACGCCGAAGAACCGGTACACACCCGCCTCTTCCGGCAGCTCGTCCGGCAGGTCCGGCGAAAGCGCGGCGGGTAGATTGGCGCGCTGCGCGGCCTTTTCGAGCGCGGCCTGCAGTTCGCCGCGCGGCCAGTCCTGGCGCAGTTTGCGCCAGAGCTGCCACAACACCTGCGCATCGGGCATGGCGCGATGCCGCTGCTGCACCGTGATCCCGTGGCGCTCCATCACTGCGTCCAGGTTGTGCCTCGGCATCTCCGGATACAGCGCGCGCGAAAGCCGCACCGTACACAGATTCGGTGCGCGCCACTCGGATTCGAGCATCGCGAATTCGCGGCGGATGAAGCCATAGTCGAAACGCACGTTGTGCGCGATGAATACGCGGCCCTCGAGCCTTTCGCGCAGCTCCTTCGCCACTCGCTCGAACGGCGGCGCGTCGGCGATCATGGAGTCATCGATGCCCGTGAGCGCCGTGATGCCGGCTGAAATACGCACGCCAGGATTCACGAGCGTCTGCCACTCGAAGTCGAGACGATCACCCGTGGCGCCGATCACCGCCACGTCGATCACGCGATGCACGCCGGGCTGGCAGCCCGTGGTCTCGATGTCGACGAACGCGACCGGGACGTCGAGCAGGCCGGCGCCGGAAGTCAGCTCAGCTCGATCCACGTCGTCTTGAGCTCGGTGTACTTGTCGAAGGCATGCAGCGATTTGTCGCGGCCGATGCCGGACTGCTTGAAGCCGCCGAACGGCACGGTGATGTCGTCGGCGTCGTAGCAATTCACGTAGACCGTGCCGGCGCGCAGCGCGCGCGCCGTGCGATGCGCTACGTTGATGTCGCGCGTCCACACCGCCGCGGCCAGGCCGTATTCCACGTCGTTCGCGATTTCGATGGCTTCTTCCACGTCCCGGAACGTGAGCGTGGCCAGCACGGGCCCGAAGATCTCTTCCCGCGCGATGCGCATGCCGGGCTTGACCGCGTCGAACACCGTGGGCTCCACGAAGTAGCCGCCGCTGTCGGTGCGCACACGTGATCCGCCGAGCGCCACGCGCGCGCCGTCTTCACGGCCCGCATCGATGTACGAGAGCACGCGATTCATCTGTGTTTCATCGACGATGGCGCCGAGCTTGGTCGCCGGGTCCAGCGGATCGCCCGGCTGCATGGTCTTGCCGACGCGCGCGATCTTCTCGAGGATCTGATCCTTGACGGATTCCTGCACGAGCAGGCGCGACCCCGCGGAACACATCTCGCCCTGGTTGAAGAAGATCGCGAAGGCCGCCGCGACCGCCGCGCGCTCGAGATCCGGCGCGTCGGCCATGACGATGTTGGGCGACTTGCCGCCACATTCGAGCCCTACCTTCTTGAGATTGGATTGCGCAGCGAGCTGCATGACCACCTTGCCCGTGGCCGTGGAGCCCGTGAACGCGATGCAATCCACGTCCATGTGCGCAGCCAGCGCCTTGCCCGCCGTGTGGCCGAAGCCCGGCACGACGTTGAACACACCCGGCGGCAGTCCCGCTTCCACCGCGAGCTCCGCGACGCGCAGCGCCGTCAGCGGCGATTTCTCGGAGGGTTTGAGCACCAGCGAATTGCCGGCCGCGAGCACGGGCCCGATCTTCCAGGACGCCATGAGCAGCGGGAAATTCCAGGGCACGATCGCGCCGACCACACCCATGGGCTCGCGCGTGATCATAGCGAGCGCGCCCGGGCCGGTGGGCGCGACTTCGTCATAGATCTTGTCCACGGCTTCCGCGTACCAGCGGATGCAGTTCGCCGCCGAGGGGATGTCCACCGCCATGCTGTCGCCGATGGGCTTGCCCATGTCGAGCGTCTCGAGCAGCGCGAGCTCCTCGCGATGCGTGAGCATCAGGTCCGCGAGTTTCTGCAGCACCTTCTTTCGCGCCTTCGGCGGTTGATGGGCCCACACACCTTTGCCGAAGGCGGCGCGCGCGCTGGCAACGGCGCGATCGACATCGGCCTGATCACCCGACGCGACCACGCCGAGCGACAGCCCCGTCGCCGGATTCAGGTTGTCGAAGGTGGCGCCGCTCGCGGCGGGCGCGAACTTTCCATCGATGAACACCTGGGAGCGCGGCTTCAGCGCGGCGGCGCGGGAGCGCCATTCGGCGGCGGAAATTTGAGCGGACATGGCGTCTCAGAAGGTCGGCGGGGTGGAGGCCGAGATGATCTCACAGACCTCACCGCCGACATTGCGGAACTTGTGGGGCATGGAGCTCGAAAAATAGTAGGCGTCGCCCGCTTCGAGCACGCGTGTCTGGCCTCCCACGGTCAGTTCCACGCTGCCGCGGATCACCACGCCGCCCTCCTCGCCGCGATGGGTCAACATCTCGTCGCCGGTCGCGGCGCCGGGCTCGTAACGCTCGTGCAGGACGGTCAGCTGGCGCCCCGGCCGCTGCGCCGCGACCAGGCGCAGCGACGCGCCCTCGCCGCCGATCTCGAGCAACTCTTCGGCCGCGTAGAACACCGGCGCCTGGCTGTTCACATCGAGTGTGAAGAATTCCGCCATGGACAACGGGATGCCGTCGAGCACCTTCTTGAGCGAACCCACCGAAGGACTGACGCGATTCTGTTCGATCAGCGAGATGAGGCCGTTGGTGACGCCGGCGCGACGCGCGAGTTCGCGCTGGGAGAGACCGTGCAGCTCGCGCACGTGTTTGAGCCGGGCCCCGACGTCGATGGACATGGGCTGGATTATGATGCGGCCCAACTCCCGGAGTCGAACATGTCCTCACATACAGCTTCCGACCTTGGCGCCTACTGGATGCCGTTCACCGCGAACCGGCAGTTCAAGGACAAGCCGCGCATGCTGGCGCGCGCTTCGGGCCTGTACTACGAAACGCCAGACGGCCGGAAGATCCTCGACGGCGTGGCCGGGCTCTGGTGCGTCAACGCCGGCCATGGCCGTCGCGAGATCACCGAAGCCGTCTCGCGCCAGCTCGCCGAGATGGACTACGCGCCGCCCTTCCAGATGGGGCATCCCGCGGCATTCGAACTCGCCAATGCGCTGGTCAAGATCGCGCCGGCGGGCATCGAGCATGTGTTCT
>JBKPPO010000344.1:0-5100 GCA_046733635.1 Pseudomonadota bacterium | reverse complement strand
CTTCCGCTACGACCCGAAGCAACTGCAGTTCATGAAGCCGACGGAGCTCAAGCTCGATCCCACCGCCGCGCAAATCGGCCGCGACATTCGAGTGGTCGGTAACGACGCCGGCGAGCAGCTGTCGATCCTCGCGGGCACCATCGCCAAGCTCGACCGCGATGCGCCCGAATACGGCATCGGCAAGTACAACGACTTCAACACGTTCTATCTGCAGGCGGCCTCGGGCACCTCGGGCGGTTCCTCGGGCTCGCCCGTGATCGACATCCAGGGCCGCGTGGTGGCGCTGAATGCCGGTGGCGCCACGGGCGCGGCGTCGAGCTTCTATCTACCTTTGGGCCGCGTGAAACGCGCGCTCGAGATGATCCAGTCGGGCAAGCTCGTCACGCGCGGCGCGTTGCAGGTGGTGTTCCACTACACGCCCTACGATGAACTTCGCCGCCTGGGCCTGCAGGAAAAGACCGAAGAGGCCGCGCGCAAGGCGTTTCCCGCCCTCACGGGCATGCTGGTGGTCAACGAAGTGCTGCCGGGCGGCCCGGCCGACGGCACACTGCAGCCCGGCGACGTGCTCGTTCGCGTGAACGGCAAGATGGTCTCGGAGTTCGAGCCGCTGGAGCAGGTCATGGACGACAACGTCGGTGGCGCCGTGGATCTCGAACTCGAGCGCGGTGGCAAGATCGTTTCGGCCAAGCTCAGCGTGGGGGATCTGCACGCCATCACGCCAAATGCCTATCTCGAGTTCGGTGATGCCGTGGTGCACACGGTGTCCTATCAGCAGGCGCGGCATTTCAACGTGGCCGTGAGCGGCGTGTACGTTGCCAACCCGGGCTACATCTTCGGCGCGGCCGGTGTGCCGCGCGGCGCGGTGATCTCCAGCGCCAACGGCAAGCCCACGCCGACACTCGCGGCCTTCGAGGCCGTGGTCGCCGGTCTCGCCGATGGCGAGCGCTTTACCGTACGTTATTCCACCGTGGACGATCCCAACGGGTCGAGCGTGCGCAGCGCGCGCATGGATCGCCGCTGGTTTCCCGCCAACCATTGCCTGCGCGATGACGCCGCGGGTGTGTGGCAATGCGCGCCGCTGCCCGCGCTGGGCTTCCCGAAACCCGACGTCGGCGGCAGCACGCGTTTCGCGAAGCTCGACGATTCGCGCGCCGCCACCCTGGCGCCGTCGCTGGTTGGCGTGGGTTTCGACATGCCCTATTCGGTGTCGGGCATCACGGAGCGCAACTACCGCGGCACCGGCCTCGTGGTCGACGCCGCGCGCGGGCTCGTCGTCGTGGATCGGAACACCGTGCCCGTTTCGATGGGCGACGTGCGCATCATCTTCGCGGGGACGATCGAGATCCCGGGCAAGGTGGAGTTCGTGCACCCGCTGCACAACCTCGCCATCGTGAGCTACGACCCCAAGCTCATCGGCAACACGCCGGTGAAGAGCGCCAAGCTCGTGGATCGCCGCATCGTCCCGGGCGAGAGCCTCTGGGTGGTGGGCATGAACTCCAACAGCGACGTGAACACGCGCGCCACGACCGTCGCGAATCTCACGCCCATCCAGTTGCCGCTGTCGCGCACCATGCAGTTCCGCGAGAGCAATCTCGAAACCATCCTGCTCGTGAACGGGCCTTCGGACTTCGACGGTGTGTTGTCCGACGAGTCGGGCGGCGTGATCGGTCTCTGGTCGAGCTTCGCCTGGGAGCAGGGCCGCGACCTCCAGCAGGAGAATCGCGGCGTCGCCATCGGCGTGGTGCAGGACATGCTCCGCCGCGTGCAGAACAAGCAACCGGTGTTCTCGCTCGAGGCCGAACTCGTGCCGCAGCCGCTGGCTGCGGCGCGTCGGCTGGGACTCTCCGACGACTGGCTCAAGAAGCTCGAGAACGCGAGCCCCCATCAGCGCCAGGTGCTCTCCATCGTGCGGCTGGTCGGTGGCTCGGCGGCAGTCGGCCGGCTCAAGCAGGGCGACATCCTGCTGGCCATCGACAACAAGGTGGTCACACGTTTCCGGGAGGTCGAGCTGGCCGTGGCCGACAAGGCCGAGGTGTCGGTCACCGTCTGGCGCGATGGCGAAGAAGCGGTGATCCCGATGGCCACTGCGGCGCTCACGGGCGGCGATCTCGATCGCATCGTCATGTGGGCCGGCGCGACGCTGCAGGCGCCGCACCGCGCGATGATCGCACAGCGCGGCATCCCCCCCGAAGGCGTGTACGTGGGTTATTTCGCGTACGGCTCGCCGGCCACGCGGTACGGACTCTTCCCCGGACGTCGCATCGTCGAAGTGGATGGCGTACCGACGCCCAACCTCGATGAATTCCTCAAGGTGGTCTCCGGGCGGCCGGATCGCTCGGCCATCAGGCTGCGCACCATCACCTGGAACAACGCGCCCGAGGTGATCACGCTCAAGTTGGACCGGCACTACTGGCCGACCTACGAAGTGCGCCGTACGGAAATGGGCTGGGAACGCCGCGACCTGGAGTGAATTCGGCGATCGTCGGACGTTCGTCTCGGGCCCGGAGCGGGAGTTTCGGCAACCAGATCACGATTGCGCGCGCGGGGAACCCCCGCGCGCGACGAGCCTATACAATTCGGCCCCATGGTCCGAGTCGTCCGCGCAACCCTCAAGGAACTGGAAGAAGCCGTCACCGCGCTGCGTGACGGCGAGCTCGTCGCTTTTCCAACCGAAACCGTCTATGGCCTGGGCGCGAACGCGCAGAACCCGGCCGCGGTGCGTCGGATCTTCGAGCTCAAGGAACGGCCGGCCGATCATCCGGTGATCGTCCACCTGGACAACCCCAAGTACCTGCATCGCTGGGCGCGCGAGGTGCCCGAGGCCGCGCAGAAGCTCGCGGCGCGGTTCTGGCCGGGGCCGCTCACGATGGTGCTCCCGAGGTCGGAGAACGTTCACGACGTGGTCACCGGCGGGCAGGACACCGTGGCCATCCGCGTGCCGTCGCATCCCATGGCGCAGCAGCTCCTCACCGCCTTCGGTGGCGGCATCGCGGCCCCCTCGGCCAACCGCTTCGGACGTGTGAGTCCGACCCGGCCCGAACACGTGCGCGAAGAGTTCGGCGACGCGGTGCGCGTGGTCATGGACGGCGGCGAATCGCAGATCGGCCTCGAGTCCACGATCGTGAGTTTCGACGGCGAACAGGTCCGCCTGCTGCGTCCGGGCTTCATCACTTACTCGTCGCTCAAGGAAGTCGTGGGCGATGTGATCGTCGGCGCCGGTGCGGCCACGCCGCGCGTCCCGGGCGCGAAAGCCGCGCACTACGCGCCCATGACGCCCATGAGCATCGTGCCCGTGGACGAGATCGACAAACGCGCCGAACAACTCTCCGAAGGCGGGCGGCGCGTGGCGGTGCTCGCCATGCGGCTGCCGCTCAAGACCTATCCCTCGGTCACCTGGATCAACGCCGGACGTCGCCCCGACGCGTACGCTCATGATCTGTATTCCAACCTGCGAGCGCTCGACAAGGCGGGCTGCGAACAGATCCTCGTGCAGGACGTGCCCAGCGAAGAAAAGTGGACGGCGATCCGCGATCGCCTGGCCCGCGGCGCCGCCGCCGGCAGCGCGCCGGCCGAACACGACCAGTTTGCCGAAACGGGCGGATACAGCGTCCTGCCCTGAGTTCGTTCCAAGGGAGAAAAACATGAAGACTGTGATTCGCGCGGCGGCCATCGGCCTCGTCGCGCTGGGTTCGCCCGCGTTCGCGGGTGTATACACCGACGACCTCTCACGTTGCCTGGTGGAGAAAACCTCCACCGACGACAAGACCGCGCTGGTGCAGTGGATCTTCGTCGCCATGGCGCAGCATCCCTCCGTCGCTTCGTTGCAGAAGGTCTCGGAGGCGGATGTGAAGGCCTACAACAGCAAGGCCGGCGCCTTGTTCACGAAGCTGCTCACGGAGACCTGCGTGGACGTGTCGAAGAAAGCCATCAAGTACGAAGGCGCGGTGGCCATCCAGTCCGCGTTCCAGGTGCTGGGCCAGGCCGCGGCCGGCGAGTTGTTCGTGCATCCGAACGTGACCAAGGTCATGAGCGGGCTCGAGGAATTCCTCGACAGCAAGAAGCTCGAAGCGCTCGCCAGGTAGTTAGCGAGCGATGAGCCGCATCGCCCTGGTCTCCGACATCCACGGCAACCTGCCGGCGCTGCAGGCGGTCATCGAGGACACGAGGCGCCGGGGCGTGACCCGCATCGTCAATCTCGGCGATTCCCTGTCGGGGCCGCTGCTGCCGCTCGAGACCGCGCGTCTTCTCATGGCGCAGGACTGGGTGCAGCTCGCGGGCAATCACGAGCGGCAGTTGCTGGAATTCGCGTCGAAGGGTGGAGGTGCGTCGGACGCCTTCGCTCATGGGCAACTCACGCCGGAAGTTTTCGAGTGGATGCATTCGCTGCCGCCCGCGCGTCCGCTCGATGACGAGGTGTACCTGTGTCATGGCACGCCGCGCAGCGACGTCGAGGCGTTCCTGGAATCGCTGGAGGGCGACCACACGCGCGCGGCGACCGATTCCGAGATCGCGGCGCGATGCGTCCTTCCCGCGGGCGTGGCGCCGCAGCTCATCGCCTGCGGCCATACGCACATCCCGCGCGTGGCCCATGGGCCGGGTGGCCAGCTCCTGGTGAACGCCGGCAGTGTCGGACTCCAGGCTTATGAGGACGATGAGCCTCACTACTATCGCGTCGAGAACGGGGACGCCTATGCTCGCTACGCCACCATCGAGAAACGCGGCGGTGCGTGGCATGCGCAGATCCACCCGGTGCCCTACGATTTCGAGCCCATGGCCCGGCTGGCGGAGCGCAATGGCAGGCCCGAGTGGGCCGAGGCGCTGCGCACGGGTACCGTGCCCGCCAGACACCGCAACTGAACCGGAGGTTTCGATGCCCGTACCCTGGCTTACTGTCGGCAAACTCGTGCTCGGAAACCTGGACACCATCCTGAGCGTGGTGAAGCCCGCATTCACGCGCAAGAAACTCGAGGAAGCGCCGGATCGCACGGCGCTGCTGGATCAGCAGATCGCCGAGTTGCAATCCGCGGCCGCGAGCAACGCGGAGCAGGTGACCCAGCTCGCCGCGCAGCTCAAGGAAGTGGTGGCGGCGCTGGCGCAGTC
>JBKPPO010000343.1:0-2913 GCA_046733635.1 Pseudomonadota bacterium | reverse complement strand
CAGAGGAATGTTGAAGAATGTCTGCGTCGAATCTTGCCGTGCGCTTGGAGCACGCGGCAACGGATGTGCTCTCCCACCCGCCCCGCATCGAAGTCCGCGAAGCCGCGAACGACGAGCGTGTGGTGAAGCGCTCCGCGCCTCGCTTGTCTTTCACGAACAGGAAGTTCGTCGTCCGCGATCAGGGAATGCGGTTGTTCCGCGTTCGTTGATCAGTTAACCCGCTCCGCCATCGATCGCGTAAGCGACGATGCGCGGATGCAAAGAATTCACGAGGCCCCCGCCGGGCGACTGGCGGGGGCCTCTTGCTCTTACGAAATGTGCGTGGATGAGAACCCTCGGCTGCCGAACCGGCGCGCCATTCTCGAGGCGCAATCTAGCTACAAACCAACCTCCATCACCTGCTCCGCGTCGGTCGCGAAAGCGCGCCCTCCGTCTTTTAGGGCGATTCGATAACCGCCCGTGAACAAGCCGAACGCCGGCAGCACCAATGCGTCGGCCCGCTCCCAGAACACGGGCACACGCAGGCGGCGTTTGAATCGCGCGCCGATGGCGACGACGGGGTGAATGTGGCCGCCGATCCGGTAAGGCTGCTCGCCATTCGTCGGCGAATGATCCGCATCGTGGGTGAAGCAGAACGGTCCCTCGTGCAACTTCGCGCCTTTCCAGGCGGCGCGAGGTTGCCAGCCGCGCGCCGCCGAACGGTCGTGATTGCCGGTGACCAGCCACAACTCCACGGGGTGCAGTGCGTCCATCCACTCGTCCAGTTCGGCCGCCACCGGGCCTCCTGGCACGACGGTTCCGTGCACGAAGTCGCCCACGACCAGGAGACGCTCGCTCGCGGTAGTTCGGAGCAGCCCGTTGATTCGCTGCAGGTCGAGCGCATCGGTGCCACCCGGCACCGCGATGCCGTTGCGTGCGAACACGCTGCCCTTGCCGAAGTGGGTATCGGAAATCACCAGCATCCGCCGGGCCGGCCAGGACAACGCGCGCTCCGGATGCAGCAGCAGGGTTTCGCCGCGGATCTCGCGCGCCAGCGTTCCAGTCGGCGGCATATCGATCACGAAGCGAGGCGCTCGAGTCGCTGCGCTTCGCGCTGCACACGCTCGCGCCAGCTCTCGGTGGAGAGTGTCTGGGTCTGCAGGCGATCCGCTCGCAGCGGGAACGACAATGGCGTGAAGCGCGGCGGGCTCGTCAACGCGATCTTCAAAGTTGCCAGGCGCTGCAGGGTTTCGTTCAGGTCCCGGTACGCGAGCTGCGCCTCCAGCACCTCGCGGTTGGCCTGTTCGAGCAAGAGGTTGTCGGGGTCGTGCCGCCGGAGCACGTCGAACATCAAGCCGCTGGACACCTGGAGTTGTCGCGCGGTCTTTCCCTTTCGAGGCGTGCCGGGGTCCACGAGTCCGGCGATGCGCGCGATGTCGCGGAACTGGCGACGCGCGAGTTCCGAGGCGTTGATGCTGGCGACGAGGTCGTCGAGCAGACCTTCGGGACTGATCCAGCGCGCCAGCCTGGCGGCATCCACGTCGATGGGCTGCTCGCAGAGCAGCTCGAATCCGTACTCGTTGGTGGTGATGGAAAATGTCAGCGGCTTCTCGCGCGCGGCGCGCGCCGCCATGATCGTGGCCACACCCTCGTTGAGCAGGCGCCCGGCGAACGGGAACACGAACAGATGGAATCCCTCGCGGCTCTGGTGCTGCTCCACCAGCAAGTGCGCGCTGTCCGGAAGCCGGGACCATTCGGTCTGGACCTTCATCAGGGGCGCCATCAGCCGCATCTCCGGGTCATCGCTCGGGCCATTCTGGTTGGCATCGAGCAAGGCCAGCAGCGCGCGGCCCAGCGAAGGCGAGAGCGGCAGACGCGCGCCCTGCCATCGCGGCACGAAGCGCGAGCGAGTGCGCGCATTGCGCACGTAGGCGATGGAATCCTTGATGCGCACCAGTTCGAGCATGCGGCCACCGAAGATGAACACCTCCTTGGGGCGCAGCTTGCCGACGAACGACTCCTCGATGGTGCCCAGCATGCCGCCCGTCACGAATCGCACGGCAATCGCGGCGTCGCTGGTGATGGTGCCGATCGAGCGGCGATGCCGGCGCGCGAGATCGTCGCCCGCGATGCGATAGACGCCATCCTCGTCCTGCGCCACGCGGCGGAACTCGGGATACCCCTGCAGCGCATTGCCACCGCGCGTGATGAAATCCATCACCCAGGTCCATTGCGGGTCGGACAGCGCGGCGAAAGCATGTGTACCGCGCACTTCCGCCAGCACCTGTTCGGCGTCGAAGCCTTCGCCGGTAGCTAGCGTCACGAGGTGTTGGGCGAGCACGTCGAGCGCCAGCGTGAGGCCCCGTCGCGGCTCGAGATCCATCGCCGCGGCGGCATGCCGGCCGGCCGCGCATTCCACGAGTTCCCAAGCGTGCGTGGGCACGATGGTGATCCGGCTCGTTTCGCCCGGCTGGTGACCGCTGCGGCCGGCCCGCTGCAGCAGTCGTGAGACGCTCTTCGGGCTCCCTATCTGCAGCACCTGGTCCACGGGCGGGAAATCCACGCCGAGATCCAGCGACGAAGTGCACACCACACAACTCAGCCAGCCTTCCTTGATCCCGTCTTCCACCCTGCGGCGGATCTTCGCGTCGATGGAACCGTGGTGGATCGCGATGCGCGTGAGCCAGTCGGGCCGGGTGGTCAGGATGGCTTGATACCAGAGCTCGGCCTGCGAGCGCGTGTTGGTGAACAGCAGCGAGCTGCGCGCCTTCTCGATGCGCTCGATGACCTGGGGCAGGAGCTGCAGGCCGAGATGGCCGGACCACGGGAAGCGCTCCAGCGCCGGCGGCAACAACGCCTCGATGTCGTAACGCTTGGGGTTCGGCGCGCGGATCAATCGGCCTTGCTCGCCGGGCCCCAGCAAGACCTCCAGCG
>JBKPPO010000342.1:0-3266 GCA_046733635.1 Pseudomonadota bacterium | reverse complement strand
GAGTAGTAGTCGCGGTCGTACCAGTCCTGCGTCCACTCCATGACACTGCCGGCCATGTCCAAAGCGCCGTAGGGAGACGCACCGGCCGCCAACGCACCCGCTGGCATCACGGTATCGAACGGCTGGGCATACACGAAGTTGGCCTGCGTCCGGTCCACCGAGTTGCCGGGAGGATAACGACGCCCATCGGTGCCGCGCGCCGCCTTCTCCCACTCGGCCTCGGTGGGCAGGCGATAACGTTTGCCCGTCCTCGCGCTGAGCCACGCGCAGTAGGCCGTGGCCGCATCCCAGTTCACGCCGATCACGGGATACTCGTCCGATTCGGGCGTGCCGCCGCCGTGGTTGTTAGGTTGCGTCCAGTAAGGCACCTGGTCCCGCGGCACGATGCGTCCGCCGGGCCAGTAGCGCGGATCGTCATACCCCGGGTCGTCACGGAACTTCTTCCATTCGCGGTTCGTCACCTCGAGCTTCGAGATGTAATACGCGTCGAGATGCACCGTGTGCGCGGGCTTCTCACGCGCCCATGCGGAAGGCGAGTCGTCGCCCATCGTGAACGCGCCAGCGGGAATGTGGACGTAGTCGCCATGGCCGTCGTTGATGGTGCGAGTGGGCCTGGAAGGCTCCGCTGCCGCGGTCGTCACACCGGTCTCAGCGGGCAGAAATCCTCCGACGCGCAGGAACCCGCGCAGCCGGGCCATCCAGTCGCCCACCTCGACGCTGCCGATTCCGCTCCCGAAGCCGTGCCGCCCGCGCTGATACACATGCAGCTCCGCCACGGCGCCTGCCTGGGTGAGATCCATGAACAACCGGGCATTGGCGAGCGAGGGGCCCTGATCCGCGGCTGCGGAGAGCAGGAACGTGGGTGGATAGTCCTTGAGCGACTCGCCTTCGCTTGCGCGGCCGGCGCCGTAGACGAGCGCCACGTAGTCAGGCCGCGAGCTCACACGTTCGATGTCATCGGCCGCGGCGGCATCGCCGCCATCGGAGGCGCCGACCACGGCACGCGCGAGACTGCCGCCCGCGGAGAATCCCACCATGCCGATGCGCGCGGGATCGAGTCCCCACTTCGCCGCATTGGCGCGAACGACGCGCATCGCGCGCTCGCCATCCCGCGTGCGCGCGGCGTTGTCGTAGCGCGGCGAGAGTCGATAGGTGAGCACGAACGCGGTGACGCCCCATTCGTTGAAGACCTCGGCCGCGTCCGCGCCTTCACCGCCGTACATGAGCATGATGTTGGCGCCGCCCGGCGCAATGATGACGGCGCTGCCGTTCGCCTTTCCGGCGACGGGTTTGAACACCGTGAGGAAAGGCGCGTCCAGAGGACCGTCGCCCTTCGAGCCGGGTACCTCGCCTGCCTGCCATAACGGGAGGTTGCGATAGGCGTCGAGTTGCACGTCGGCCTGCGCCGAGAGACTGGAACTCATGCACGACAAGGCCAAGGCCAGCAACCAGATTTTCATGACGCCCCCTTCAGAAAACTCTAACCATCATGACGGATTCATCGCGGATCGGCGCTGTAGACTGCAGCGATGAAGCCGCCGAGTCTCGACGACCTTCGTCGATATGCGATCGCCCGATCGCTGTTCAAACCCACGACTCTGCCCAGGGCCATCACTCGCCTGGGCTTCGTGCAGGCGGACCCGATCCGCGCGCCGGCGCGCGCGCAGGACCTGACGCTTCGGCACCGCGTGGTCGGCTATCGCGCCGGCGATCTCGAGCGCCGCTATTCGCGCCTTCGCATCGAAGAAGACTTCTTCATCAACTACGGCTTCGTGCCACGCGATGTCCACGTGTTGATGCATCCACGCACGGCGCGGCAGAAATGGACCCGAGCGCGTTGGCAGAAGGCCCAGGCCGTGCTCGATTTCGTGCGCGCGAAAGGCGTGGTGCACCCTCGCGAGGTGGACGCGCACTTCGAGCATGGCAAGACCACCAACTGGTTCGGCGGCTCGAGTAATGCGTCCACGCAGTTGCTGGACGGCATGCATTACCGCGGCCTGCTGCGAATCGCGCGACGCGAAGGCGGCATCCGGCTCTATGCCGCGCGCGAATCGAATCCGCCACCCGATGACGAGGCTGCGGCGATGGACCGCCTGGTCGACATCATCGTCAACAAGTACGCGCCGCTGCCGGCGACGACGCTTTCGCATCTCGTCATGCGGCTCGCGTCCGCCGTTCCGCACTGGTGCGGCGCGCGCAAGGCGGCGCTCGCACGCGCGAAGGCGCGGCTGCCGAACGCGCTGGTGGAAGGCCACCGCTGGTACTGGCCGGCCGGCGAGAATCCGCGCTCGCTGCGTCATCTCGTGGCGCCGGATGCCAGGCTGCTGGCGCCGTTCGATCCGGTAGTTTGGGACCGCCTGCGTTTCGAAATCTTCTGGGGCTGGTCCTATCGTTTCGAAGCGTACACACCCGCGCACAAACGCATCCGCGGCTATTACGCGTTGCCGCTCCTGTGGCGGGATGCGGTGATCGGCTGGGGCAATCTGTCCGTGGTCGACGGGAAGCTGTTGCCGCTGCTTGGGTTCAACGGCGGCCGGGCGCCGAAGGATCCGGGATTCCGGAAAGCCCTGGAGGATGAATTCGGCCGCGTGGAAAATTTTCTCGGACTCGCGGACAAGAGATAGCCCGGAGACTACCGATGGTCAGCATCGGCTCACCGTCGCCAGCTGGCTGCGCCGACGGCGCGGGAACGCGCCCGACCAATATCGTCACTCCATGAAAACGCTATTCAAGCTCGCGGTGGGCGCAGCTATCGCAGGTGCCCTGGTCAACATGGCCCTGAGGCAGATGAGACAGCAACGTGGAGCGCGCGGAGTGTCCGATGACGCCCGCGAGCTTTTCGGCGACGAGCCGCCGCGCGGCACCGCGGGCTTCACGCTCGCCGAGCTCGCCCAGGACCACAATACGGCCGGAGTCGATCCGCTGGGGGATGGTGATGGCGACCGCCTGCGCAGCGCCGGTGAGGGGCGCGCCGGGAAGAAGATCCTGAACGCCTGAACCGGGGTCCAGAGCCGGCGGCTCGTCATCGATTCGGCGCTACGGTGAGCCGCCGCCGCGGCTTTCTACGCCGTCCCACCGAACGCAGACAACCTGAGCGACCACCGCCAGGATGCGTGTCCGTTCATGGCGCGCAGCTTCGTTCCTATCCACCGGGAACGACGTGTTCCCTTCAACAGGAGCAGGCAAATGCGTATTTCACGGCTCGGAATGATCGCCGTCGCGGCTTTGGTGGCTACGGCTTCGCTCGCGGCACCGCCGGCCAATGT
>JBKPPO010000341.1:0-9752 GCA_046733635.1 Pseudomonadota bacterium | reverse complement strand
GCAGACGCCGCACACCCATGATGTCGAGCGAGATCGACTCGGTCATTGCATTTAGTCCTCGGAAGAATCCCTGTCTGTCGCCGAGAGCCCAACGTGTTTTTCCACGTTGCGAAGACGCTTCGCCATCGAATCCAGCCGCTTGATGCGGCCGACGATGCGGCGCCACGTGCCCGCGTCCTCGCTCGGCAGGGCGGAAGAATACACGCCCGGCTTGCTGATGGAATGCGAGATGAACGAAGTGCCGAGTACCACCACGTCATCGCAGAGCGTGATGTGCCCGGTGACTCCCACCCGTCCACCCAGGATGCAGCGTTTGCCGATCACGGTGCTGCCCGCGATGCCCGTCAGCGCGGCGATGGCCGAGTGCGCGCCAATGCGGCAGTTGTGCGCGATCATGCAGAGGTTGTCGATCTTGACGCCCTCCTCGATCACGGTGTCGTTGATCGCACCACGATCGATCGTGGTGTTGGCGCCGATCTCGACGTCGTCTCCCATGGTCACGGCGCCCACCTGCGGCACCTTGATCCACTGACCCTTGTCGTTGGCGTAACCGAAGCCATCACCGCCGATCACGGCGCCAGGCTGGACGATACAGCGATGGCCGAGCTTCACGTGATGCCCCACATGAACTCGCGCCGTCAGCCGCACGTCGTCCGCCAGCACGGCGTTTCTTTCGATCACGCAACCGGGACCGACGAAGCAGCGCGCGCCGATCCGCACGCCCTCACCCACGTACGCGTGCACGGCAATTTCCGCGGTGGGATGAATCTGCGCAGTGGCGGCGACGAAGGCGCCCGGATGGGCGCCGGGATTCAGCGGTATCTCGGGATGCAGCAACGCAGCCACACGCGCGAAGGTGGCGTGAGGATTCGCTGCGATCAGGGATGGCACCGGCGATTTGTCGGCGGACCGCGCATCGAGGATGACGACGCCGGCCCGGGTATTGTCGAGCTGCTCGGTGTACTTGGGATTCGCGAGGAAGGAGACGGAGCGCGGCCCCGCTTGTGACAACGCCGCGACGGAATCCACCGTCGCGGCGGGATCACCACGAAGCTCGCAACCGAAGCGAACCGCCAGTTCGCCGAGCGTGACCGTCATCGCGACGACCGCTCCGTCGCTATCGGATCAGGGCTTCGCCGCAGGCTTCGCAGGCGCGGGGGAGCCGGCCGGCGCAGCGGCGGGCCGCGGCGCGCGCGAGTTCAGCGACTGCAGGACCGCGGGCGTGATGTCGACGGTAGCCGTGTGATAGATCACGCCATCGGCGATCACGATGTCGAAGTTCTGCGTCTTGGCGTACTCGCGCACTTCGCCGATGAGCGTGCGCTGCAGCTTGTTCATCTCTTCCTGGCGCTTGGCATTGGAGTCGTCCTGCAGCTCCTGCTTCTTGCGCTCGAGATCACGCAGACCGTCGCGCAGATCTTTTTCCGCCTTCGACTTCTGGTCGGCCGTCATGGTGGCCGAGTCCTTCTGGAATTTTTCGCTGCGCGCCTTCAGCGCCTGCTCGGAAGACACGAGCTGCTGCACGCGCGGACCGAACTCCGCGTTCAGCGCCTCCTTGAGCGACTTGGCCTGCGGCGATTCGTCGAACAACCGCGCGTAGTCGACCACACCGATCTTCACTTCCGCCATGGCGGGGACGGCGAACGCAGCCGACGCGATGACACCAACGAGAATTTTGCGAATCGAACCCTGCACTGACATCACCTCTTAGAAAGCCTGGCCGACGGAGAACTGGAACTTCTCCACTTCGTCTTCGTACGTACCCGGATCGCCCCTGTACGCATTGAGTGGATACGCATAGCTGAACCTGAACACACCCAGTGGCGCAAGCCATTGAACAGCCAAGCCCGTTGAGTGCTTCAATTTATCATACTCGAACTCGTACTCGACCCTTTGACCGTTGGGACCACGGAAGTCGTGACGATTCCCGGTCGAGAAGATGTTGCCCATGTCGTAGAACCACGAGAGGCGGGCCGAGGTCTCGAACTTCTGCGGCAGCGGGATCAATACCTCCGCGCGGCTCGTGACCTTGAGGTTGCCGCCGAACGGACGGCCGAAGTCGTCCTTCGGGCCGAGCCGGCTCTCGCGATAGCCGCGCACGGTCTCGGGACCGCCGCCATAGAACTGCCGGTACGGCGGCAGCGCCGTCGTATCGCCGATGTCCATGCCGTACGCGATGTCGGCGCCGAGCTGCAGCGTGAAGCGGCCGAACAGGGGCACGTATTTCACGAACTCGTAGCTCGCGACGTAGTACTCCACATCGCTGACTCCCGGCAGCGTGTAGGCCACGCCGAAGGAATGGCGCTGTCCGCGATTGGCGAACAGCGAGCGGTTGCGGCTGTCGTAATTCCAGGAGAGATTGAATTCGACGGCGTCGTAATCCGTGCCGTAGAACGCGAGCGCGACCTGGTTCGCCTGCGCGACGCAGTCGATCTCCTGGTAATTGCCGTTGATGCAGCGCTCGTTGGGATCGCCGTTCTGGCGCACCCAGTCGACGGCCTGGCGCGCACTTCCGCTCGACGTCGTGAGCAGGCTGGATTTCTGGAAGGACAAGCCCACCCGCATGCCCTGGTTCTCGCTGATCGGGATGCCCATGTCGAGACCGGCCCCGATGGTTTCCGAGGAGAAGTCCGACGAGTCCGCGACGAACTGCGTCTGGTCGCGATAACTCAGGCTGGCGCTGAGGCCGATGCCATCCGGGGTGAAATACGGCTCGGTGACCGAGAGGCCGTAAACCTTGCTGTAACGGCCCGAGTTGAGGTCGATCGACACCCGGCGGCCGGTGCCGAGGAAATTGGCGTCCGCATAGTTCCCAGAGAGGATGAACGACTGCGACTCCGAGTAACCGATGCCGCCGCCGAGCTGCGCTGAAGGACCCTCTTCGATGTCGTAGGTCACGTCGACGAGGTCGGCGGAACCCGGAACCGGCTTGGTCTCCGACTCCACCTTCTTGATGTACGGCAGGCGCTCGAGACGCTGCTTCGAGCGATCGAGCGCGGTGTTGGACAACCAGCCACCTTCGAGCTGGCGCATCTCGCGGCGCAGGACTTCGTCGTTGATCTTGGTGACGCCGTTGAACGCGATGTGGCGCACGTAGACGCGGTTGCCGGGATCCACGAAGAACGTGAGCGAGAGCTCCTTGTTCGCGGGATCGCCGACCGTCGTCGGCACGGGATCTACCTTGGCGAATGCGAAGCCGTCCTCGCCCAGGCGGTTCTGCAGCAACTCCTGCGTGGCAGTGATCACCTTGCGCGAGAACGTGTCGCCGGGCTGCACGAGTACGTACCGCTTGAGCAAGGCTTCGGGCACCACGAAGGTGCCGGCGAGTTTCACTTCCTTGATCTTGTGGACCTCACCTTCGTTCACGTTCACCGTGATGAAGATGTCGTCCTTCTCCGGGGCGATGGCCACCTGCGTGGACTCGACCTCGAAGTTGGCATAACCGCGGTCCATGTAGAACGAGCGCAATTTTTCGAGATCGCCCTGCAACGACTCGCGCGAGTAGCGATCGTCCTGCTTGTAGAACGACAGCAGGTTCGGGGTCTTGAGCTCGAACGTGTCGAGGATGTCGTCTTCCTTGAACGTCTCGTTGCCCACGAGGTTGATCTGGCGGATCTTTGCCCGCTTGCCCTCGACGATATCGATCTTGATCTTGACCCTGTTCCCGGGCACTTCTTCCACGTTCGTGGTGATCTTCGCGGCGTATTTGCCGCGCGCCCCGTACTGATCCTGGAGGAAGGATTTCACATCCTCGAGAACCGAGCGGTCGAAAGTCTTGCCCTGCGCGAGGCCGACGTTCTTCAGGCTCTTGTTGAGATCCTCGTCCTTGATGTCCTTGTTGCCGTCGACCTCGAAGCTCTCGATCGTGGGGCGTTCGTTGACCACAACGATGAGGGTGCTGCCGTCCCGGCGCAGTTCGACGTCACGGAAGAAGCCGGTGTCGTACAGCGCGCGTATGGCCTCGCGCACGCGCTGCGGAGACAGCGTGTCGCCGATGTTGATCGGCAGGTAGTTGTAGACCGAGCCTTCGGTGACCCGCTGCAGGCCTTCCACACGGATGTCTCCGACCGTGAAGTCGGCTTCCTGGGCTTGCAGCGGTGCGCTCAGCGCCATGCCGCTGGCAGCACAAAATATGGCGAACCTCGTCGTCAATTTGATCCCCTGGTTTTGTTATTTGCCCACGCCCGGGAACAGGTATGTGCTCAGGTCGTTGAACAGCGCCACGCCCATGAGTAGCGCAATCGCCAGCAGCCCCGCCTGCTGGCTCAGAATGTACACGCGTTCGGAGAGCGGTTTGCCACGAATCCATTCGGCCGCCTGGAACACGATCTGGCCACCGTCCAGCAGCGGGATGGGCAGCAGGTTCAGGAATCCCAGCGACAGCGACAGCAACACCAGCAGCGTCAGGAAGGTGCCCGGCCCGGCGCTCGCGGCCTCACCGGCGTAGTCGGCGATGGTGATGAGGCTGGTCAGGTTATCCGTCGAGATCTTCTGCGTGATCATGCGCCAGAAGAACGTGGCCTGCGCCGCGGTCATCTCCCAGGCTTCGTTCGCGCCAGCGGCCAGCGCAGCCAACGGACCCATGTTCACCTTGGTCATGTACTCGGGGGGTATCTGCCCCTCGAAGCTTTGCGGGCGGCCCACCCTCAGCATTCCCACGGGCTTGCCACCGTCGATCTGCTGGAGCGGCGTCACCCGGCGCGTGAGCGTTTCACCGCCGCGCTGTACTTCGAAGACGATCTCCTGGCCCGGACGCTCGCGGATATAGGTGCTGAATTCCCTCCAGCCCTTCAACGCATTGCCGTCGGCAGACAAGACGAGATCCCCGGGCTGCAGGCCCGCCAGGTCCGCCGGGCCGCCCTTCTCCACCGAAAAGAGCTTCGCCGGGATCCGGGGCGCCCAGAAGTCGAAACCCAGCCCTGGCAGCAGCTGGTTGGGCTTCGTCATCTCGAAACGCGCATCCGCGTCCGGCAGGCGCAGCGTGACATTGCGCTCATCGCCGGATCGCGAGCGAACGCGCAGCAGGATGTCGCCCTCGCTGCTGACCGCGCCTAACAATCGCAGGTGTGCCTGCTTGAGGTCGGCGACCTCGCGGCCGTTGACGGCCACGATGAGATCCTCGCTGCGCAACCCCGCCGCTGCGGCGGGTTTGCCGAGCGCGATGTCGCCCACCATGGGCTTGAACAACATCACGCCGTTGAACCAGAACATCCCCCACAACACGAGGATGGCGAACAGGATGTTGGCGGCCGGCCCGGCGAGCAGTACCAGGATGCGCTGCCAGGGCGGCTTGCTTGTGAAGGCGCGCGGCCGGTCTTCCGGCGACACGTCCCCATCGCGCTCATCCAGCATGCGGACGTAGCCGCCGAGCGGGATGGCCGCCACGACATATTCGATGTGATCCGGCGCCCGGCCGACGCGCTTCCACAGCGGCTTGCCGAAACCCACCGAGAAACGCAGCACCTTGAAACCGAGCTTGCGGGCCACCCAGTAGTGCCCGAACTCGTGGATGGTGACGAGCAGGCTGATGCCGATGATGCCCCAGAGGATTTTCCAGCCGATATCCATCGTGTTCCTCTAGATCCGCGCGTGCACGGCGCGAGGCCGGATGAGGGCCGAAGCGCGCTCCCGGGCTTCGGCATCGGCCGCGAGCACGTCGTCCAGATCGCGGATTTCGCCACCCGATGTGGTTGCCATCACCGATTCAATGACCGACGGAATTCGCGCAAAGTTCAATCCACCTTCGAGAAACGCTGAAACGGCCACCTCGTTGGCGGCGTTGAGCGATGCGGGCCGTGAGCCGCCCGCCCGGGCCGCGTCCTGCGCCAGGGCCAGCGCCGGAAAGCGCCGCAGATCCGGGGCTTCGAATCGGAGCGAGCCCACCTTGATGAGGTCGAGGGATTGTACACCCGAGGCTACGCGCTCCGGCCACGCGAGCGCGTGGGCGATGGGCGTACGCATGTCGGGCGCGCCTAACTGCGCCAGCACCGAGCCATCGACGTACTCGACCATCGAGTGCACGATGCTTTCGCGGTGGATGACCACTTCCACCTGTTGCGGCGTCACGCCGAACAGCAGGCAGGCCTCGATGAACTCGAGACCCTTGTTCATGAGCGTGGCCGAGTCGACCGAGATCTTGCGGCCCATGACCCAGTTCGGATGGGCGCAAGCTTCGGCCGGCGTCACGCGATCGAGCTTCGCCGCGTCGGCGTCGATGAACGGGCCGCCGGATGCCGTGAGCAGGATCTTCTTGAGTCCGCGCGGCTCCACGCCGCACCGGGCGCCCGCGGGCAGGCACTGGAACACCGCGTTGTGTTCGCTGTCGATGGGCAGCAGCTCCGCGCCGCTTTCGCCCACGATGCGCATGAGCAGCGGGCCGGCCATGACCAGCGATTCCTTGTTGGCTAACAACAATCGCTTGCCGGCGCGCGCCGCCGCGAGCGTCGACGGCAAACCCGCCGCACCGACGATGGCAGCCATCACGCTGTGCACTTCGGGCAGGCAAGCGATCTCGCAGATCGCGTCCGCGCCGGCCAACACGCGCGTACGCAAGCCGTTGGCGCGCAGCCGCTGCGCCAGTGTCTCCGCGGCGGATGCATCGGCGAGCGCCGCGTACGGCACGTCGAAGCGCTGGCATTGTTCCGCCAGTTTGTCCACGTTGCGATGCGCGCCAAGCGCAATCACGCGGAAGCGATCCGGGTGGCGGGCGATGACGTCGAGCGTGCTTTCGCCCACCGAACCGGTGGAGCCCAGGATGGCCACGCCCTTCAAGACAAGACCCCGAGGCCGTAGAGGCCCAGCGCAAGCGTGGGAGCGGCTGCCGTCACGCTGTCGATGCGATCGAGCACGCCGCCATGCCCCGGGAACAGGCTGCCGCTGTCTTTCAGACCCGCGGCGCGTTTGAGCATGCTCTCCGCAAGATCGCCGACTACCGAGATCGCGGCGACCGCGACACACAGCGAGACGAACGGATACCCGCTCACGCCCAGCCACGCGCCACCGATGGCAGCCACGGCGCCGCTGACCAGCAACCCGCCGATCACGCCCTCCCAGGTCTTCTTCGGAGAGACCCGCGGCGCCAGCGGAACCTTGCCCAGGAATCTCCCGGCGAAGTAGGCGCCCGTATCGGCGGCCCAAACCAGCGCGAGCGTGAACAATACCCAGCCGTAGTGCGGCGTGGTGCTCAGGGAGAAATGCACCAGCGCGAGCCAGCATGGCACCAGCGCCAGGACGCCGGCCACCGCCGCAGTCACTGCGTTCACGCGATCGGGCGCCACGAGCATCCACACGAACGCCACGAACCACCACGCCACGGCGATGATCATGACCGGGCGCATCCAGGCGGACTCCAGCACGTAGCTCCAGCCCGCGAGCAGCAGCACCGCGATGACCAACACGTAGCCGACGCGCGTCGGCACATTGCCGCCGCTGGCGGACGGCGCGCGGATGAATCCAGCCCACTCCCAGGCGCCAAGCAACACCAGTGCCGTGACGAGCCAGACGGTGGCCACGGGCGGCAGGCCCAGCATCACGCCGAGCAGTACGGCCACGAGCACCAGCGCGGTGAGGACGCGTTCCTTAAGCACGGCCAGCCTCGCCTTCGTGCGTCGGCGATTTCGTCTGCTCGGCGAGCTGCTGGCGCGTGAGACCGAACCGGCGTTCGCGCCCGGCGAACGCGCGCAGCGCATCCTCGAGCCGGGCCTCGTCGAAGTCCGGCCACAACACATCGCAGAAGTAGAGTTCGGTGTAGGCGAGATTCCACAGCAGGAAATTGCTGATGCGGTGATCGCCACCCGTGCGGATGAACAGGTCCGGATCCGGAACGTCGCCGAGCGCGAGTTCCTGGCCGAAGCGCGCTTCGTCGAGGGACTCGAGCCGCAATGCGCCGCTCGCCGCCTGCGCCGCGAGCCTGCGCGCGGCCTGCACGATGTCCCAGCGGCCGCCATAACTCACGGCCACCTGTAGTTTGAGTCCCGGATTGTTCGCGGTGAGCTCTTCACAGGCCGCCATACGCGCCTGGAGCTTCACGCTCAGGGCCTGCCGATCGCCGATGAATCGCAGGCGGACCTTGTTCTTGTGAAGGTCCTCGACCTCGCGGTCGAGGGCATCGAGGAAGAGCTGCATGAGGCCGGTGACCTCCACGGTCGGCCGGCTCCAGTTCTCGCTCGAGAACGCGAACAGCGTGAGCGCACCGACGCCGCGACGCGCGCATTGCTCGACGCACATGCGCACCGGACGCACGCCTTCCTTGTGGCCGGCATGCCGCATCTGGCCGCGGCTCTCGGCCCAGCGCCCGTTGCCATCCATGATGATGGCGATGTGTTTGGGAATGCTCACGCGGCTGGGGAGTGCGCGTTGCCGCTCACACCTGCAGGATTTCTTTTTCCTTGGCCGCGAGCTGGGCATCGATGTCACCGACGTATTTGTCGGTGAGCTTCTGGATGTCCGTCTCGGCCTTCTTCTCGTCGTCCTGCGTGATGAGCTTTTCCTTGAGCGCTTCCTTCACGTCGGCGATCACGTCGCGGCGCACGTTTCGCACGGCCACGCGCGCATTCTCCGCGTCGCCACGCACGACCTTGATGATGTCCTTGCGGCGCTCTTCGGTGAGCGGCGGCAGCGGCAGGCGGATCACGGTGCCCGCGCTCATCGGATTCAGTCCGAGCTCGGACTTGTGGATGGCCTTCTCGATGGCCTGCACCATGTTCTTCTCCCACGGGGAGACCACGAGCGTGCGCGCATCCTCGACGCTGATGTTCGCGACCTGCTTGAGCGGCGTGTCGGTGCCGTAGTAGTCGACCTTCAGGTTCTCGATCAGCGAGGGATGCGCTCGGCCCGTGCGCAGCTTCTTGAGGTCGGCCTGGAAAGTCTCGACGCACTTGCCCATGCGGGTGGCGGCGTCCTTCTTGATGTCATCTAACATGAATGGGTCCCTCTGCTAATCGTTGGTGACGACGGTGCCGATGTCTTCGCCGCGCACCACGCGCGGCAGGTCGCCCGCGTTGTTCAGGTTGAACACCTGCAGCGGCATGCGGTTGTCACGGCACATGACGATGGCCGTGGCATCCATCACGTTGAGGCGGTCCTGCAGCACCTTGTCGTAGGTGAGCGTGGCGTAGCGCTTCGCGGCCGGATTCTTCATCGGGTCGGAGTCGTAGATGCCGTTGACCTTGGTGGCCTTGAGCAGCACCTCGGCTTCGATCTCGATGGCGCGCAGCGCGGCGGCGGAATCGGTCGTGAAAAACGGATTGCCGGTGCCCGCCGCGAACACGACCACGCGGCCTTTTTCGAGATGGCGCATGGCGCGCCGCCGGATGTAATCCTCGCAGACCTGATTGATGCGTACGGCGCTCTGCACGCGCGCGTGACCGCCCAGGTTCTCGATGGCGTCCTGCATGGCGAGCGCATTCATGACGGTGGCGAGCATGCCCATGTGGTCGCCGGTGACGCGATCCAGGCCGGCCTTCGCGAGACCTGCGCCACGGAAGATGTTGCCGCCACCGAGCACGCAGGCCACCTGCACGCCGCTTTGCTGGATCTCGAGCACCTCGCCCGCGATGCGCTTGAGCACCATCGGATCGATGCCGAACTCGGTGGATCCGAGCAGGGCCTCACCGGAGAGTTTGACCAGGATGCGTTTATATCGTGGTGCGCTCATCTGCCCTCACTCTTCATTCCGGAGATTGCACTTTGCCATAAAGAAAACCCCGCTGAGGGCGGGGTTTTCGGTGCCTTCATCAGTGCTTGGTCGGCGG
>JBKPPO010000340.1:0-5686 GCA_046733635.1 Pseudomonadota bacterium | reverse complement strand
CGCGTTGGTCTGCGCGTCGCCGAGGTCGTTGACCGCGACGATCTGGATTTCATTGGTGCGGTTGGACTCGTACAACGCACGCAGAATGTTGCGGCCGATACGTCCGTAACCGTTGATACCTACTTTGATGGCCATCTGTCCCAATCCCCTTGCGGTTGTCTAGCTACTGAAGAAAGTCGTCTCGGCCGGCAGAGACCCGCGGTTACGCGAGGAGCTGCTCGACCTGGGCCTTCACGTCCGCCGTGGTCAGCCCGAAATGCTTGTACAGGTCCGGGCCCTTGCCCGACGCGCCGAAGCCGTCGATGCCCATGACGCGTCCCGCGCTGCCCACGTAGCGCCACCAGGACTGCGTGCTGCCCGCTTCGATCGCGAGGCGACGGGTGACGGAGGCCGGCAACACGCTCTCGCGATACGGCGCCGGCTGCGAATCGAACATCTCGCAGCAGGGCATGGACACCAGGCGCACGCGTTTGCCTGCGGCCTGCAATTCCTTCACGGCGGCAGCGGCGATACCGACTTCCGAACCCGTGGCGATCACGATGGCTTCCGGAGGACCGTTGCTGTCGATGAGCACGTAGCCGCCCTTGCGCAGCGCGATGAGCTGCTCGGGCGTACGCTCGTTCTGCGGCAGGCCCTGACGCGTGAAGATCAGCGCGGTGGGACCGTTCTTGCGCTCGAGCGCCGCCACCCAGGAGATCCCGGATTCGACCGCGTCCGCGGGACGCCATACGTGCAGGTTGGGCATGGCGCGCAAGGAAGCCAGGTGCTCGACGGGCTGATGCGTCGGGCCATCTTCGCCCAAGCCGATGGAATCGTGCGTGTACACCAGCGTGGTCGGGCAATGCATGATCGCCGCGACGCGCACGGCGTTGCGCGCGTAATCCGAGAACACGAGGAACGTGCCGCCGTACGGACGGAAGCCGCCGTGCACGGTGAGGCCGTTCATGATGGCCGTCATGCCGAACTCGCGCACACCGTAGTACACGTAGTTGCCGAGGAAGTTCTCGGTGGTCAGATCGACCGAATCCTTGCGCTTGGTGTTCACGGAGCCCGTGAGGTCAGCCGAACCACCGAGCATCTCGGGTAGTTTGGGGCCGAGCACGTTCAGCGCGACCTGCGACGACGCACGCGTGGCCTGCGACCCCGTGACGGCGGCGCCGGCGGCCAGCACCTCCTGCACGATGTCGTTCCAGTTCTGCGGCAGGTCGCCCTTCATGCGGCGCTCGAACTCCGCGCCTTCGGCGGGGAACTCGCGCTTGTAACGCTTGAAGATGCGCGTCCACTTCTTCTCGGCTGCGGCGCCGGCTTCGCGCGCGTCCCAGGCCGCGCGGATGTCATCCGGCACCACGAACGGAGCGGAATCCCAGCCCAGCGTCTTGCGGGCGTTGGCCACTTCATCCGGACCGAGAGCTTCGCCATGCGCGGACTTGGTGCCCTGCTTGTTAGGGGCGCCCCAGCCGATGATGGTCTTGCAGATGATCAGCGAAGGCTGATCCTTCTTCGCCTTGGCCTTCTTGATGGCCGCGGCAACAGCGTCGGCATCGTGGCCATCGACGTTCTTCACGACGTGCCAGCCGTAGGCTTCGAAGCGCTTCGGCGTGTCTTCGGTGAACCAGCCCTGCACCTTGCCGTCGATGGAGATGCCGTTGTCGTCGTAGAACACGATGAGCTTGCCGAGCTTCAGGTGGCCGGCGAGCGACGCGGATTCATGCGAGATGCCTTCCATGAGGCAGCCGTCGCCCGCGAAGCAATACGTGTGGTGATCGACGAGCGCGATACCGTCCTTGTTGTACTGCGCGGCCAGCAGTTTCTCGGCCAGCGCCATGCCCACGGCGTTCGCGAAACCCTGGCCCAGCGGACCCGTCGTGGTCTCAATGCCCATGTCCGCATCGCGCTCGGGGTGTCCCGCGGTGCGAGCGCCCAACTGGCGGAAATTCTTGAGCTCGTCGATCGTCACCGGATAACCGGAGAGATGCAGCAGCGAGTACAGCAGCATCGAGCCGTGGCCGTTCGAGAGCACGAAGCGGTCCCGGTTCCACCACTTGGGGTTGCCCGGGTTGTGCTTGAGCACATCGCGCCAGAGCACCTCCGCTATATCGGCCATGCCCATGGGCGCCCCGGGATGTCCCGAGTTCGCGGCCTGGACGGCATCCATGGAGAGCGCGCGAATCGCGTTGGCGAGGGCGCGGCGGGTGGGGGTTGTGGCTGGGGTATCCATAAAGGGCGCGCATTGTCCGATAGGGGCCCCCCCGGAGCAACCGAAAAGGGGCCACCGGAACGGGGTCGGACCCATTTCCCCGTATCGGCGGCGGAGCTGCCGGTTGTCCCGGCCGTTGTCTCGGGACAGCGCACCGTGTACCGGGGTTCATCCCGCCGGTCGGCTGCCGGGCGGCCTGCCCGCGGCTAGGCGCGTTCCGCCAATACCACCCACTTGTCCGACAGCAGCGGCGCCGACACCCGGATCACACTGCGGATCGCGAAGCCTGCGTCGCGAAACTCCTGTTCGAGATCCGCCCGCGAGACTCGCGACAACGGCGTGCGGCCCAGGCCGAGGCGGCCGAAGGTCTGCGTGAGTACGTAACGGAAGGTGTACTTGTGCCGGTAGTCGACGATGACCCAGCGGCGGGAGACGCGATGGAACTCGCGCAACATGCGAACGCGCGTGGCCGGATCGACGTGCATCATGAAGCGGATGCAGACCACGCAGTCGAGCGAGTCGTTGCGCAGCGGCAGATGTTCGGCGTTCGCCTGCAGGTAACCCACGGCGGATTGTTTGCCGGCTTCCGGCCGGTCGACGGACGCCGCTTTGCGGAGCATCTCCAGCGAGATGTCGCTGCCGATCACCTCGTAACCCTCCCGCGCCAGTCCGCCGGTGAACCTTCCGGTACCGCATGGCAGATCGAGGATGGTGCGCACACCCGTGGTCATGGCGAGCGCCTTGCGGATCGCAGCCCACTTGCGCACGTTGCGCTTCTGGCGCTCGGGCGAGCTGAAGCGGTGGAAGTCGTAGTCGTCCGCCACGCTGTCGCTGCGGTAGAAATCGCGTTTGTACTCGTAGCCGTCCTTGCGCGGCCTGCTCGGATCGTCTTTGCCCGGTTTCTTCATGGCCCGAACTGTACACGCGGCCGTTACCGCTCTCACAAAAAATCACGCGAGGATTCGTCCGACATGGAAGGGCTTTCAGTGGCGTGCCTCGTGAAGCGGTGCGCATTTCCGCGCCGCTGATGTTGTTTGCGAGGCACCAAAACCCGCGCTCGCGGTCTCAGCAAAAACCAGCTATTTACCAATGTTCGCGAGGCCCGTTCCGTCGCCGTATACCGACGTCGCATCACAGTTTCCCCCGGGTAGTTCGAGACCTGGTTCACCCCGTCGCGGCGGTGTGAACGGGGCCGTGAAGTACGTCACCCGCCACGTTCCAGAGTGTTTGTAGAGTCCGTTTGAATGAGTGCCATCCGAGTCATCCAGTTCACCGACCCGCACCTGTTCGGTGACATCAACGGCGCGCTGCGCGGCGTGAACAGCTTCGACACTCTCGAACGCACACTGGCGGATGCGTCGGGGCACCTCGCCATCGCGGACGCCATCCTGGTCACGGGTGATCTCGTGCAGGACGACGCGGGCGGCTATGAACATTTCCGCCGCGTATTCGCGCGTTTCGGCAAGCCCGTGTTGTGCATTCCCGGCAATCATGACCTGGTCCCCGAAATGCGCGCCGCGCTCGCGGGCCCGCCGTTCGATCTCGATGGCCCGGCCGACATCGGCGCGTGGCGCATCGTGCTGCTCGACAGCGTCGTGCCGAACTCGGCCGGTGGCCACATCTCGGTCGAGATGCTCACCAAGCTCGACGAAGAACTCGGCATGGCGCGCCAGCGTCACGCCATGGTCTGCCTCCACCACCATCCGATCGCGATGGGCAGCCGCTGGCTGGACACCGTGGGCCTCGCCAACGCGAACGAATTCTGGTCGGTGATCGACAGCCATCCGCAGGTCAAGGCCGTCGTCTGGGGCCACGTGCACCAGCACTTCGAAGGGTCGCGTCGCGGTGTGCGCCTGCTCGCCACGCCGTCGACCTGCGCGCAGTTCCAGCCGCGCTCCAACGATTTCGTCATCGACAATCTCCCGCCGGCCTATCGCCTGCTCACGCTGCACTCCAACGGCGCCATCGACACTGGCGTGCACTTCCTGACTGCCGCAGAATCGGTGGCATGACCCTTCCTGATGTTCTGCGGCGAGGCTTGTCACGAGGCCTCGCCGGCCTCCTTTTGTTCGCGAGCATCAGCGATGCCGCCCTCGCGCACGGTCAAACCTCCGTCTGGACGGTCAAGGGGAAGAACAACACCGTTTATCTCGCCGGCTCGGTGCACGCGCTTCCCAAGGAGCACGCGGAGTTTCCCGAGCAGCTCGAGCGCGCGTACGAAGCGGCCCAGGCCATCGTGCTCGAAGTCGATCTCGACGACCTCAACCCGCTCGAAGCCGTTCAGTTCATCACCACGAACGGGACCCTGGCCACCGACCAGGTGCTGGCCGACGTGGTGGGCGCAAAGGACTACGCCCGTGTCGCGAAGCTCGCCTCCGAGCTCGGCGTGCCCGAAGCCGCGATCACCAAGCTCGAGCCCTGGTCCGCGGCGCTGGTGCTCACGCAGTTCGCGCTGGCGAGGACCGGCTTCGACCAGGAGCTCGGCATCGACATGCAGATCACCGAACGCGCGAAGAAGGATGGCAAGCCCATCGACGGGCTCGAGACCGTGATCGACCAGCTCAGCGTGTTCGACGATCGCACCTTCCCCGAGCAAACGCGTTTCCTGCTCGATTCCACCGATGACGCCGCGGAACTGCGCGCGGATCTCGGCAAGCTCATCGAGGCCTGGCGCAAGGGAGACCTCGCCGCGCTGCAGGCCGAATTCGCGACGGAGCGCGCGAAATCGCCGGCTCTGTACGACGCGCTGCTCGGCGATCGCAATCGCAAATGGATGCCCAGGATCGAAGCCCTGCTCACCGAGGATCGCGATTACCTCGTGGTCGTAGGCACGCTGCACTACGTCGGCGACGACGGGCTGCTCGAGCTGCTGAAGAAGCGCGGGTATCAGGCCGTGCCGATGCCGGCCGGCACGAGGCCCGCCCCCGCCGCCACGTCCGCGAAGTAATCCGTGCGCGCATTCGCGATCTTCCTCGGCCTGATCGCGCTCGCGTTGGGCGGCATCGCTGCTTTCACCTATCCGGCGTGGGAACTGCTGCAGTCACTCGGCTTCGAGTTCCGTTTCCACCGCGTGGCGAGCCGCATTGCCATGCTCACGTTCTTCGTGGGGTTCCTGCTCGTGGCGCGCAAGCTCGCGGTGTCCGACCGCCGCAGCCTGGGTTACTCGCTGCCGGCGCGCAGCTTCTTCGCCGAGCTCGGCAAGGCTTTCGTACTCGGCGCCGTCCTGATGCTGCCGGTGCTCGCGACCATGGTGCTGCTCGACATGCGGGAGCTCAAACCCGGACTCGCGCTCGCCGCGGGCGACTGGGTCCAGCTCATCTTCATGGCCTGCATGACCGGTCTCGTAGTGGCGCTGCTGGAAGAGACGGCCATGCGCGGTGTGATGCATACCGCCATCGCGCGAGAATCCGGACCTGTGGCCGCGATCGTGCTCGTCTCGCTGGTCTATGCCGCCTCGCACTTCTTCGCCAAGACACGCATTCCGCCCGA